>NZ_CP079865.1:2103030-2403463 GCF_025263565.1 Mycobacterium sp. SMC-8
CCTCGACCTCGACCAGTTCGAGAAGCTCGCCGCGACCGGAGAGATCAACACCGTAGTCTGCGCCACCCCCGACCCCTACGGTCGCCTCGTCGGCAAGCGGCTGACGATCCCGGCGTTCCGGTCGCTGGGGCTGCGCGGTGCGGGGATCAACGCCAGCAGCTTCATCTTCGCGGTCGACCTGGAGATGAACCCTCTGGATCTGCCGGTCTCCAATGCGGCCAACGGCTGGGCCGACATCCGCCTTGTCCCCGACCTGACCACGCTGCGGCGGGTGCCCTGGGAGCCGCACGTCGCGCTGGTCATCTGTGACGCCTACGAATCGCAGTCCGACACCATGCTGTCGGTCGCGCCGCGCACCATCCTGCGGCAGCAGATCGAGCGGGCGCGCGAACAGGGCCTGACGTTCAAGTTCGCCTCCGAACTGGAGTTCTTCCTTGCCGCCACCCCGCCCCGGCAGGCCTGGGAGCTCGGCTACCAGAACCTGAAGATGTTGTCGGACTACCGCTCCGACTACCAGATGATCCAGTCGAGCCGCGACGACTGGTTCATCGAACGGATCCGCAACCAGATGCCCGATTTCGGTGTCTGCATCGAGTCCTCGAAACCGGAGTGGGGACTCGGTCAGCAGGAAGTCACCCTCGACTACTGCGACACGCTGGAGATGGCCGACCGGCACGTGCTGTTCAAGTACGGGGTCAAGCAACTCGCCCACGCCGCGGACCTGACGGTGACGTTCATGGCGAAACCGAAGATCGACGAGGTGGGTTCGTCCTGCCATCTGCACGTCAGCATGTGGTCCTGTGACGGCCTGCCGCTGAGCTGGTCGGCGGAGACCGTCGGGATGTCCGGGAAGTTCGGGTCGTTCGTGGCCGGTCAGCTGAGCCACGCCGCCGACATGACACTGCTTCTGGCGCCGACGGTCAACTCCTACAAGCGGTTTCAGCCCGACCAGTTCGCCGGCACTGCCATAGCGCTCGGAGCGGACAACCGTTCGTGCGCGTTCCGGCTGGTGGGCACCGGCCCGTCGTTCCGGGTCGAGAACCGTATCCCCGGCGGAGACGTCAACCCGTACTACGCGTACTCGGCCACCATCGCCGCCGGACTCGACGGCATCGCCCGTGAGCTGCCCGCGCCGGACATCTTCGACGGTAACGCCTGGACCGGTACCGACGTGCCGGTCGTCCCGACCTCGCTGCATCAGGCGCTGCGCCTGTTCGAGGAGTGCAAGATGGCACGCGCGGCGTTGGGCGACGACGTGTTCGAACACCTGCTGTCGTCATCCCGCAGTGAACTGGTCGCGTTCGACTCCCACACCGTCACCGACTGGGAGATGCGCCGCTACTACGAACGCGTCTGACCCCTACCGTTCGTTCTGTTTCCCCGCAACACGTTTCACAGGAGTTCCGATGCCCATCGACCCCATCGCCCAGAAGATGCTCGCCGATGCCAAGAAGTCCGGGCGCCCCAACGCGCACCTGCTGCCGGTGCCCACGGCCCGGCAGAACTTCGAGGACACCTTCGGGGCGCTGGCGAAGCCGCCGATCCACCGCGTCAGGGACGTGGCGATCCCGACCCGTGACGGCCAGAGCATTCCCGGCCGGTTGTACCTGCCGTCGGAAGACGCCGCCGCGTTGCCGCTGACCGTGTACTACCACGGCGGCGGTTGGCTGCTGGGCAGCATCGACTCCCACGACGTGGCGACCCGTCTGCTGGCCAACGCGTCGGGCAGCGCGGTGCTCTCCGTCGGGTACCGCCGGGGCCCGGAGTCGCGATTCCCGACCGCGGTCCATGATGCGATCGACGCGCTGAATTGGGCGGCCGACCCGGCCTCGGGCCTGGGAGTGGACACCACCCGGCTGGCCGTCGCGGGCGACAGCGCGGGCGGGAACCTCGCCGGCGCCGTCGCATTGCACGTCCGTGACACCGGCGCGCCGGCGCTGCGCCACCAGCTGCTGGTGTACCCGGTGACCATGACGGATCTGACGCGCGGCTTCGACGACGAGTACCAGGGCGTGATGCTCGAACGTGACGAGATGCAATGGCACCAGGACAATTACCTGCCAAGCAGCGACGCCGCCGCCGATCCCCGGGTGAGCATTCTCGATGCCGACCTGGACGGCCTGCCCGCGGCCACGGTGATCCTCGCCGAATGTGACCCGATCCGTCCGCAGGGCGAGCTCTACGCCGAGGCGCTCGCCGAGGCCGGTGTGCCAACGGCCACCCATCGGACCCCGGGCATGGTGCACGGGTTCTTCGGTCTCGACGAGGTGTTCCCGACAGCCTCCGATGCGATGACTTTCGCCGGGCGGCGGCTGTCGGAGGCGCTGGCGGTGCAGCAGCGATGACCCGCACCGCGTTGGTGACGGGTGCCGGCGGCGGGATCGGCGCCGCGACGGTGGCGCGCCTGGCCGCGGACGGCGTTCACGTCCTCGCCACCGACCTCGCAGCGGCCCTGCCCGGGCTCCCCTCGGACGTCGAGTACGTCCCGTACGACCTCCTCCACGGAGACCCCCAGGAACTGCTGGCCGCGGTACCCGGCGGCGCGCTCGACTACCTGGTGAACGCCGCCGGAGTGGCGCTCTTCGACCGAGACGGATCCAGCCTCGACGCCGAGGAGTCCGTCTGGGAACTGACCATGGGGGTCAACCTGCACGGAACACGGCGGCTCACCGTCGCCGCGGTGCCGTGGCTGCGGGCCGGCCATGGCAGGAGCATCGTCAACGTCGCGAGCATCGCCGGCCTGCGCAACATGGATTCACCGTTGGACGCGTATCAGGTGAGCAAGGCCGCGGTGGTCTCGCTGACCCGCAGCCTCGCGCTGCAGCTCGCGCCGGAGGGTATCCGCGCCAACACCGTGTGCCCGGGCGCGATCCTGACTCCGATGATCGAGCCGCTGTACCGCGAGAACCCCGCGCGGCGCACCAACATGGAGGAGCGGACCCCGTTGGGCCGCCTGGGTTTTCCAGCCGACATTGCCAACGCCATCCGCTTCCTGCTCTCGGAGGAAGCATCGTTCATCACCGCCACCGACCTGGTGGTCGACGGCGGTTGGATCGCCCAGACCAAGTAGACAGACCGGCCGGCGGGCCGCTATTGACACCGACATTAATGGTCTAAATACTGAACCTATAGAGCTTTTGAGATTGCATCGCCCATCCGGGCACGAGCGAGGAGACAGCACCGATGACCGCAACCGTCCCAGCCCCACGCGTGGCGATCATCGGTGCCGGGTTCAGCGGCCTGGCCGCCGCGATCGCGCTGCGCCAGAAAGGTATCGAGAACTTCGTCATCTTCGAGCAGGGCGAGGGGATCGGCGGCACCTGGTGGTTCAACCGCTACCCGGGCGCGGAGGTGGACCTCGAGTCGCACGTGTACTCGTTCTCCTACGCGCGCAGCGACTGGACCCGCACCCACGTGGGCTGGCAGGAACTGCAGGAGTATCTGGAACGGGTGGCCCACGAGTGGGACCTGCCCCGGCGGATCAGGTTCAGCGAGAAGGTCATCGACGTCCGTTGGTCCGACGAGGATCAGACCCACACGGTCTCGACGTCCTCCGGCACGGACCACGGGAAGTTCACCGCGGTCATCAGCGCCGTGGGGTTCCTCAACATCCCGGTCGTTCCACCGTTCGCCCGCGAGGAACACGAGTTCGGGGGCGCGATGTGCCACACCTCGGCGTGGATCGACGGCCTGGACCTCACCGGCAAGTCCGTCGGCATCGTCGGCACCGGATCCTCGGCGGTCCAGGTGGTCACCGAGGCAGAGAAGGTCGCCGAAGACGTGACGATCTTCCAGCTCGAGCCCAACTGGCTGGTGCCCAAGAACAGTCGCGACTTCACGCCGCTGGAGCGCCGACTCAACAGACTGCGCGCGGTCTACGCGTGGCGCCGGTGGGCGCTGTATTTCGACTATGACCGCAGGCAGCTGCGGTCGAGTCACGCCCGCAGCACCGGAAGGTTCCACAGGCGGCGGCACCAAGCTTCGCTGGAGTTCATGCGGCGAGAGCTCGCCGGGCGTCCTGATCTTCTCGAAAAGGTCACGCCCACATTTGCTTTCGAGGGAAAGCGCACCGTGTGCAGCGACACCTACTATGCGTCACTGCGCAGCCCCAAGGTGACACTGGTGCCTCACGCGCTCAAAGGCCTCACCCGCACCGGCGCCATCGACGCCAACGGCGACGAACACAATCTCGACGTCATCGTCCTGGCCACCGGTTTCGACGCCGCGAACTACTTGGGCAACTACCAGGTCTACGGCCAGGGCGGGCAGGAGCTGCACAGTGCGTGGCGCGGAGAGCCGGAGGCATTCCTCGGCATGATGGTGCCCGGCTTCCCGAACTTCTTCATCATGTACGGGCCCAACACCAACTCCGTACCGCTGGTCCATTTCTACGAGGCGCAAGCCGACTTCGCCGCCTCCCTCATCCGCCGCGCCGCGAAGACCGGCAGCCGCGTCATCGACGTGCGCCGATCGGCCTTCGTCATCTACAACGACTGGCTGCAGGCCCAGCTCGCCAAGACGGTCTGGGCCAAGACCCACAACTATTTCCGTGCCGGAACCGGCAAGGTCGTCTCGCAGTGGCCCTTCGGTGCGACGCCGTACATCCTGGCGACCAAGCTGCTGCGCAGGATCGCCGTCCGGTTGAGCTGACGCAGGCCCCGACGAGGAAAACCCATGACCGCGAAACCCCTGATTGCCGTCACCCTCAACGCCACCGAACTCGACCGGATGGTGCACTGGCGCAAGATGTTCGACGGCCTGCAAACCGTCGGAGCGATACCGATGGCGGTCGAGTGCGCGAGCTCGATCGTCGACATCGCACACACCGTCGGGACCGTCGACGGGCTGATCATCAGCGGCGGCGGAGACGTGGATCCGCGCCGATGGGGAGGAGACCCCGAGGATCCGACACTGACCTGGGTGAACCCGGTCCGCGACGAGAACGAGATCGCGGCGTTCGAAGCCGCCTGGCAACTGGGTCTCCCCACATTGGCGATCTGCCGTGGCGCCCAACTCGTCACCGCCGCCCGCGGCGGTGCGCTCTATGCGGATCTGCCCCGCGATTTCCCCTCGCCGATCGCGCACCGTCTGGGGGAGGAGGCCCTGCTCGAGACCGCGCACGACGTCGAGCTCGTCGAAGGCGGCCGCATCGCGCGGTGGACGCAGGCCGGCTCCCGCATGAAGGTCAACAGCCAGCACCACCAAGGGGTGCGCCGGTTGGCCGAGGGCTTTACCGCTGCCGCGTACGCCCCCGACGGTTTGGTGGAAGCCTTCGAGTCCCCCGACCACCCGTTCACCGCGGTGCAGTGGCATCCCGAAGTCAACTGGGGGTCGTGCGAGTTCTCCTACCGCATCCTCGATGGCTTCGTCGAGTCGTGCAGGGAGAGGCGGGCCAGCACCTTGTCCAGCGTGACGGGCAGGCCGCGCACCCGGACCCCGGTGGCGTTGTAGACCGCGTTGACGACCGCCGCGGCCGAGCCGACGATGCCGATCTCCCCGGCGCCGCGCGAACCCATCGGGTTGAAATGCTCGTCGACCTCGTCGAGCCAGATGGCGTCGATGTCCTGCACATCCGCGTGCGCGCTGATGTGATAGTTCGCCAGGTCTTGGGTCACGACATGCCCGAAGCGTGGATCGCGCACGCTCTCCTCGTGCAACGCCATCGACAGACCCATCGTCATGCCGCCGATCAGCTGCGAGCGCAGCGTCAGCGCGTTGATCGCCCGGCCGACCGAGAACACCCCGAGCATGCGCGGCACGCGGATCTCGCCGGTGTCCCGGTTGACGCGCGCCTCGACGAAGTGCGCGCCGAACGACGCCACGGTGTACGCGTCGGCATCCGGGTTCTCGGCCGACTCCGCGGTGGTGGTGGCCCCGACCGCGGGCGGATCACCGTGGTCACGCCGGAACTGTTGGGCCGCAGCGACGATCGCCGACCCCCAGGACGTGATGCCCGACGATCCGCCCGCCACCGACGCCGGCGGCAGAGCGGTGTCACCGATGTGCAGATCGACCGCCGCCAGGTCGCATGCCAGTGCATCCGCCGCGATCTGGGACAGCGCCGTCCACGTTCCGGTGCCGATGTCCGCCGCGCCGATGTGCACCTCGTAGCGGCCGTCGGCGGCGTAGGTGATGCGAGCCGCGTTGCCCGGCATCGCCATCCCCGGGTAGGTCGCCGACGCCACCCCGAGGCCCGTGAACCATTCGCCGACAAACCTGTTGCCGGGGTGCGGATCACGCGCCGCCCATCCGAAACGCTCGGCGCCGAGCCGCAGGCACTCCACCAGATGCCGACCCGACCAGGGCTTACCCGTCTCGGGATCGACCTCGGGATCGTTGCGGATCCGCAGTTCGATCGGGTCGATGCCGGCGGCCACCGCGAGCTCGTCCATCGCCACCTCGGCGGCGAACGTGCCGGGGCACTCGCCCGGGGCCCGCATCCAGAACGGGACCGGCACGTCGAGCGCGGCCAGCCGGTGCGATGTCCGGCGGTTCGGCGACGCGTACATCTTGCGTGACGTCACCGCTGTCTGCTCGGCGTATTCTTTGACCGCCGAGGTCTGTTCGATGACATCATGGGCAAGGGCGGTCAGGCGTCCGTCCCGTTCCGCACCAAGGCGCAACCGCTGGATGGTCGGCGTGCGGTAGCCGACGAGCGAGAACATCTGCTGGCGGGTCAGTGCCAGCTTCACCGGGCGTCCGTCGGACCGCTGCGCGGCGAGCAGCGTCAGCACGTTGTGGGCGTGGGGCGCGCCCTTGGAACCGAACCCACCGCCCACATGCGGCGCCACCACGTGTACGTGCTCGGGATCCAACCCGAACAGCGGCGCGAGCGTCTTGCGCACCGCGTGCACTCCCTGCGTGGAGTCGTACAGAGTGACCGACGTGGCGCCGCCGTCGGTGCTCCAGCGTGCGATGCAAGCGTGCGGCTCCATCGGGTTGTTGTGCTCGATGGGTGTGGTGTACGTCTGGTCGACGGTGAACTGGGCGGCTTCGAGCGCCGCGTCGACGTCCCCCTCGGCCGTGTCCGACGGATACGACGCGTTCACCGACTCCGGGGTGTAGAGGCCGGGATGATCCGGGCGCAGCTCGGCGTCATGGGGTTCTTCGCTGTACTCCACCGCCACCAACGCGGCTGCCTCACGGGCGATCTCGGCGGTCTCGGCGACCACGCCGCCGATGATCTGACCGCGGAAATGCACCCGCGCGTCCTGCAGTATCGCCAATTCGCCATCGGAAGTGTCGGCCAGCTCCGGCGCGTCGAACACCGTCAGCACATCCAGAACACCGTCGACGGCACGGGCCGAAGCGATCTCCATCGCGATGACGCGCCCGCGTGCGGCGGTGGACTGCACCGGATGCAGATAGGCCGGACTGTCGACCTGCTGTTCGAACGCGTACGTGGCGGTGCCGGTGACCTTCGCCCGCCCGTCCCGGCGCGCGACGGAGGCGCCGATTGCCCGCGGCTGCAGCAGCGTCATCGCCGGCCTCGCTCGGTCAGCATGCGCAGCTGCGCGATCAGCGCACGCCGGGTCAGCTCCACCTTGAACTCGTTGCCGGGCAACGGTTCGGCCGGTGCGAGTTCGGCATCGGCGGCCGCCGCGAAC
Source organism: Mycobacterium sp. SMC-8 (assembly GCF_025263565.1). Lineage (NCBI taxonomy): Bacteria > Bacillati > Actinomycetota > Actinomycetes > Mycobacteriales > Mycobacteriaceae > Mycobacterium > Mycobacterium sp. SMC-8. The sequence goes on from NZ_CP079865.1 coordinate 2,110,638, forward strand.
GCATCCTCGGACGCGAGCGCGCCGTTGAGCATCTCTTCGGCGTGCCGAGCCCGCCACGGCTTGTGCGCGACACCGCCGAGCGCGATCCGCGCGGTCGCGATGGCCTCGCCGACGAAGCTGAGTTCGGCGGCCACCGACACCAGGGCGAACGCGAACGAGGCCCGGTCACGCACCTTGCGATAGTCGGACACCGCGTTCGCAGGGGCGGGCGGGAGTTCGACCGCGGTGATGAGCTCACCGTGCTCGAGGACGGTGTCGCGGTGCGGTTCGTCTCCGGGCAGGCGGTAGAACTCGCCGGCCGGGATGCAACGCGGTCCCTCGGTGCCCTCGACCACGATCTGGGCGTCCAGGGCGCTCATGGCGACCGCCATGTCGGACGGATGGGTGGCGACGCAGTTCGGTGACGCGCCGAGGATGGCGTGGTAGCGCACGTAGCCGCCGATCGCCGAGCAGCCGCTGCCGGGGACCCGCTTGTTGCATGGTGTGGTGACGTCCTGGAAGTACACACACCTGGTGCGCTGCAACAGGTTACCGGCGGTGGTCGCTGCGTTGCGCAACTGCCCGGACGCGCCGGAGAGCAACGCACGAGTCAGCATCGGGTAGTGCGACCGGATCACCGGATGGGCGGCGAGCTCGCTGTTGCGCACGTTGGCGCCGATGCTGACGCCGCCGTCGTCGGTGGCGCTGACCTCCGCGAGCTCCAGGCGGCTGACGTCGACGAGCAGATCCGGTTCGGCCACACCGAGTTTCATGTGATCGACGAGGTTGGTGCCGCCAGCCAGGTAGACCGCGCCCGGATGCCGGGCCAGTGTGGCCACCGCGTCGGCCGGGCTGGTGGCGAGGTGGTAGTCGAAAGGCTTCACCGGACCGCCGCCTTCTCGATGGCGGCGACGATGTTCGGGTAGGCCGCGCAGCGGCACAGGTTTCCGCTCATCCGCTCACGGATCTCGGCGTCGGTGAGCTCCGGAGACGCCTCCAGGTCGTCGGTGACGAAGCTCGGGGCACCGGACTTGGCCTCGTCGAGCATGCCGACGGCCGAGCAGATCTGGCCGGGAGTGCAGTACCCGCACTGGAAGGCGTCTTCCTCGTGGAACGCCTGCGCCACCGGGTGGAGCTCGTCGCCGGTGCCGAGTCCCGCCGCGGTGGTGACTCGCGCTCCGTCGACCGCCACCGCGAACGTCAGGCAGCTGACCACCCGGCGTCCGTCGACCAGCACGGTGCACGAGCCGCACTGCCCGTGGTCGCACCCCTTCTTCGGCGCGGTCGCGCCAAGCCTCTCCCGCAGCATGTCCAACAGCGTCACGCGATGGTCGACAGTCACCGCGCTCCGATGACCGTCGACCTCCAAAGTCACTTCAGAGGTGTATTGAGGCTGGGTCACGTGCGCCCGTGTACCCGACGGCTTACCGGCCAAACGCCGCCGTCAACGCCCGGCTGGTTGCGGGGTGGCCAGCAACGCCGCGATGCCGGTGGTCAATGGCACCGACAACGCCAACGCGATTCCACCGACCGCCGAGCGGGCGACTTCGATCGCGACGCTCTCGCTGGTCAGCACGTCGCCCAGCGAGCGGTTCGCGACGCTGAACAACAACAGCAGCGGCAGGGCACTGCCCGCGTAGGCGAGCACCAGCGTGTAGACCGTGGAGGCGATGTGGTCGCGTCCGACCCGCATCGCGCCGACGAAGACGTCGCGCCGGCCCGCACCGTTGCCGAGCGCGGCGAGTTCGAAGGCCGTGGATGCCTGGGTGACCGTCACGTCGTTGAGCACGCCGAGGGAGCCGATGATGAAGCCGGCCAGCAGCAGCCCGGTGATCGACACATTGCCCAGATACGCCGCGACCTCGTTGTTCTGGTCTTCCGACAGTCCGGTCAGATGCGCCAATTCGATTGCCGCCCAGGACAGTACCGCGGCCAGCAGCAGCGACGCCAGCGTCCCGAGCAGCGCGGCGCTGGTACGCAGGCTGACTCCGTGGGCCAGGTAGATGACCGCGTACAGGATCGCCGACGACGCCACCAACGCCACCGGCACGGCCGGGGCGCCGTCGCGCAGCGCCGGCAACAGGAACACCACCAGCACGCCGAAGGCGACCACGATGCCGACCAGGGCTCGCAGGCCCCGCCACCGGGCCACCGCCACGATCACGATCGCGAACGCCACCGCCAGCGCGGTCAGCGGCCAAGTGCGCTCGTAGTCGTAGAACGCGTAGGTGGTGCTGCCGGTGGCATCGACCTGCCTGCTGATGCGGATGTCGTCCCCGACGGCCAGGACCGGCTGGCCGGGCCCGCCGCTGAACTCCAGCAGCGTGTTGGCGCCGCGGTTGGGGCCGGAATCGATGCGCACCAGCGTCTGCACACAGGCCGCGCGGTCGCCCTCGGCGGGTATCGGATCAGAGGTCAGCACCGCGCCCGCCGACGGGCTGCCGCACACCGCGGCGCTGCTGGACAGCACGTGCCCGGACTCGGTGGTGACCGCCCCGCCCGCGGCGTTCTGGAACGGCAGCGGGATGTCGGCCTTCTCCCCGGTCGGCCACAACAGGGCACCGCCGATCAGCGTCGCGATCCCGATCGCGACGAGCAGACCGACCACGATCCTGGCCGCCAGCGGACCCAGCGGTGACGGGCCGTTCAGCGAGTGCGAGTGCGGGTGCGGGTGCGCGTGAGACACCCGACCAGCCTAGGAAATTGCCGCGCGGACGCTTCGACGGCCGGCCTTAGCCTGAGTGCATGGTCGAAAGGGAGGTCGAGCGGGCGCGGTTGAGACGGTCGTTCGAGGCGATGTTGTCCGGGGCGGTCGGCGCGTTTCTGTTGGAACGGGGATTCGAAAGGTCGGGCCACGACTTCGAACGCCCCCGAGGCCCGCTGCGCGACAGGATCAATTTTCAGAACAACTGGCACAACGGCGTGACCCGGTGGCACGGGTTCTTCGTCAACGTCGGGATGGGTTCGGGGGAGGTCGACGCCGCCTGCCCGGGGCATGAGCATCAACTGCACCCGCCTCAGAGTTTGCTCCTGAACCGCCGCTGGGAGGCGCTGGCGCCCGGAGCGCCCTACGAACTGCGGTTCGACCGCAGCACGGACATGGACGGGTTCGCCGACGGGGTGTGCGCGGATCTGGGCCGAACGCTGTCGGCGATGGAAAGTATCCAAACCACACCGCATTTGGTCGAGTACGCCGTCGAGAACAATCTGCTGATCGCCTATGAGAGCACCTGCTGTTACCTCGCGGCCACCGGTGACATGGACACCCTGACCCGCTATGTCGCGCTGTTGCACCGTGTGTTCGGGCGTCAGGAGCGATGGTCGATCTTCAGCAGGAACATCAGGGAGGCGGTGGGCCCACGCGCGTCGGTACTGTCGGCGCGCGGGCTGCTCACTGCCGGTAGCTGACCAGGAAGTTGCCCAGCCGCTCGATGGCGGCGGCCAGATCACGGGCCCATGGCAGTGTCACGATGCGCAGGTGATCCGGTGTGGGCCAGTTGAATCCGGTGCCTTGGGTGACCAGTATCTTCTCCTGCAGCAACAGGTCGAGGACCAGCTGTTCGTCGTCCTCGACGTCGTAGACCTCCGGATCCAGCCGCGGGAACGCGTACAGCGCCCCCTTGGGTTTGGTGCAGGACACCCCGGGGATCTCGTTGAGCTTCTCCCAGGCGACGTCGCGCTGCTCGAGCAGCCGGCCACCCGGCAGCACCAGATCGTCGATGCTCTGATGTCCGCCCAGTGCGACCTGAATCGCGTGCTGGGCAGGCACATTCGGGCACAGCCGCATGTTGGCCAGCAGGTTGATGCCCTCGATGAAGCTGCTCGCGTGTTCCTTGGGGCCGGTGATCACCAGCCAGCCGGAGCGGTAGCCCGCGACGCGGTAGGCCTTCGACAATCCGTTGAACGTCAGCGTGAGCAGATCCGGGGCCAGGCTGGCCAGGCTGATGTGCTTGGCGTCGTCGTAGAGGATCTTGTCGTAGATCTCGTCGGCCAGCAGGAGCAGCTGATGCTTGCGGGCGAGTTCGACCATCTGCTCGAGGATTTCGCGGCTGTACACCGCGCCGGTCGGGTTGTTCGGATTGATCACCACCAGCGCCTTGGTGCGCTCGGTGATCTTGGACTCCAGGTCGGCGATGTCGGGGTTCCAGTCCTGCGTCTCGTCGCACAGGTAGTGCACCGGGGTGCCGCCGGCCAGCGCGGTCGACGCCGTCCACAGCGGGTAGTCCGGGGCCGGGATCAGCACCTGGTCGCCGTTGTCGAGCAGCGCCTGCAGCGTCATGGTGATCAGCTCGGAGACGCCGTTGCCGAGGAAGACGTCCTCGATGTCGAAGCGCGGGAAGCCGTCGACGAGCTCGTATCGGGTGAACACCGCGCGGCGGGCGCTGACGATGCCCTTGGAGTCGGAGTAGCCCTGCGCGTAGGGCAGCGCGGCGATGATGTCGCGCATGATCACATCGGGGGCCTCGAACCCGAAGGGGGCCGGGTTGCCGATGTTGAGCTTCAGGATCCGGTGGCCCTCGGCCTCCAGACGGGAGGCGTGCTCGTGGATCGGGCCGCGGATCTCGTACAGAACGTCCTGCAGCTTGCTCGACTGGGTGAACTCACGCTGGCGCGCATGCTGGCCACTGGCCGTGTGCCACGGCGCCTGATGGGTACTCACGACGATCAGTCTCCCACGGGTGTCCAAGTCAATTTCGGTGCCGGAAACACCGAGGCCGCCGTCGCAGTCGCGACGGCGGCCCCGATATCACCGCGTGATCAGCGCCTGCCCGGCCGGCGGGCGCCCTTGGCGATGCCGAGACCCTTCACCGGGGGCTCGTCACCGACGACGCGGTCTCCGCCGTCACCGGAACCGTTCGGCGACGGCGCCGGCGAGGCGGGTTCGGCCGCCGTCGGTTCCGGCTCGGGCGTCGGCTCGGTCTTGGGCGCCGCGGCCGGGGCCTTCTTCTTGGCGCCCGGCCGGCGCGCACCCGCTGCGATCCCCAAGCCCTTGACCTCGGGCTCAGGCCTGGGTGCGTCCAGCCCGCGATCTGAGTCGGCCGTGTCGGCGGGCTCGGTGCCGGTGGCCGCTTTATCGGGGTCCACGTTGGGCGGCTGCACCACGGTGCCCGCGCCCTCGTTCGGCGACGCGGTCTTGGCCGGTGCCTTCTTCGCGCCGGGGCGGCGTGCGCCCGAGGCGATGCCGAGCCCCTTGACCTCGGGCTCGGGCTTGGCGGGAGCCTCGGCCGGAGCCTCTGCGGGTGCCGATGCCTGTGCGGTCGGTGCGGCGGCGGCCGGGGCCTTCTTCTTGGCGCCGGGGCGCTTCGCGCCGCCCGCGATGCCCAGGCCCTTGACCTCCGGCTCGGCCTTGGCAGGGGCCTCTGCGGGCGCCGCGGCCGCCGGGGCGGCCTTCTTCGCACCGGGGCGCTTGGCGCCGCCGGCGATCCCGAGTCCCTTGGCCGGTGCCGCCGCGGCCGGCTTGGCCTCGGCGGGTGCGGCGGCCGGCGCCTCGGCCTTGGCGGGTTCCGGAGCAGCCTCGGGTTCGGCTTCGGGCTCCTCGACCTTGGCGGGCGCCTCGGCGGCGATCCGTGCCGCACGCTCCTCGGCCTCCTTGGCGGCCGTGCCCTTCTCGGGCAGCGTGAACGTGCTCTTGTCGAGCGAGCCGAGCAGCAGCTGCGCGACGTCGAGCACCTCGATCTTCTCGATGTCCCTGGTCGCGGCCACGTCGTCCACCCCGTCGGTCATCATGACGCGGCAGAACGGGCAGCCGGTCGCGATCGCCGAGGCACCGGTGTCGAAGGCCTCCTCGGTGCGCTCGGTGTTGACGCGCTTGCCGATGTGCTCTTCCATCCACATCCGGGCGCCGCCGGCGCCGCAGCACAGGCCGCGGTCGGCGTGGCGGGGCATCTCGGTCAGTGTCGCGCCCGAGGCCCCGATCAGCTCACGCGGCGCCGAGTACTCCTTGTTGTGGCGGCCGAGGTAGCAGGGATCGTGGTAGGTGATGTCCTGACCGTTCGGGCTGCCGTCGGTGGACTTGACCGGCACCAGCTTCTTGTCGCGGACCAGGCGGTTCAGCAGCTGGGTGTGGTGCAGCACCGTGTAGTTGCCGCCGACCTGCGGGTACTCGCGGCCCAGGGTGTTGAAGCAGTGCGGGCAGGTGACGACGACCTTGCGGTCGACCCGTTCGACGCCCTCGAACAGCTCGTTGAGGGTCTCGACGTTCTGCGCGGCCAGCTGCTGGAACAGGAACTCGTTGCCGGACCGCCGCGCCGAATCGCCGTTGCAGGTCTCGCCCTCGCCGAGCACCAGGAACTTCACGCCGGCCGCCGAGAGCAGCTCGGCGACGGCCTTGGTGGTCTTCTTCGCGCGGTCCTCGTAGGCGCCGGCGCAACCGACCCAGAACAGGTACTCGTAGCCGTCGAAGGACTCGACGTCCTTGCCGTAGACCGGCACGTCGAAGTCGACCTCGTCGATCCAGTTGGTGCGGTCCTTGGAGTTCTGGCCCCACGGGTTGCCCTTGTTCTCCAGGTTCTTGAACAGCACGCCGAGCTCGCCGGGGAACTCGGACTCCATCATCACCTGGTAGCGGCGCATGTCGACGATGTGGTCGATGTGCTCGATGTCGACCGGGCACTGCTCGACGCACGCACCGCACGTGGTGCACGACCACAGCACGTCCGGGTCGATGACGCCGCCCTGCTCAAGCGTGCCGACCAGCGGACGGGTCGCCTGCAGCGGCGAGTCGGCCGGGATGCGCTCGAAGCCGGATTCGGGGACGTGGTGTTCGTCGTCCTCGTCGACCAGCCTCTCGATGATGCCACCCTCGGGGGTGTTCTCCAGTGGCGACTCCTTGCCGTCGAGGAAGTACGGCGCCTTCGCGAACATGTGGTCGCGCAGGTTCATGATCACGAGCTTCGGCGACAGCGGCTTGCCGGTGTTCCAGGCGGGGCACTGCGACTGGCAGCGACCGCACTCGGTGCAGGTGGTGAAGTCGAGGTAGCCCTTCCAGGTGAAGTCCTCGATCTTGCCGCGGCCCAGCACCGCGTCCTCGGCGGGATCCTCGAAGTCGACCAGCTCGCCCTTGGACTCCACCGGCAGCAGCGGGCCCAGCGCGTTCGGCATCCGCTTGAACGTGACGTTGATCGGCGCCAGACCGATGTGCAGGTGCTTGGAGTGCAGCACGATCAGCAGGAACACCAGCATGATCGCGATGTGCGCGAGCAGGGCGAACGTCTCGATCCACTCGTTGGCGGTGTGGCCGAGCGGGCGCAGGATCGCGCCCATGAACTGCGAGAGGAACGCGCCGTTGCCGTAGGGCAGGTTGCCGACGACCACGGCCGCGCCGCGCACCAGCGCGTAGGTCCAGATGACGTTGAAAATCATGAACAGGATCAGCCAGGCGCCGCCGGTGTGCGATCCGTAGAACCGGGAGTCGCGGCCGAGCTTCTTCGGCTCGCGCACGATGCGGATGATCGCGAACGTGATGATGCCGGCCAGCACCGCGACAGCGAAGAAGTCCTGCAGGAATCCCAGCGCATCCCAGCGACCGACCAGCGGGATGTGGAAGTCGTGGTCGACGAGCAGGCCGAACGCCTCCAGATACACCGTGGCCAGGACGAAGAAGCCCCACATCGTGAAGAAGTGTGCGAGACCGGGCACCGACCAGCGCAACAGCCGGGTTTGCCCGAAGACCTCTTCGAATTGCGTGGTGATGCGCTTCTGGAGGTTGTCCTTGCGGTTGTTGCCCTCGCTCAGGGGCTGCCCGGACCGGATCAGCTTGGTCAGCCAGAGCACACGCTTGGCGGCGAAGACGCCCACGACGGCGATCATCAGGACGCCGACGACGATCCTGATCAACATCTGCGTATCCACGCGTGCCTCCGGTTTTCTTGTTACCCGTGGGTAACTTACAGTATGTTACTGGGCGGTAACTTTAGCTCGGTGCCTGCTCATAGTTACATCCACCGGGGAAAGGCCGCTACAAAGGCTCACCTAACTCGTGGCTGAGGCGACTCAGATCGGTCGGTCGCCGCCGGGTGTCTCCATCAGCGCGCGCAGCATCGAGAGCAACTCGGAACGCGATTCGGCACCGAGGCGTCGCCGGATCCGGGCGACGTGATGTTCGACGGTCTTCGCCGAGATGAACAACTGGGCGCCGATGTCGCGGTAGGGCAAACCCTGCAGCAACAGTTCGGCGACCTCACGTTCGCGATCGGACAGGTGCGCCGCGGCCGGCCGGGACGGTAACGCGGATACCGTCGTGGCCGCGAGGGTGTCGGCGTCCGCCGGGTCGGCCGCCGCATCGCCGGCCGCGGTGTGTTTGAGATCACGGGCGAGTTGCAGCATGGCCTGCGAGATCCGCGGGTCAGAGGCCTGTAACGCGGCCTGTCCGGCCAGCCGGGTGCCGTCCCAGGTGTGGCCGAACTGCGCGAGAGCGCGGGCCGCGACGGTCACCTCGTCGACGTCGACCTGATGGGCCAGGACGCGCAACCAGGTCCGGCCCGCGGTGGCCAGCGCCCGCGCGAACCCGGAGTGGGTCGCCGCGGCGGTCAGCGCCTGACCGTGCGGCGCCACCGCCTCCGGCGAGTTGGCCAGGATGCCCGCGTGCACGCCGGCCCAATGCAGCGGCACGGTCCACAGCACCGGGTCATCGAGCCCGCGGAGAAGAGTGAACACCTCGTCGAGCAGATGTTGTAGCTGGTCCACCTGCCGCATCCGGGCGGCGGCGATCCACAGTTCGCCCAGCGGCAACACGCTGAAGACATCGACCGTGTACTCGGTGAGCACCTCCATGGCCGAATACCAGTGCTTCTGCATCGCGCCGCTGTCCCCACTGCGCCGCGCGACGCCGGTCTGCAATGCCGCGGCCCACAGCGCGTCACGGCGGTGCGGGGCCGGCCCCGTCGCAGGCCGGACCGCGTTGGTGGCTGCCGCCAGCTGACCGTCCTGCATGAAGGCCCAGGCCTGCAGAAGCCGGTGCCGCAGCGAGACGAAGGCGGCATCGGCGGCCCCGCGCTCCGCATCCGCGTGCACCGCGCGGCCGGCCACGCTGCGCGCCCGAACCGCGTCCCCGCCGTGCAACGCGGCCAGAGTCACCAGCGCGGCCGGGGTGTCGGGAAGGGTCGCCGCCGACCCCAGATCACTGCCGAGGGCCTGGCTCAACCGGGCAACAGCGACGGGGTAGGGCCGGTCCAGCGTCATCGCCAGGCCCTCGGTGAGGCCGGCCGCGGCGCGGGCGGTGGAGGTCGGCGGGCCCTCGGCGGGCGTCGAGGCGGCATCCCGCGCCCCGGCGACGTCACCCGCCGCGACGGCCGCGATCGTCGCCGCGGCCCCCAGGACCGCATCGGGCACCGGGCCCAGCCAACCGAACAGCGCGTGCGCCTGCGCGGCGCCGGTGTCGTGCATGGCGATGCTCGCCGCGATCCGCACCGCGGCGGCCCGCTCGGCCGGGTCGGGGGCGGTCAACAGCTCGTCGGCCAGCCGGCCGGCCGTCGCGCAGTCACCGGTCAGGGCGAGCGCGTCGGCCAGTTGCGCGCTGGACGCCGTCGCACCGGCGTCGGCGGCAGCCCGGTACAGGCGCGCGGTGCGGGCCGGGTGCGCGCGGGTGTGACCGGCCAGCTCGCTCAGCGCGGTGGCCAACCGCTCGTCCCGCAGCCCGTGCTCGGCCAGTCGCAACGCCAGATCGGCTGTCAACGTTCCCCTTTCGAGCTGGGAGGCCAGTACCGACACCTCGATGTCGTGATGCCTTGCCGTACCGACGATCTGAGCGACCGCGCGGTGCACCGAGTGCTGGAAGTCCTGCGGGTGTGACGGTTCGATCAGCCCGCTCGCCCGGGCCCGGTCGACGACCGACAGCGCGTCCTGCGAGGACAGTCCGAGCGCGGCGGCGACGTCGTCGGGTCCGAGCTCGAAGCTGAGCGACGAGACCACGAAAGCGTCGAGCAGGCGTTCGTCGCACCCGCGGAGCCGCTCGATGAGCCCGAATCGGGCCGCATCCCGCATGGGGTGGCCGCCGCCTGCCGCCGCGGCGAGCGCCGGCGCCAACAGGAAGGGCAGCCCGGCCGTCGCAGACATCAACGCGCGCAACAACTCCGGGGACGCCGGCACCCCGAGCGCCGCCGCGGCGACCCGGCTCACCTCGACCGCGGGCAGCGGCCCGAGCGTCACCGCGGGCCGTTCCCGTTCCAGGGCAGTGGTCAGTTCGCGCAACGGCCGATGGTGAGCCAGCGGTTCGGTGGCGATCACCACGGTGGCCGCGGGGTCGGCGACGAGTGCGGTCAGCCGGTCGAGTTCGGCGCCGTCGAGAAGATGGCTGTCGTCGACGACCGTCACGGTGTCAGCGGGATCGCCGGGCCGCGGCGGACGCGCCAGCACCGGGCGTCCGGCACCGAGCAGCGCCGCGCGCACCGCGGTCAGCAGGGTGGACTTGCCGGTGCCGACACCGCCTGTGACGACGAGCTTGTGCGCGGCGCGCGGATTGGCCTCGACCGCCGCGGCGGCCTCCCGCGCGGCAGGTGCGAGATCCGAGTGCCGCGGCACCCCCGGACTGGTCATGCCGCAGTCAGGCGCCGACTTCGGGGAGGACGGTCGTGATGATCGGGTCGGGCGGATCCACCGGCTCGGGCAGCGGTGGGATCGTCGTGGTGGGCGGCGGTGCTTGTGTCGTGGTCGGCGGCGTCGTCGTGGTCGGCCGCGTGGTCGTGGTCCTGGTCGTCGTCGTGGTCGGCGACGTCGTGGTGGTGGTCGTCGTGGTCGTCGTGGTGGTGGTGGTCGGCGAGGTCGTCGCCGTCGTGGTGGTGGCCGGCGTCGTGGTGTCCGGCGGCGGCGGAGGCGGCGGCGGCTGGCTCACCGTGGTGGTCGCGACTCCGTCCGGGCCGACCGTCACGGTCGTGACCGGCGGCGGCAGCTGCACCGGAGTGGTCTCGGCGGGCGGGGTGGCGGTCTCGGTCACCGTGCCCGAATCACCCTCGGAACTGGTCAGAGTCACCGCCAGCCCGCCCGCGGCGAGCAGCGCCGCGGCCGCTGCCACCCCGAACAGCACCGGCGGCCTCTTGTACCAGGGCAGTGCCGGAGGCACGTCGGTGTAACCCTCGTCCTGGGGCGTGAACTCGACGGCGGGCCGCGCGGCGGTGCCGGCCGGGTCGGCATAGGCGCCGGCGGCGGTGTAGTCCCCGCCGGTGTACGGAAGCGGATCACCGGCGGCGTCGTCCTGGGACCACGCCAGCGCGCGGAACGTCGCCGAGGAGGCGCCGTCGCCGGCGGACTCGGTCGCGGCCAGGCCCGCGGCGCCGGCCGCCCAGGCCGCGTGGCCCATCGCCGTCGGCGCATCGGCGGCGGGCGCCATGCCGGTGGGAGCATCGGCGGCCAGGCTCTGATTGGCGACCAGCGCAGCACCCGCGGCGACGTTGAGCGCCGGCTCCGGGGTGGTGATCACCGGCGCCTGCAGCCGCTCGGAGAGCCTCTGGGTGACGAGCGGGATGGCCGCGCCACCGCCTACGGTGGCCACCGCGGAAACGTCGGCGGGCGCGATGTTGTTGCGCTGCAGCACATCCTCGATCGCAGAGAGCAGGCCGGTCAGCGGTTCGGACATCAGCTGCTCGAGTTCGGGGCGGGTGACCCGGACGTCGGAGGTGAACGCGGGCAGTGCGACCGGCACCGCCGTCGCGGTCTCCGCCGAGAGCCGTTCCTTGGCCGCACGGCACTCGTCGCGCAGTTGCGCCAGCGGCCCCACCGCGGCGGTGCCCGCTGTTCCCGCGGGGTCAGGGTTCTCGGCGGCCGCGATGCCGCTGAGCACATGATCGAGCAGCGCCTGATCGATCGCCTCGCCGGAGAACTCGCCGTAGCGGACCGTCTGGCCGACGATCGCGGCGCCGGCGGCCGCGTCGGCCACCGTGATGCTGGAGCCGCTGCCGCCCAGATCGACCAGCACGATGAAGCCCTGGTTCGGCAGCCCCGGTGCCACCCGCAGCGCGGCGAGCGCCGCCGCGGCGTCCGGGATGAGCGCGGGTGGGACGCCGTTGGGGGACAGCCGCGGCTGGGTGCGCAGCGCACCGCGCAGCGCCCCGACGCTGCCGGGGCCCCAGTGGGCGGGTACGGCGACCGCGATCGGGGCGCCTCCGTCGACCAGCCCCGCCATCACGTCGAGGGCCTGGGCGAGGGTCTGTTCGCCGCGATGGGCCGAGCCGTCCGCCGCGACCAGAGGAACGGGGTCACCCACGCGTTCCACGAACCCAGTCAGGACGAGCCGCGGCTCGGTGAAGCCGGGGATCTCCGACGGGGCGCCCACCTCGGGCGCCCGGTTGCCGTACAGGTTCAGGATGGATCGTCGCGTCACCGGTGGGCGACCAACGCGGGCCGCGACCAGGTTGGTCATCCCGATCGACAACCCCAGCGGTTCGGTCATGTGAGCTCTCTCCTGTCTGGACCGTGGACCACCTTAGCGCCTGACGACGCTTTACCGGGGCATGTGCCCCTAATGTCGCGGATCCCCTAACGGGCTATCCCCTAATGGGAATTCGCCGGAGTTGGGCTGCGCACCGATCCGGTACCGGGTCGGCGGGCATAGCATCGAGCCATGCCGAACGCCTTGCTGGATTTCGTGATGACGCTGGTGCGTGATCCCGACGCCGCCGCGCGCTACGCGGCCGACCCGGCGCAGGCCCTTGCGGATGCCGATCTCACCGGCGTGACCAGCGCTGATGTGCAGAACCTGATCCCGGTGGTCGCCGAGTCGATGTCGACGACGGCACCGTTTTACGGCGTGGACGCCTTCGCCGCGGCCCCGGTGGACAACGTGTGGGCCAGCGGAGCGGCCACCGCCGCGTTCGATGCGTTCGACCTACCCGACGAGAGCCTGCCCGAGCGTGCCGTCATCGACGCCGGGGAGGCGACACCCGAGACCGTTGACCTGCTCGAGGTGCCGACCGCGGTTCCGGTGGACGACCTGGTGGTCGATGACGGCCTCAATGACGGAATCGACCCGACCGTCCTCCCGTCCGAGCACTGGATCGAGTCCCCGGCCGCCTTCGACGGCCCCGATGCCGACGACCACGCGTCGGGTATCGATCTGTTCGACTGAGCTGCGCTGTTCGACTCACCTGAGCGGCAGCCGGAAACCCGCAAGGACCACGCGTTCCTTGCGGGTTTTTCCATGCCCGAAGCACCCCCCGGGCGACCCCCTAATCCCCTAGTGCCCGCCACGCAAAACCCCTAGGTGAGCCCGTGAGGGGATGGGAGCGAACCCCGTTTTCGGGGGTTGGCGAACTCCATAACGTGGTGTCCAGATCGCCGGAGTGACCGGCGAGCACCACCCCGGACAGAGCAGAAAGGCACTGCCATGAACACCATCATCGACTTCATCCTCGACCTGTTCCGCAGCCCGGCCTCGGCGGCGGCCTTCGTCACCGACCCGGACGGCGCACTGCGCGACGCGGGCCTGCCCAACGTCACGGCCGCCCAGCTGGCGTCGGTGGCCGCCACCGCCGCTCCCGCCGGGTACGCGCTCGGCGGCGGCGATCCGGTCGTGGGCCTGCAGCGCGCGGTCGCCGACCACCACCAGCTCGCCTCCAACTTCGCCTCGCCGTTCTCCCCGCAGACCTCGTGGGCGCCGACCTTCGCCCCCGAGACCGACACCGACCTGCTCAGCGGCAACAACGTCCCGGTGGCCAGCCCGGTCCAGGACGCCGGCGCCAACGCCCAGAACGGCGCGTTCAACCTCGGCTTCGGTGACATCACCTTCGGCGACAAGACCAGCAACACCGCCACCAACGGCGGCGTCGTGGTCGACGGCGACAACGACGGTGACATCGTCAGCGGTGACGGCGCCGCGCTGGGCGACGGCAACACGATGAACAACGGCGACATCCTCGCCGGCTCGGGCTCCAACGTCGTGGTCGGCAAGGACAACGAGGTCGAGGACAACTCGAAGACCGCAGGCGGTGACCTGATCGCCGACAACGACGCCCCGGTGCTCAACGACGTCGACACCAGCGGCGGCAACGGCGGCGGCGCCGACGGCGGCGGCAGCCTCATCGGCATCGGCGGCGGCAACGCGGTCGGCGGCTCCGGCGGCAACGGCGGCGGCATCATCATCACCGACAACGACGTCAACACCGGCACCCAGATCGACGGCGACTTCGGCAGCAAGAACACCGAAGACAATTCGGTGAACACCTCGGTGCGCAACGACATCTCGACCTCCACCGAGACCTCGGTCGAGGACAACTCGTCGAACTTCGAGTCCAACATCGGCTCGGGCAACGAGACCAACACCGACCTGTTCTCGGACAACGTCACCGGCGTCGACACCGACTTCGACACCGACGTCGCGTCCCACAACGACACCCAGGCGGCTCTGGACGCCTTCTGATCCGCCACCGCGCGACACCGGCGGGGACCGTGAGGTCCCCGCCGGTTCGCGCGCCTACCGTTGAACCACGCCGCAGCAACCAGAGGGGCACCATGACGCAGCCGGCCAACACGGTGATCGTCGAGCTGATCGACCACGTCGGCAAGATCGCGCACGCCCAGCAGCGCGGTGATCTCGCGGACCGGCTCGAGCGGGCCGGGGCGCGGCTCGCCGACCCGCAGATCCGGGTGGTGATCGCCGGACAGCTCAAACAGGGCAAGAGTCAGCTGCTGAACTCGTTGCTGAACATGCCGGTCGCGCGGGTCGGCGATGACGAGTCGACGGTGCTGCCGACCGTGGTGTCCTACGGTGAACAACCGTCGGCGCGGCTGGTGGTCGCCCGGCCCGACGGTGAGGAACCCGAGCTGGTGGAGATCCCGACGGCCGATCTGGGCAGCGACCTGCGCAGGGCGCCGCAGGCCCGGGGCCGCGAGGTGCTGCGCGTCGAGGTGAAGGCCCCGAGCCCTCTGCTCAAGGGCGGCCTGGCGTTCATCGACACCCCGGGGGTCGGCGGGCACGGGCAGCCGCACCTGTCGGCGACGTTGGGCCTGCTGCCCGACGCGGACGCCGTCCTGATGATCAGCGACACCAGCCAGGAGTTCACCGAGCCGGAGATGACCTTCATCCGGCAGGCGCTGGAGATCTGCCCGGTCGCGTTGCTCGTCGCCACCAAGACCGATCTGTACCCGCACTGGCGGCAGGTGGTCGACGCGAACCGCGCGCACCTGGGGCGCGCCGGGGTCACCGCCCCGCTGGTGCCGGTGTCCTCCACGCTGCGCAGCCACGCGGTGGCGCTCAACGACAAGGAACTCAACGAGGAGTCCAACTTTCCGGCACTGGTGAAGTTCCTGTCCGACGAGGTGCTGGCCCGCCAGCGGGACCGTGTCCGCGAGCAGGTGATCGGCGAGGTCCGCGCGGCGGCCGAGCACCTGAGCCTGGCCGTCGAGTCCGAGCTGTCCGCGCTCAACGACCCGCAGGCCCGCGACCATCTCTCGGCAGACCTCGAGCGCCGAAAGCAGGAGGCGCAGGACGCGCTGCAGCAGACCGCGCTGTGGCAGCAGGTGCTCAACGACGGCATCGCCGACCTGACCGCCGACGTCGATCACGATCTGCGACATCGGTTCCGCAACATCACCTTTCACACCGAGCGGGTGATCGACGGCTGCGATCCCACCCAGAATTGGGCCGCGATCGGCGCCGAGCTGGAGGATTCGGTGGCCACCGCCGTCGGCGACAACTTCGTGTGGGCATACCAGCGTGCCGAGGCGCTGGCCGCCGAGGTGGCCCGCACATTCCGGGAGGCGGGACTGGACGCGGTGCGGATGCCGTCGATCGACGCTCGCGAGATGGGCGCCGACTTCGGCGAGTTCAAGTCGCTGACCCAGCTCGAGGCCAAACCGCTGAAGTTCGGGCACAAGGTCGTCACCGGGATGCGCGGCTCCTACGGCGGCGTACTGATGTTCGGCATGCTGACCTCCTTCGCCGGTCTCGGCATGTTCAACCCGCTGTCGCTGGGCGCGGGATTCGTGCTGGGCCGCAAGGCCTACAAGGAGGACATGGAGAACCGGATGCTGCGCGTGCGCAGCGAGGCCAACGCCAACGTCCGCCGGTTCGTCGACGACGTCGCCTTCGTCGTCGGCAAGGAGTCACGGGACCGGCTCAAGGGGATCCAGCGCCAGCTGCGCGACCACTACCGAGAGATCGCCAACCAGACCACGCGCTCGCTGAACGAGTCGCTGCAGGCCACCCTCGCCGCGGCCAAGCTGGAGGAGACCGAACGCAACAACCGCGTCAAGGAACTGGACCGCCAGCTCGGCATCCTGCGGCAGGTCGTCGACCACACGCGCAAACTCAGCTCCCAGCCTCATTAAGCTCGAACGGTCAGCAGTCGAGCGATCCGAGACGGTGAAATCTGAGCACCAGTGACCGAGTGCGGGCGATCCTGGGCGGCACCATCGCCGCCTACCGGTCCGACCCCGCCTACCGCAGGCGTCCTGACGTGCACGCCGAACTCGAGCGGATCGGGCACCGGCTCAACGAGCCGATCCGCATCGCGCTGGCCGGAACCCTCAAGGCCGGCAAGTCGACGCTGGTCAACGCGCTGGTCGGGGACGAGATCGCGCCCACGGACGCGACCGAGGCGACGCGCATCGTCACCTGGTTCCGGCACGGCCCGACCCCGAAGGTGACCGCCAACCACCGCGGCGGACGGCGCTCCAACGTGCCGATCATGCGTGAGCGGAACGGACCGGACCGCGGCCTGAGCTTCGACTTCGCCCGCCTAGACCCCGACGACGTGGTGGATCTGGACGTGGAATGGCCCGCCGCCGAGCTGATCGACGCGACGATCATCGACACCCCCGGCACTTCGTCGCTGTCCCAGGATGTCTCCGCGCGCACACTGCGACTTCTCGTGCCCGACGACAGCGTGCCCCGGGTCGACGCGGTGGTGTTCCTGCTGCGCACTCTCAACGCCGCCGACATCGCACTGCTCAAGCAGATCGGTCAGCTGGTCGGCGGCTCGGCCGGCGCGCTCGGCGTCATCGGTGTGGCTTCGAGAGCCGACGAGATCGGCGCCGGCCGCATCGACGCGATGTTGTCGGCCAAGGACGTGGCCCAGCGGTTCACCGCCGAACTGGAGCGCACCGGCATCTGCCAGGCCGTCGTGCCGGTGTCCGGGCTCCTCGCGTTGACCGCCCGCACGCTGCGGCAGAGCGAGTTCGTGGCGCTGAAGAGGCTCTCCGAGGTCGAGCCGGCCCAGCTGGCGAAAGCGATGCTGTCGGTGGACCGCTTCGTCCGCGACGGGGAACCTGTGCTGCCGGTGGATGCGGCGACCAGGTCCGAGCTGCTGGACCGGTTCGGGATGTTCGGCATCCGCATCGCGATCGCGGTGCTGCGCGCCGGGGTGGACGATTCGGTGGCGCTGGCCGATGAGCTGCTCGAACGCAGCGGGTTGCTCGCGCTGCGCGAGGTGATCGACCAGCAGTTCGCGCAACGCTCGGATCTGCTCAAGGCGCATACCGCGCTGCTGTCGCTGCGCCAGTTCGTGCAACTGCACCCGATCTACGGCACCCCGCGGATCCTCGCCGACATCGAGCCGCTGCTCGCCGACACCCACGCCTTCGAGGAACTCCGGTTGCTGAGCCAATTGCGTTCGCGGCCGACCACTCTCAACGACGACGAGATGGCCTCGCTGCGGCGCCTGATCGGCGGTGCGGGCACCGATGCGACCAGCCGGCTGGGCCTGTCGCCCGAGGCTCCCGACGACGGCCCGCGCGCCGCGTTCGCCGCGGCCCAGCGCTGGCGCCGGCGCGCCGAGCACCCGCTCAACGACCCGTTCACCGCGCGGGCGTGCCGGGCCGCGGTGCGCAGTGCCGAAGCGCTGGTGGCGGAGTACGCCCGCACTTAACGTTTCCGCTGCGCGCAGCGATCTAGAAGTATGCGCAGTTCTCTGGGCGTCTCGCTGGGCGCCGCCAACCTGATCGCGGTCGCCGATGGCAGGCCGACGGTCCGGAGCGCGGCACAAATCCTGTCTCCACTGTCGCCGGCGGGTTTCGTCGACCGCGTCGGGGACCCGGTGCCGCTGGTGGCCGCCGACGGTTCGTACCACCACGCCGAGCAGTTGGCGGCCGACGCGATCGAGGCGATGACACGCCTGGCCCGACCGCAGCGCCGGCCGGATGTCGCCGCGGTCGCCGTTCCCGCGTACTGGTCAGGAGCGGCGGTGGCGGCGCTCCGGACCCGGGTTCCGCACCTGACCGTGGTGTCCGACGCGGTGGCCGCGCTCGCCGCGGTGCAGGCCGAGCGCGGCCTGCCCGACCGCGGTGTGGTCGTGCTGTGCGACTTCGGTGCGACCGGCAGCAGCATCACGCTGGCCGACGCGGGTAGCGGCATGGCGGGGATCGGGCGGACCGTCCGGTTCGACGATCTCTCCGGCGACCTGGTCGATCAATTGGTGCTTCAGACGGTGATGACGACGCTCGAAGCCGACCCGGCCGGCACCGCGGCGGTCGCGGCGCTGGCCGACCTGCGCGCGCTGTGCCGGGATGCCAAGGAGCGGTTGAGCCGGCATACCGCGACCGCCGTGCCGACCGGGCGCACCGCGGTACGACTGACCCGCGCCGAGCTCGAGAACGCCCTCGCCGGGCCGCTGGACCGATTCGTCGCCGTCCTGGTCGACACCCTGGACCGCAACGGGGTGCTCCCCGTCCAGGTCTCGGCGGTCGTCACCGTCGGCGGCGGTGCCGCTATACCTGTTGTCACACAACGCCTTTCAGCGGCGCTTCGGGCGCCGGTGGTGAAGCCGGCACATTCCCGGGTGGCGGCCGCCGCCGGTGCCGAGCTGCTGGCGCTGCGTGCGGCGGAACGCGACCTGCCCACCGCAGTGGTCCCCGGGCCGACGGTCGCGACCGTGGCCGTGCCGCTCGCCCGGTCGGCCGATGCCGCGCTCGCCTGGTCGGCCCAGGCCGACGATGACGCGTCCACCGTGTTCGCCCTGTACGACCCGGCGTACGCGCGCCCCGAGGTGCACTTCGGCCACGAGGACCACGAGGACGAGGTCGGCGAGCCGGAGCCGTGGCCGTGGTACCGCCGTCCGGGCGTGCTGTTCGCCGGCGCGGCGTGTGCCGCCGCGGTCGCGGTCGGCGCGTTCGTCCTGACCTCCCACACGGTGGAGGCCGACACCACGCCGTCTGGCGCCGAGGGGATCGCGGCGCCGGTGGCGGTCCAACCCTGGCAGGAGGCCACCGCCGAACCGGCGCCGGCCACCGCCCCGGCCGTGCCGCGTGTGCCGTCGCCGGTGACCGGTGTCGCCGCGCCCGGGCCGGCGGTCGACGTTCCAGTTCCCGCTACGGCCGAGGAGCGGGTGGTCAAGCAATCAGGGGCCGCACCCGCACCGGCACCGGCAGTCGCACCTGCAGCGCCGGCACCTGCAGCGCCGGCACCTGCAGCGCCGGGGCGGATCCCGTGGCCGGTGTTCACGGTCGCGCCGGCCCCCGAGCTCGAGCCGTCACCGTCCCCCGAGCCGTCGCCCCAGCCGGAGCCAGAGCCTTCACCGTCGCCCGAGCCTGCACCGTCGCCGGAGCCGGAGCCGGAGCCTTCACCGGAGCCCCAGCCTTCGCCGTCGCCGGAGCCGGAGCCCCAGCCTTCGCCGTCGCCGGAGCCGGCGCCGGAACCCGCGCCAGCGCCGGGCCCCGAACCTGCGCCGGAGCCGTCGCCGGAACCCGAGCCGTCGCCGGAACCCGAGCCGTCGCCGGAAACCAGCTGCCTGCCGGAGTCCGAAACGGCCTGCTAGGGCGCGGGCGGCGCCGGGGTCTCGGTGACCGTCTCGGTCTGCGTCTCGGTCTGCGTGACCGTGCTGGTGCTCGTGCTGACCGACGGGCTCGTTGTCGTGGTGGTCGTGGTGGTCGGCTCGGTGGTGGTGGTGGTCGTGGTGGTGGTCGGCTCGGGGGTGGTCGTGGCCGCTTCGGTGGTGGTGGGGGTCGCGGTCTCGGTCACGGTGGCGGGCGGCACCGCCGCCGGAGCCGACGTCGTGGTCATCGGTGTGAGCGAGGTGGTGGTGCCGGTCTCGGAGTCGGAATCCCCGGTGATCGCCTTGGCCAGACCGAACACGATGAGCGCGATCAGCAGCGCCCCGACTGCGCCCAGCGACACCAGCGCGACCGGCTTGCGGTACCACGGAGTGTCGGCACCGGCGTCCGGCGGCGGCTGGTCGTAGCCGCCGGTCCCGTAGTCTCCGTAGCCCGTCCCGTAGTTGCTGAGCTGGGTCGGTTCCTCTTCGGAGTAGTAGTTCTGGTCGTCGGAATCGCCGTATCGCGCCACGGGACCCGATAGTAGGCGCTCGCGGCTACGGAACCGGGGACACCGTGCGTGTCACGTTGGTGCGCGGCCGGTTGCGCGTCGTCGTCCGGGCCTCGTCATCGGTCTCTCGCGTGCGGGGCGGGCGGGTGCTCCTGGTCGTCGTGGACGACTCCGACGTGGTCTCGGTGGTGGACTCCGGATTGATGTCACTGGTCATCGGCGGGCTGGTGCTGGTGATGGTCCCGGTCGTGGTCGACACCCCAGATTTGGTCGTGCTGGCCGTGGTGGCCGGTGGCACGTAGTACAACGGGGCGGGCTCCGGCTCGCTGAACTGCCGCGCCACATAGGAGATCAGCGTGATGACCAGCGCGATCGCCGCCAGACCGGCCACACTCGCCGCGAGCAGGGTGGAGGTCTGGTTGTGCCAAGCGACGGGCGGGTCCTCCGGCGCGTCGTCATGGTCCCGGCTGCTCACGGGCACCGATAGTAGACGTGAGCGGGTTCCCGCCGCCGGGTCAGCCGATGCGGGGGATGACGTGCTCGGCGAAGAACTCGACGTGGTCGAGATCGGACTGGTCCAGAACCTGCAGGTAGACCCGTTGGACACCGGCTTCGAGGAACGGGCCGAGCTTGTCGACGACCTCGTCGGGGGTGCCTACCACCGGGGAGTTGGAGCGCAGTTCGTCGACCTCCCGGCCGATCGCGGCGGCCCGCCGGGCGATGTCGGACTCGTCCTTGCCGACGCACAACACGAACGCCGCCGAGTAGGTCAGCGAGTCCTTGGCCCGGCCCGCCGTCTCGACCGCGGCCGCCACCCGGGCGTACTGCTCGGTCAGCGTTTCCAGCGGCACGAACGGGATGTTGAACTCGTCGGCGAACCGCGCGGCCAGCGCCGGGGTTCGCTTGGCGCCACCGCCGCCGATGATGATCGGGGGGTGCGGACGCTGCGCGGGTTTGGGCAGCGCGGGGGAGTCGCTGATCGTGTAGTGCCGGCCGGTGTAGTCGAACGTCTCACCGACCGGGGTGTCCCACAGACCGGTCAGGATCTCCAGTTGCTCGGTGAGCCGGTCGAAGCGTTCGCCCAGCCGCGGGAACGGGATCGCGTAGGCCTTGTGCTCGGCTTCGAACCAGCCTGCGCCGATCCCGAATTCGACTCGGCCACCGCTCATCTCGTCCACCTGAGCGACCGAGATCGCCAGCGGGCCGGGGTACCGGAAGGTGGCCGAGGTGACCATCGTGCCCAGCCGGATGGTCGACGTCTCGCGCGCGAGGCCGGCCAGCGTCACCCACGAGTCGGTGGGGCCGGGCAATCCGTCGCCGGCCATCGCGAGGTAGTGATCGGACCGGAAGAACGCCGAATAGCCGGCACTCTCGGCGGTCCGGGCGACGGCGAGCTGATCGGCGTAGGTCGCGCCCTGCTGGGGTTCGACGAAGACGCGGAAGTCGGGGGAATGTGTCACGGCCACGGTCGCCAGCCTAGGCTCAGAGTCCGCCTCGGGCGTTCTTGAGTCTTTCCACCAGGTCGGGGGCGCCGTCGAGCTGCACCCTCGCCTCGTCGCGGCCCGCCGCGAACATCAGCAGCTCCCCGGGGTCGCCGGTGACCGTCACCTGGGGGCCGCGGCCCGCGGTGGCCACCGTCTCGCCCTGCGGGGTGCGGAACACCACATGCGCGGGAGCCTTGCGCAGCGTCATCCTGGCCATCATCGCGATCGGTCGGCGCAACGCAGAGGTGGTCTGCTCGTCAAGCGGCCTGGGTTCCCAACCCGGGCGGGCCCGGCGCACGTCCTCGTGGTGGATGAACATCTCGGCGACGTTGGCGATGGGATCCAGAAGTTTGAACGGCGAGTACAGCGGTGGGCCCTCCGCGACCTGATCCAGCAGCGCGTCCCAGTCGGTGGACGCGGCCACCCGTTTCTGCACCCGCTCGGTGTAGTCGGCGAACGCCGGGATCATGATGCCCGGGGACGCGTCGAGCCGGCGTTCCCGTACCACCAGGTGAGCGGTGAGATCCCGCACGTCCCATCCTTCGCACAGCGTCGGGGCATCCGGCGGGGCGTCGCGGAAGGTGGCCACCAGGGCCGCCCGTTCACGTTGCGCAACGGTCATGTCAGTTCGTTCCCTTCTGCGGCCCGTCGGCCGGTTCCAAAAGAGTGCGGGACACGACCAGTATGGCCGCGCGAGATCGCCTGAAGTCCTGGGACTTTCAATCGGTCGTTCGCACCCCGGTACTCAGAAGCTCTCGACGCCCTCCACACGCACCACCATGCCGTGACCGGTGCTGTCGTTGGTGAACCGGGTGCCGTCTTGGCCGGCGTCGATCGTCCACCCCACCGCCGAATAGGTGCGGTAGTCCAGGGTCACCGCCGGGATATCGCCCAGATTGCCCAGCACCCAGCTCAATTCGCCGTCGGCGCGCAGGCGCACCCCGTTGGCCGGCAGACCGTCGATCTGCGGTGCGTCGGTGAAAGCCGACTCGCAGCCGACCTCGCTCTGGTTGAGCTGGCATCGGGTCTTGCCGCTCTTGGTCTGGATGAACACATAGCCGTTCTGCGGCTGGAGCACCTCACCGCCCGACGGGCGCGGCGGTGTCGACGGTGCAGGACGGGTCGTGGTGGGCGGCGGTGTGGTACTCGGACGGCTTGGCCGGGTGGTCGGAAACTCCGGTTCGCTGTGGGAGTCGGGTTCCCGCGTCGCGGTGCCCTCGACCGCTGACTGGCAGCCGACGAGCGCGACTGCGCATGCCAGCGCCGTCGCGGCCAGGGCCACCTGAGTCCTCATTGCCCCTCAGCGTACGCAGCTGTGGCGCATGGGACGGGAGTGACTCGCGGTGGCTGTGCTCGTAGGGGGGTCCGATGTCGACTCGGATCGGTAACATCACCCCCATGTCGCACGAGGGCCAGCCGGTCTCGATCCTGTCGGTCTCGGAGTGCTGGGATCTGCTGGCCGGGGCGCCCCTCGGGCGGCTGGTCACCTGCGTCGACGGGGAACCGTACATCTTCCCGATCAACTTCGCTGTCCAGAACCGCACCGTGTTGTTCAGCACCGCGGAGGGCACCAAGCTGATCGCGGCGGCGATCAGCAAGGAGGTGCTCTTCGAGGCCGACGGCTACAACAGCGCCGAGGGCTGGAGCGTGATCGTCAAGGGACCCTCGCGCTCGTTGCGGACCGACGAGGAGATCGCCGAGGCCGAGTGCGCGGGCCTGATGCCATGGACGGCGACGGTGAAGACCCATTTCGTGCGGATCCGCCCGTTCATCGTCAGCGGTCGGCGGTTCGTCTTCGGCGCCGCCCCCGACGGAAATTAGCCGGGTACACCCAGGCCCCTTCGCAGTTCTCGATCCGCACCCGGGAACAAATCCCCGGGCCGGGCTCGTTCATCTTTCGATAGTTGAGTGAACTTGACTCAAGTCTGGGTTGACAGAGACGTGTCGAAAAGAGCAGTCTTGAGTCCGGTGCACTCAGTCCGATGAAACGTCTACTCAGGAGGCAGCAACTATGGCTCGTGCGGTCGGTATCGACCTCGGGACCACCAACTCCGTCGTCGCAGTTCTGGAGGGTGGCGATCCGGTCGTCGTCGCCAACTCCGAGGGCTCCCGCACCACACCGTCGGTCGTCGCGTTCGCGCGTAACGGCGAGGTGCTGGTCGGTCAGCCCGCCAAGAACCAGGCCGTCACCAACGTCGATCGGACCATCCGTTCGGTCAAGCGCCACATCGGCACCGACTGGACGGTCGAGATCGACGACAAGAAGTACACGCCGCAGGAGATCAGCGCACGCACGCTGATGAAGCTCAAGCGTGACGCCGAGAGCTACCTCGGTGAGGACATCACCGACGCGGTGATCACCGTCCCCGCATACTTCAACGACGCCCAGCGTCAGGCCACCAAGGAAGCCGGTCAGATCGCCGGCCTCAACGTCCTGCGCATCGTCAACGAGCCGACCGCCGCCGCGCTGGCCTACGGCCTCGACAAGGGTGAGAAAGAGCAGACCATCCTGGTGTTCGACCTCGGTGGCGGCACGTTCGACGTGTCTCTGCTGGAGATCGGCGAGGGTGTCGTCGAGGTGCGCGCCACCTCCGGTGACAACCACCTCGGTGGCGACGACTGGGACGACCGGATCGTCGAGTGGCTCGTCGACAAGTTCAAGGCCTCGGCCGGCATCGACCTGACCAAGGACAAGATGGCGATGCAGCGGCTGCGCGAAGCCGCCGAGAAGGCCAAGATCGAACTGTCGAGCTCGCAGAGCACGTCGATCAACCTGCCCTACATCACCGTCGACGCCGACAAGAACCCGCTGTTCCTCGACGAGCAGCTGACGCGCGCCGAATTCCAGCGCATCACCCAGGATCTCCTGGACCGCACCCGCAAGCCATTCCAGCAGGTGATCAAGGACGCCGGCATCGCCGTGGGCGACATCGACCACGTCGTGCTCGTCGGCGGGTCCACCCGGATGCCCGCGGTCTCCGATCTGGTCAAGGAGATGACCGGCGGCAAGGAGCCGAACAAGGGCGTCAACCCGGACGAGGTCGTCGCCGTCGGCGCCGCGCTGCAGGCCGGTGTGCTCAAGGGTGAGGTGAAAGACGTTCTGCTGCTTGACGTCACCCCGCTGTCGCTCGGTATCGAGACCAAGGGTGGCGTGATGACCAAGCTCATCGAACGCAACACCACGATCCCGACGAAGCGCTCGGAGACCTTCACCACGGCTGACGACAACCAGCCGTCGGTGCAGATCCAGGTGTTCCAGGGCGAGCGCGAGATCGCCGCGCACAACAAGCTGCTCGGCTCCTTCGAGCTGACCGGCATCCCGCCGGCCCCGCGCGGTGTCCCGCAGATCGAGGTCACCTTCGACATCGACGCCAACGGCATCGTGCACGTCACCGCCAAGGACAAGGGCACCGGCAAGGAGAACACGATCAAGATCCAGGAAGGCTCCGGCCTGTCCAAGGAGGAGATCGACCGGATGATCAAGGACGCCGAGGCGCACGCCGACGAGGACCGCAAGCGCCGCGAAGAGGCCGACGTCCGCAACCAGGCCGAGTCGCTGGTCTACCAGACGGAGAAGTTCGTCTCTGAACAGCGTTCCGCCGAGGGCGGGTCCAAGGTTCCCGAGGACACGCTGTCCAAGGTCGACGCCGCGATCGCCGACGCCAAGACCGCACTTGCCGGCACCGACATCGGCGCCATCAAGTCGGCCATGGAGAAGCTCGGTGAGGAGAGCCAGGCCCTCGGCCAGGCGATCTACGAAGCCACCCAGGCCGAGCAGCCCGCGGGCGGCGCGCCCGGTGGCGAGTCCGCCGGTGGATCGGGCTCCAGCGACGACGTGGTCGACGCCGAGGTGGTGGAGGACGACAGCTCGAACGGCGGCGAGCGCAAGTGAGCGATCCAGTCGACAGAGAAGAACCCATCACGGTCACCGACAAACGGCGCATCGACCCGCAGACCGGGCAGGTGCGCGAGACTCCGGCAGCCGGGCCGGCCCCCAGTGGGCCGGCGCCGGCGGGGTCGGCCGGTGAGTCGGCGGTCGAAGCCGAGGAAGCCGGCAAGGCGGCAGAGCTGCTCGCCGACCTGCAACGGGTACAGGCCGACTTCACCAACTACCGCAAGCGTTCGCTGCGCGACCAGCAGATGATCGCCGACCGGGCCAAGGCCACGGTGATCAGCCAGTTGCTGCCCATCCTCGACGACCTCGACCGGGCACGCAGCCACGGAGACCTGGAGTCCGGGCCGCTACGGGCCGTCGCGGACAAGCTGGTCTCCACGCTCGAGGGGCTGGGCCTGACCGGCTTCGGCGAAGAGGGTGAGGAGTTCGATCCCGCGCTGCACGAGGCCGTGCAGCACGAGGGCGAGGGCACTCATCCGGTGGTCGGCAACGTGATGCGGCGCGGCTACAAAGTCGGCGAACAGGTCGTCCGCCACGCGATGGTGGGCGTCGTCGACACCGTTCCCGACGCGTCCGAGGCCGAGAATGCCGACGCCGCGCCGGAACAACCCTCACAATCGTGAGAATCGACCAGCAACCGTGACAAGAAGGTAAGGAGGTGACGCACCATGGCCCAACGCGAGTGGGTTGAGAAGGACTTCTACAAAGTGCTCGGCGTCGCTTCCGATGCCGACGAGAAGGAGATCAAGCGGGCCGCCCGCAAGATCCTCGCGGAGAACCACCCCGACCGGAATCCGGGCAACACCGAAGCCGAGGAGCGCTACAAGACTGCCTCCGAAGCCAAAGAGGTGCTCACCGATCCCGCGAAACGCAAGGAGTACGACGAGACCCGCCGGCTGTTCGCAGGCGGCGGGTTCGGTCGCGGCCGCTTCAGTGGCGGCGGGGGGTTCGGCGGCTTCGGTGGCAGCGACGGCACGGAGTTCAACCTCAACGATCTGTTCGACGCCGCCGGCCAGGCCGGCGGCGCCAACATCGGGGATCTCTTCGGTGGGCTGTTCGGCCGTGGCGCCCAGCAGCCGCGGCCGTCGCGGCCCCGCCGCGGTAACGACCTGGAGACCGAGACCTCGCTCAGTTTCCTGGAGGCCACCAAGGGTGTGGCGATGCCGTTGCGGCTCACCAGCCCGGCCCCGTGCACGAACTGCCATGGCAGCGGCGCACGTCCGGGAACCAGCCCGAAGGTGTGCCCGAACTGCAACGGGGCCGGCGTCGTCAGCCGCAACCAGGGCGCGTTCGGATTCTCCGAGCCATGCACCGAATGCCGGGGCAGCGGCTCGATCATCGAGAACCCGTGCGACGAATGCCGGGGCACCGGGGTGACCACCCGCACGCGCACCATCAACGTGCGGATCCCGCCGGGCGTGGAGGACGGGCAGCGGATCAGGCTGGCCGGCCAGGGCGAGGCCGGGTTGCGCGGGGCGCCGTCGGGCGACCTCTACGTGACCGTCCACGTCAAGCCGGACAAGGTCTTCGGCCGCAACGGCGACGACCTGACGGTCACCGTCCCGGTCAGTTTCCACGAACTCGCGTTGGGGACAACGCTTTCGGTTCCGACTCTGGAGGGCAAGGTGGGTGTCCGGGTGCCGAAGGGCACCTCCGACGGCCGCATCCTGCGGGTCCGCGGCCGGGGCGTCCCGAAGCGTTCCGGGGGCCACGGCGACCTGCTGGTCACCGTGAAGGTCGCTGTGCCGCCGAACCTCGAAGGCGAGGCCGCAGAGGCACTGGAGGCGTACGCGAAAGCTGAACGCGCCAGCGGTTTCGACCCGCGGGCGGGATGGGCCGGTGCGCTGTGAGCGCCGGCCGGTCCAGCCGTAACGAGGAGGCCAGGACCTTCCTGATCTCGGTGGCCGCCGAGCTGGCCGGTATGCACGCGCAGACACTGCGTACCTACGACCGGCTCGGTTTGGTCAGCCCGCAGCGCAGTTCCGGTGGCGGACGGCGTTATTCGCAACGTGACGTGGAGCTGCTGCGCGAGGTGCAGCGGCTGTCACAGGACGAAGGGGTCAATCTCGCCGGGATCAAACGCATCATCGAGCTGACCAATCAGGTCGAGGCGCTTCAGGCCCGGGTGCGAGAGCTCAGCGAGGAAGTGGAGCACCTGCGGGCCCAGCCGCGCGCCAAGAGCACCGCGCTGGTGGTGTGGCAGCCGCGCAACAAGCGCTCGTAGTCCGGGGCTCTCGCGCCGCACCCCGAACCGCCGAAATCGCATTCCACGCGGCCTTTTTCGCGATGTGCCCGCAGGGAATGCGATTTCGGCCTTTTGGAAGTCAGGGCACCTTGGGGTCAGGCGACCTTGATCCGGAACCGGGCCACCGCGGACTCGCCGGGCCGCACCTCGCGGTAACCGCCCTTGCGCAGTGCGTCGGTGGGGGCCGCCATCGGCTCGAAGCACACCACGTCGTCGTTGCCCGGGGCGAAGACCTGTGCGGCGGTGAACCCTTCGTCGAAATGCACCTCGATCCGCCGCCCGCCGCCGGACAGCGCGAACATCGACCCGGGTGCGACCTCGTCGTAGCCGTCGTCGATCACCGTGTCGCCCAGCGTCTCGGAGTGGGCCGGCCGGTCCTCCATGAGCCCCGTCGGGATGCCCCACGCGTTGACCGGGCGGTACCGCATAGGCGGTGTCTCGATCTGCCACTGCGCACGCGGCACGTCGGGCAGTTGTAGGTAGGGATGGAAGCCGAAGCACAGCGGCACCCGGGACCCGGTCGTCGCTGTGACCGTGGTGGTGACGGTGAGTGTGCGGTCGCGCAGTGTCATGTCCAGGGTGAGCAGGTGCGGGAACGGGAAGCTGGCCAGCAGGCCGGGCCGCGCCGCGAAATCCAGTTCGGCGCTCAGCTGCGACTCCAGCATCGTGGTGACGGTCCAGTCGTCATAGGCGGCCAGGATGCCGTGGATCGGGACCCCGTGCTCGTCGGTGCGCACGCCCCCGGTGCCCGGGGTCAGCGTCACCACCGCGCCGTCCACCCCGTAACCGTTGCTGCTGAGGCGGTTGGCCCACGGGTAGAGGATCGGGATCCCCATGGTCTTGTGGTTCGACACGTAGGCGTACAGACCGCGGCGCTGGCCGAGCAGCTCGACCCCGTCGTCGGACAGCGAGGTGCCGACCATGCCGGCGCCCGGAGCGTAGGTCGCGGTCAGCGGGGACGACGGATCACGCAGCGTGACGGTTTCGAACGCGTCCATGGCTGCGATCCTGCCATGCGTTGTTCAGCCCGCCAGCGGGTCGTGCTGGATCCGTTCGGCGGGGGCACCTTTGGCGATCAGGGCCGCCTTGGTGGCCCGCACCATCTCCGGCCGTCCGCAGAGCAGGATCTGCCGGTCGCCCCAGTTGCCGTACCGCGTCACGACCTCGGGCAGCAGACCGGTCTGGCGCACATGCAGTCCGCGGGGCGGGGTTGGGTCGGGGAAGTGCGCCGCCCACGGCGGGTCGAAGTTCAGCTCCGAAACCGGTGTGACCGACAGCCACGGATTGGTCGACGCGATCTCCCACAGCGTGCGCAGGTCGTAGAGCTCGCACGGGTACTTGGCGCCGAAGAACAGGTGCACCCGCGGGTTCTCACCGAACCGGGTCAGGTCCATGATCAACGTCCGCAGCGGCGCCAGGCCGGTGCTGCCGGCGACCATGAGCACATCCCCCGCGGCCCGGTCGATCTCCATCGCGCCGTGCGGATTGGCAACCCGCCAGCGGTCACCGGGCCGGGTCTCTCCGACGACGGCGGTGCTGACCATGCCTCCGGCGACCGAGCGGACGTGGAACTCGAGGTAGCCCTGCGGGTCGGCCGGGATCGCCGGGCTCAGGTAGCGCCACCGGCGCGGCCACTGCGGCACCTGCACGGGCACGTACTGACCGGGGTGGTAGGCCAGCGCATGGTCCATCTTGAGCCGGACGACCGAGACGTCGCGGGTGGGCCGGAGGTGTTCGAGCACGGTGCCGTCGCAGAACGGGGGGCTGGTCTCGGCGTCGGCCGCACCGCTCATCACCCCGACGACGAGCTGAACGACGTCGTCGACGGCTTCGGCGAGCCGACGGTCCCACTGCTCCACCAGCGCCTTGCGCAGCGTGTCCAGCAGCGCTTGCTGCATAGTCGCGTAATGCGCCTGTGTGACACCGTACTTGCGGTGGTCGCGGCCGAGCTGGGCCAGGAACGCGACGGGCTCCTCGGCGCGCTGGGCGATGAGCTCGTCGCACAGCCAGCACATGGCTTGCGCGAAGACCTGGCGTTGCTTCTCCATGTCCGGGGGGAACAGGTCGCGCGCGGACAGGTCCGCGGCGAACCATCGGGTATAGAAGTCGGCGATCAGCGACTCGGAGCCGCGGTCGAAGTCGAACGCCTCCCGCAGGATGCGCATCGATTCGCGGTCTTCGAGTCCCACGCCGCACGATCCTAAGTCACGTCGGCGCCTGCGGTCCTGTCGCGAACGGCGGCGACCGCCACCAGCGCTGCGCCGGCCAGTGCCCAGCAGGTCAGCACGATGACGGCGGTTGTGGCGCCGGCGCCGCCGAAGCTCGCCGTCGACCGCAACAGCGTCGCGGTCGCGCCTTGCGGAAGCAGCTGGCCGAACTGGCCCCAGCCGGCGGGCAGCATCTCCGGGGCGCCGGCCAGACCCGACAACGGGTTGCCCACCAGCAGCGCGAGCAGGGCACCGGCGGCCAGGCCCGCTCTGCCGAACAGCGAGCCGAGGCCGAAGATGAACAGCAGCGTCGCGGCCACCCCGAGCGTGAGCCCGGCGGCCACACCCCAGAAGTTCGCGTCGATCGAACCGAGGACGAATCGCAGCAGCGCGGCGATGGTGACTCCGGCGACGGCAGAGAACACCACGGCGGCGGCGAAGCCGGTCCAGATCTCGCGCCGCAGCGCCAGCACCAGCGCGATGGCGGGCAGAATCCCAGCCAGCGTGATCGGCAGCGCCGACGCGGCCAGACCCGCGCCGCGGGGATCCCGGGCGGTGGGAGGGGCGAGGTCTTCGGTGCGCACCGGTGTGCCGGTCTGCCGTCCCAGCTCAGCGCCCAGCTGGGTCAGCAACTGCGCGACCGCCGGGCTGCCGCCGCTGGCGATCAACAGCGCGGGTTGCTCACCGGGTCGTGACGGGAGCACGAACCCGCCGTAGACGTCCCGGTTCCGGATCGCGTCGCGAAGCGCGGCCTCACCAGGGTAGTAGGTCACCGCGAAGGCGCCCGGCATCTTCTCGTCGAGCATGGTGGCGATCCGGCCGCCGGCGGCTTCCGGTCCGGCCGCACCGATCGGCACGTCGTGCGGGCCTGACCGGGCCGCGGGCAGAGCGAAGGCGAGAGCCACCACCGCGAGCAGCGCGGTGATGGCGACGACGATGCCGCCGGCACGGACGGCGGCCGACGGTTCGGTGTGTGAGCGCGTCGACGTCATGACGGTCTCTTTTCATCAGTCGTTGAAATGCTGGTGAGAAGAGCGTAAGCCTGATCCGGCCGTAATTCAACGATGATTGAAATGGTAGCGTCGGTGCATGCCGCGACCAGCCGGAACAACGAGGCGCCGGGGCCGTCGTCAGGGCGAGCCGGTGTCCAGGGACGCGGTGCTGGCGGCGGCGAAGCTACGCTTCGCACGCGACGGTTACGAGAGGACCACGCTGCGCGCGATCGCCGACGACGCCCGGGTGGATCCGTCGATGGTGCTGTATCTGTTCGGTTCCAAGGAGCAGCTGTTCCGCGAGGCGCTGCGCCTGATCATCGACCCCGCGGTACTGGTCGCGGCGCTCGCCGGTTCGGATGGGGACGACGCCGACATCGGGACCAGGATGGTGCGGACCTATCTGGGGATCTGGGAAGCGCCCGAGAGCGCCGAGTCCATGCGCGCCATGCTCGCGTCGGCCACGTCCAATTCCGATGCGCACGAGGCTTTCCGCACCTTCATGCAGAACTACGTGCTGACCGCGGTGTCCGGGGAGCTCGGCGGCGGTGACCAGGCCAGGCTGCGGGCGATGCTCGCGGCGAGCAGCCTGGTAGGGACCGCGCTGCTGCGGTACGTGATGAGGGTGGCGCCGCTGTCCGAACTGCCGGCCGAGGATGTGGTCAGGCTGCTGGCCCCGACCGTGACGCGGTATCTGACCGCCGATGCCGAGGAGCTGGGCCTACCCGGTTAGGGCGTGAACGCCCTTGTACAGCAACAGAAGACCGATCACGACGAGGATCGCAGCCACCAGAACCGCGTGCTGGCGCTCCATCCACGCGTTGACCCGGTTCAGCGTCGGCTCGAGGCGCCCCCCGGAGATCGCGTAGCCGAGAGTGGGAATCGCGACGGTCATGCCCGCGATCGCGACGAACCAGATCTCGGCGCCCCACACGGCCGGCGATTCCAGTCCCGCCGATCCGATCGCCAAACCCGCTGCGACACAGATGAAGAACACCTTGGGGTTGAGCACGGTCAGCGCCGCCGCCATGCCGAACGCTTGAGGTGGAGTCAGGCCGCTCATGCGCGTCATCCATCCGGGCATGTGCTCGGACTGCTTACGCGTGGCCCAGCGGTAGGCGCCGAAGACGATCAATCCGACGCCGATGACGATGCGCAGCCACGACGCCCAGTTCGGCGGCTTGGTGCCGATCCCGCCGACCAGATCGGACAACTGCAGGAAGATCCCGGTCAGCACGGCCAGGCCGACCAGCCAGCCGATGCAGAACGCCACCCCCGCCGCGCGGGGCCGCGGACTCCGCAGCACCAGGACCGCGGGAATGATCGACAGCGGGGAGAGCGCGATGACAAGGGCGAGTGGAATGAGCTCCGTCAGAATTGGTCCCCAGCTACCCGGCACCGGAAAAACCTAGCAAGGTCCGGACGCGGCTGCGGCCGGAGCGGTGAGATCGGCGGTGGTCCGGAGTCGGTATCCGTGAGAAGAAAGGAGAGCCGCATGTCTATCGCCCACGTACTGGCGGTCGTCCATGTCCGCGACATCGCGATGAGCAGGCAGTGGTACGCATCCCTGTTCGGCCGCGGGGAGGACAACAACCCGATGCCGACCCTGGTCGAATGGCAGGTGCTGCCGGGGGCGTGGGTGCAGGTGTTCCACGACCCGGACAGAGCCGGAACAGACGAGCTCAACGTCGCGGTGGACGATCTGGAGAACCACATCGCCGAGCTGACGCAGCGCGGTCTACACCCCGGCGACATCGTCGACGCGAGTAAAGGGGTGCGGCTGAGCCGCTTCCCGGACCCCGACGGGAACATCATCGGCCTCATCGGGGGATTCCGCGTCGACTACTGATCTGCCGCGTCCCCGGTCGTCATTGCGAGCGGCCCGTAGGCCACCTAGTCGTTGCGGATGTTCGCGCGTAGCGTCCGCCCCGGGTAGCGGGTGCGGTAGCGCCCGCGGCGGACAAGCTCCGGCACGACCAGATCGACGAACTCTTCGAAACACCCAGGGGTGTACGTGGCCAGCAGCATGAAGCCGTCGGCGCCACCGTCGTCGATGAACACTTCCAGCTGATCTGCCACCGACTCCGGCGTGCCGATCACCTGCGGCATCGAAAAGCGGAACGCGTAGATGTCGGCGGCCTCGGCAACGGTCACCCGCTGGCCCGCGCCCGTCGCGACCAACGCGTCCTTGACACCCTGGATTCCGGGAACCGCGACCTCGTCGAGTGGGGTGAGCGGATCGAAGGTCGAGAAGTCCACACCCAGTTGACCGGACAGCATCGCCAGCGACGCCTCCGGCCGCAGCAGCGACCGCAGATGCGCGGCCTTCTCGGACGCCTCGGCGTCGGTCGCGCCGACGATGACCTGCGCGCCGTAGTACAGCTTGACCGCGTCCGGATCACGCCCGGCAGCGGCGACGCGCCCGCGGATGTCGTCGGAGTAGGCCCGCATCGAGGACGCCGTCGGCTGGATCGCGAAGATCGCCTCGGCGGTGGACGCGGCAAACTGTCGGCCCGGCTCGCTGGCTCCCGCCTGCCACAACACCGGTCGGCCCTGCGGCGAAGGAGCGACGAAATGTCGTGCGCGGCACTGGAAGTGCTTACCCCCGAAGACGACCTCGCGGATCTTCTCGGGGTGCGCGTAGATGCCGGTAGCCCGGTCGGCGACCACCGCGTCGGGCTGCCACGAATCCCACAACTGACAGCACAGGTCCACATACTCGGCGATGCGCTCGTAGCGGATCGAGCGGTCCGGCATCTCCTGTCCGTAGGCCGCGAACTCCGACGGCGAGTACGACCCGACGATGTTCCACGCGATCCGCCCGCCCGAGAGGTGGTCGAGCGTGGACAGCCGGCGGGCCATCGAGTAGGGATGCTCGAACGCGGTCGACAACGTGATGCCCACTCCGAGATTCGTTGTCGCGCCGGTGATTATCGGCGCCAGTGCCGCCGGCTCATGCGTCGGGGCCTGCACCGCGTACCGCACAGTGGCGTCCGAGCTGTTCTCGAAGGAGTTGTACGGGGCCAGTTCGTCGGCCAGGAACACCGCGTCGAACAGCCCTCGCTCCAGCGTCTTGGCCAGATGTTCCCAGTACGGTGGCGACGCGTAGTCCCAGCCGACCTTGTCCTGCGGGTGGCGCCACATGCCGACTGAGTGACTGCTCACCCCGTGCTGCATGAAGGCGAGAAAATGCGCCTTGCGCAATCAATACTCCTGGAGGCTTTCGCGCAGTGTGGTTCCGGGGTAGCGGGTGCGGAAGCGTCCGCGTCGTTGCAGTTCGGGGACCAGTAGTTCGGTCATGTCGTTGAAGCAGCCCGGCGTGTCGGTGGCCAGCATCATGAAGCCGTTGCAGCCGCCGTCGTCGAGGTACTGCTCCATCTGGTCGGCCACATCGGCCGGCGTGCCGACCGCGACCGGTGCGCCCATGGACACGCCGTAGATCTGGGCGGCCTCGCGCACGGTGACCGGGGCGCCGTCCTTGGCTTCGAGGATGGCGTCGAACAGGCCCCGGATGCCTTGGACGTCGGCGTCGACGACGTTGTCGTCCAGGCCGAGGGTGGAGAAGTCGAACCCGGTGTGCCCGGACAGGATTCCCAGTGCGCTTTCGATCTGGACGTTTTCGACGAACTCGGCGTAGCGGTCGTTGGCGCGGGATTTGTCGCGGTCGATGACGGTTTGCAGGCCGTAGATCAGTTTCACCGACTCCGGGTCGCGGCCGTGGTTGTCGGCGCGGGTGCGGATGTCGTCGGCGTAGGCGCGCATGCTTTTGGGTGTCGGGAAGATGCCGAACACCGACTCGGCGTGCTTGGAGGCGAATTCCCGTCCCTGGTCCGAGGATCCGGCCTGCCACAGCACGGGCCGCTTCTGCGGGGACGGGGCCACGAAGTGGCGACCTTTGGACTGGAAGAACTCGCCCTGGAAGTCGACCTCGCGGACCTTGGCGGGGTCGGCGAAGATCCCGTTCTCGCGGTCGTAGACGATCGCGTCGTCGTCCCAGGAGTCCCACAGCTGATAGAGCAGCTGCATGTACTCCTCGACCACCTCGTAGCGTTTGTCGCGCGGGGTGAGGTTCTGCTTGCCCATCGCCTGGAACTCGCTCTTGGAGTACGAGGTGACGATGTTCCAGCCCACCCGGCCGCCGGTGAGGTGGTCCAGCGTGGACAGCTGGCGGGCCATCATGTACGGCGGCACAAAGGAAGTCGACAACGTGATGCCGATGCCCAGGTGCTTGGTGAACGCCCCGACGATCGGCACCACGCTGGCCGGTTCGTGCACGGGGCACTGGCCGGCGAACTTCACCACCGGATCGGAGTTGCCCTTATAGGTGGTGTACGGGGCCAGCTCGTCGGCGATGAACATCGCGTCGAACAAGCCGCGTTCCATCGTGCGGCCCAGGTCGCGCCAATACTCCGGCCGCGACCAGTGATAGCCCACCTTGTCACGCGGGTGCGCCCACATCGTCGATGCGTGGTTCATCACACCGTGCTGAACGAACCCGAGCAGATGAGCTTTCTTGACGTTCTCGGTCACGGTTGAACTCTCCGGTCGATGATGAAGGCGGTGGCCACGGCCGCGGCGGAGCCGATGGCCAGAACTGCTGGGAGATACCAGAAGACGGGGCTGACACCGAGCAGCACGATTACCGCCGTCGAGGCGGCCACCGCGCCGAGCGCCTTCCAGGCAAAGGTGCCGTGGTCCTCTTCCAGCCCGGCGGTGTCGATCTCGGCGGCCACGCCTAGCTCGGCCGAGGCCAGTACATCGCGGCGCACCCTGAAGAACGCCTGCACGGCCAGCGCCACGTACACCACGCCGACGGCGACGCCGATGACGACGGCGATCCAGAACGCGCTCATCGGACCGGATCCGGTTCCGTCGTCGGGGCAGCGGTCGGCACGTCGCGCTCGGTGAGCGCCTCGCCGCGCCGCGTGAGCGCCTCGTAGTCGAATCTCTGCTGGGACAACAGGCTTATGCCGACGGCAGCCACGAGTGAAATGACCTCCAGGGTGATGATTCCGGGCAGTTCGCCGACGAACTCACGGACGGGGTAGCCGACGGCGATGGCCAGCACGAGGCTGGTGACGAACGCCGTTGAGGTCATGCGCTTCCAGAAGATCGCCAGCCCCAGCGGGATGATCAGCGAGGCCTTGAGGAAGTACACGGTGTTGACCAGATCCACGTAGTCGATGCCGGAGCTGACCACGATGCCGCCGATCACGCCGGCGACGAGGATCGAGGCTTTGGTGTAGCGGAACAATGACTTCGGCGCGATGTCCGGCTTCGCCCGCTTGAGGATGTCGACCGCGACCACCGAGGACAACGCCGAGAACGCCCCGTCGATCGACGAGTAGCAGGCGTTGAGGATGATCAGGACATAGAGGGCGATCAGCACGATCGGCAGACCGAGGTGGCTGATCACGTACGGCCCGATGCCGCCGGGGCCGGCGGCTCCCAGATCCTGCAGCGTCACGCCGAACCCGAGGCCGACCAGGCCGAGCAGGCCGAGCACGATCGGGATCGGGTAAAACCACATGCCGGCCCAGACGAAGGTGCGACCGGCCGACGCGGGCTTTAGCGCCCACGCCTTCTGCCAGAACGTCTGGTCGGCCATCGTCGACGCGAGTAGGCCCAGCGCGAGCGAGATGCCGAAGGCGGCCGCGGCGGAGCCGTCGAGAGCATTGAGCGTGTCGGCCCCTGCCTCGTCGACCTTTTGGAACACCAGCTCGGGCCCGCCGACTTTCTGCAGCACGTACAGCACCACGATCGCCGCGGGCACGGTGATGAGCAGTGTGTTGAACGTCGCCGTGATCGCCGAGGTCCACAGGCCGCCGAAATAGGAGTACACAGTGACCGTCGCCAGCGTCACGATGAGCACCACGGTGGGGTTGAGGCCGAAGATCACGCCCATCACCAACACCACGCCGAACAGGTTGATGAAGATTTCGGCGAGCAGCCCGAGCAGCATCGCCACCAGCATCACCGTCGTGGCGGGTTTGTTCTGGAAGCGTTCGCGGATGAACTCCACGATCGTGTAGCCGGCCGGCATCTGGCGCCGCAGCCGCAGCGCGAACGGCACCATCACCATCACCGCCAGGCCGTTGGGCACCACGAACCAGATCAGGCCGGAGGTACCGAAGCTGAAGGCCTGCGCCGACGACATCATCACCGCCATCGACCAGGTCCACACCGCGATCACCGAGCCGACGCCGAAGCCGAAACCGATACGGCGGTCGGCGATCACGAAATCGTGGGTGTTCCTCACCATCGAGCGGACGGTGAAGGCGACGACGAACATGAAGGCGCCCAGGCCCAGCATCAGGGCGAAGCCGATGCCTGGCGACAGGTCGGACGGATGGAACACGGAGACACTCCTCGGCGCGGTGACATCACCCCAGCAAGGCTGGGCGCAGCGCGTGGGCTGCCGGCCCGGCCAGTGGGTGAGTTGACGGAGCCCGCGACTGGCGAACTCCCGCCACGGTGTGGTGGCTGCGTCAGCATCCGCGTGATGCTTGCTTGAGAAAAGAGTTGGGCTCAGCCTGAGCGGAATTGACGCGGCAGTGGCAGGCCGGGGAGCTTCAGGTGCCCTCGAATTCGTTCTGCCCGAGATTGTCGACGAACCGCGGGCCGAGCAGGTTCAGCTCGCGGCGGTAGTCCGCCGCCCACGTGCCGAACGGGTGATGCGCCAGGTACTCGTTGCGGAACCGGTCGTCCTCGGACACCTCGGTGGTGCAGAACGACGGGATCGCCAGGTCGACCACCGGGCCGTTGCGCTCCACCTCGGCGAGCAGCAGGGGAGCGTTGCCGCCGAGGAACCGGTCGAGGACCCAGCCGTCCTCGCCGAGCCAGACCGACGACCTGACCTTGAGCACGACGTGCTCGGCCCGGGACACGATCTGCCCGGCGACCAACGGATCGAGATCTCGCTCGGCCTCGTAACGGGTGCCGCCGGCCGCAGGGCCTTTGGCCGTCATGGTGCCGATCGCGTCGTCGCCCAGTCTCGTCACCAGGTCCCCGGGAGTTCCACTCAGGTCGGCGGGCGCTGGTCCCTGCAGCCGCACCCGCACCGCGTAGCCGTCGGAAGCGAACAGATAGGCCTGGGCGATCAGGACGGGAGTCGGATCGGAGGCGGCCACAGCGGGCATGTCGCGGACGAAGAACTTCCGTTCGAACTCGAAATCACCGGAGCCGGAGTCGGACATAGGGCGACGCTAACCCGCTGCGGAGCCGGGCACCGGGCACGGCACTCGTGTCCGCCGCCGAAAATCTGGTAAAACTAATCAGACTTGAGCGGAACACACTCAACCTTGACGGCGTTGGAGTGGAAGACAAGCATTTCAGGGGCCTGCTGTGCAGTCCTGACATACATATAGGAAAGGGAGGTGTCGTGGACTCGTTCAACCCGACGACCAAGACCCAGGCGGTCCTGACCTCGGCGCTGCAGGCGGCCACCGCCGCGGGGAACCCGCAGATCACGCCCGCGCACCTGCTGATGGCTCTGCTGACGCAGAATGACGGAATCGCCGCACCACTTCTCGAGGCCGTCGGCGTCGAACCCGCGACCGTCCGCGCCGAGACGCAACGGCTGCTCGACCGGTTGCCCAGTGTCACCGGTTCGAGCTCGCAGCCGCAGCTGGCGCCTCAGTCGATCGCGGCGATCACCGCCGCGACCAACCTCGCCACCGAGATGGACGACGAGTACGTCTCCACCGAGCACCTGCTCGTCGGTCTGGCCAGCAACGACACCGATGTTGCGAAACTCCTGACCGGCCACGGCGCGTCCCCGCAGGCGTTGCGGGAGGCGTTCGTCAAGGTGCGCGGCAGTGCCCGCGTCACCAGCCCCGATCCCGAGGGCACCTATCAGGCGCTGGAGAAGTACTCCACCGACCTGACCGCCCGCGCGCGGGAAGGCAAGCTCGATCCGGTCATCGGCCGCGACACCGAGATCCGGCGCGTCGTGCAGGTGCTGAGCCGGCGTACCAAGAACAACCCGGTGCTCATCGGCGAACCCGGCGTCGGCAAGACCGCGATCGTGGAGGGCCTGGCCCAGCGCATCGTCGCCGGCGACGTGCCGGAAAGCCTGCGCGACAAGACCGTCGTGTCGCTCGACCTGGGCTCGATGGTGGCCGGCGCCAAGTACCGCGGTGAGTTCGAGGAACGGCTGAAGGCCGTCCTGGACGACATCAAGAACTCGGCGGGTCAGATCATCACGTTCATCGACGAGTTGCACACCATCGTCGGCGCCGGCGCGACCGGTGAATCGGCGATGGACGCCGGCAACATGATCAAGCCGATGCTGGCCCGCGGTGAGCTGCGGCTGGTCGGCGCGACCACGCTCGATGAGTACCGCAAGTACATCGAGAAGGACGCCGCGCTGGAACGCCGATTCCAGCAGGTGCTGGTCGGCGAACCGTCGGTCGAGGACACCGTCGGCATCCTTCGTGGCCTCAAGGAGCGCTACGAGGTGCACCACGGCGTGCGGATCACCGACTCGGCACTGGTCTCCGCGGCCACGCTGAGCGACCGCTACATCACCGCCCGGTTCCTTCCGGACAAGGCCATCGACCTGGTCGACGAGGCCGCCTCCCGGCTGCGCATGGAGATCGACTCGCGTCCCGTCGAGATCGACGAGGTCGAGCGGCTGGTCCGTCGCCTCGAGATCGAGGAGATGGCGCTGGAGAAGGAATCAGATGCTGCGTCGCGCGACCGTTTGGAGAAGCTGCGCTCCGAACTGGCCGATCAGAAGGAGAAGCTCTCCGAGCTGACCAGCAGGTGGCAGAACGAGAAGAACGCCATCGATGTCGTCCGCGAGCTCAAGGAACAGCTGGAGGACCTGCGCGGTGCGGCCGACCGGGCCGAACGCGACGGCGATCTGGCCAAGGCCGCCGAGCTGCGGTACGGCCGCATCCCCGAGGTCGAGAAGAAACTCGACGCCGCCGTTCCGCAAGCCGAGGCGCGCGAGAACGTGATGCTCAAGGAGGAGGTCGGCCCCGACGACATTGCCGATGTGGTGTCGGCCTGGACCGGCATCCCGGCCGGCCGGATGCTCGAAGGCGAAACGGCCAAGCTGCTGCGCATGGAGGACGAGCTGGGTAAGCGCGTCGTCGGCCAGAAAGCCGCGGTGCAGGCGGTGTCGGACGCGGTGCGGCGCAGCCGAGCCGGTGTCGCCGACCCGAACCGGCCGACGGGCTCATTCATGTTCCTCGGCCCGACCGGTGTCGGCAAGACCGAGCTAGCCAAGGCGCTGGCGGAGTTCCTGTTCGACGATGAGCGCGCGATGGTCCGCATCGACATGAGCGAGTATGGCGAGAAGCACTCGGTGGCCCGCCTGGTCGGAGCACCTCCCGGCTACGTCGGCTATGACCAGGGCGGTCAGCTGACCGAGGCGGTGCGGCGGCGTCCGTACACGGTGATCCTGTTCGACGAGATCGAGAAGGCCCACCCGGACGTGTTCGACGTGCTGTTGCAGGTGCTCGACGAGGGCAGGCTGACCGACGGCCAGGGCCGCACGGTGGACTTCCGCAACACCATCCTGATCCTGACGTCCAACCTGGGCGCCGGGGGCTCCGAGGAACAGGTGATGGCGGCGGTGCGCTCGGCGTTCAAGCCGGAGTTCATCAACCGGCTCGACGACGTGATCGTCTTCGACGGCCTGGAGCCCGGCGAGCTGGTGTCGATCGTCGACATCCAGCTGCAGCAGCTCGCCAAGCGGTTGGCGCAGCGCAGGCTGACCCTCGAGGTGTCCCTACCGGCCAAGCAGTGGCTCGCCCAGCGCGGGTTCGACCCGCTGTACGGTGCGCGCCCGCTGCGCAGGCTGATCCAGCAGGCGATCGGTGACCAGCTGGCGAAGATGCTGCTCGCGGGCGACGTGCACGACGGCGACGTGGTGCCGGTCAATGTGAGCCCGGACGGCGACAAGCTGGTGCTGGGCTGACCCTCGCCGAAATCGCGTTCCACGCGCTGAATTCGCTACTTGACGCGCGTGGAATGCGATTTCGCGGGAAGGGTGACCGGGTTGTGACCCATTCGGATTCGGAGAGCGCCGTGTCGAGCGGATACTCTTGACGCAATGGTTCCGCTTTGGTTCACGCTGTCCGCACTCTGTTTCGTGGGTGCGGCAGTTCTGCTGTACGTCGACCAGGACCGACGCCGCGGGCTCGGTCGTCGGCGTAAGTCGTGGGCGAAGTCGCACGGTTTCGACTACGAACACGAGTCGACCGACATCCTCAAGCGCTGGAAGCGTGGGGTCATGTCCACCGTCGGCGACGTGACGGCCCGTAACGTGGTGCTCGGGCAGATCCGCGGCGAGGCGGTGTTCATCTTCGATCTCGACGACGTCGCTACCGTGATCGCTCTGCACCGCAAGGTCGGCACCAACGTCGTCGTCGACATGCGTCTCAAGGGCGTCAAGGAGCCCCGCGAGAGCGACATCTGGCTGCTGGGGGCGATCGGTCCGCGCATGGTCTACTCCACGAATCTCGACGCGGCCCGCCGCGCCTGTGACCGCCGCATGGTGACGTTCGCCCACACCGCCCCGGATTGCGCGGAGATCATGTGGAACGAGCAGAACTGGACGCTGATCAGCATGCCGGTCACCAGTACCCGCGCCCAGTGGGACGAGGGGCTGCGCACGGTCCGGCAGTTCAACGACCTGCTGCGGGTGCTGCCGCCGGTCCCGTCCGCGGCCACCGGTCAGCCTGTCGCGCGCCGCACCGGCTCGCCGAGCCGCCCGCTCACCCCCGCCCCGGCGGGGCCGCCGCGGCCCGAGGCCGGTCGGCCCGATCCGCAGCGCCGCACACCGCCACCGCCGCCGCCGCGTAATGGGCGGCAGTCGCCGAACTATCAGCGATAAGTATCCTCTGGGGCATGCCACGCCCCGTCGCTCTGATCACCGGACCGACGTCCGGGCTCGGTGAGGGTTTCGCGCGCCGCTACGCCGCCGACGGCTATGACCTCGTGCTCGTCGCCCGCGACGCCGAGCGGCTGGAACGCCTCGGCGCCGAGCTGCGCGACGAGGCAGGCGCGCACGTCGAGGTGCTGCGCGCCGATCTGGCCGACGCCGCCGACCGCGCCGCCGTCGCCGACCGCCTGCGGGCCGGGGTCGACGTCCTGGTCAACAACGCCGGCTTCGGCACCTCCGGGGAATTCTGGACCGCCGACTACCAGATGCTGCAGGCCCAGCTCGACGTCAATGTCACCGCCGTCATGCAGCTCACCCATGCCGCGCTGCCGTCGATGCTGGCGGCCGGCTCGGGCACCGTGCTCAACGTGGCGTCCGTGGCCGGTCTGCTGCCCGGCCGCGGTTCGACCTATTCGGCGTCCAAGGCGTGGGTGGTGTCATTCTCCGAGGGGCTGGCCAACGGTCTCGGCGGCACCGGGGTGGGCGTGCACGCGGTGTGCCCGGGATTCGTGCACACCGAGTTCCATCAGCGCGCCGGCATCGACATGGCGGGCACCTCGTCGTTGCTGTGGCTGGAGGTCGACGACGTGGTGCGCGAGACGATGGCCGACGTCGCCAAGGGCAAGGTGGTGATCATCCCGGGCCTCCAGTACAAGGCGCTGACGGCCGGTAGCCGGGTCGTTCCGCGAAACCTGGTGCGCGCGTTGACGAAAGTGGTGGGCAAGGGCCGTGGGCGGACCTGAGAACCGGTGCGGGTAATCACGGTGCTGGCGGCGATCCTGCTTGCCGTCACGTCATGCTCCGCGCCGCAGGCCCGTGACGATGTCTTCTCCGCGGCCACCGCGACGATCGGCGAATCGCTGGCCATCCTGGGATGGAACATGTCGGTGGCCAACCTGCGCTTCGACGCCGAGAACGTGCTCGTCGACGTCGACGCGTCCCCGGCGCGGGAAGGTGAACCGCACGCCGCGCCCGAGGACCTCCGGTTCGGTCTCTATGGCGCGCTGGCCCACCCCCTGGAGGCGAACGCGATCGGCGGCTGTGACGACGTGACCAGCCTCGACATCCGACCGCTGACGGCGCCGACCCCGGACCGGCTGACCGGGACGGTCTGCCTCGGCCCGCTGCGCGACCAGTCCCAGGTGCGCGGCGTATACGTGTATTCGCCGCGCGACCGCATGCCCGGCACCACCGTCGCCTACCCCGCCGCGTTCCCGGTCGGGCTGCCGCCGACCACCGGAAGCGACACCGGCCTGTCGTTGAAGACCACCAGCGTCGACGCGTTCCGCGCCGACGGCGCCATGCTGGCTCCGTCGGCGTTGGGGGATCCGGCGGCGTTCCAGGGTGACGGCTACATGCTGCTCGGCCTGCAGATCAGCGGTCTGGCAGCGCGCTACCGCGACGACTCCGCCGAGCGGGGCGGTCCGATGATGGTGGTCACCGCACCGACGCTGCCCGGCAAGGGGCTAAGTCACGCCTGCGGAGTGTACGGGTCGTCGGTGCTGGTGCTGCCCGACGCATCGCGCGACAGCGTGCAGGTGGGTGTGTCGCTGTGCACGCAGGGGGAGATCAACGCGGCGCTGCTGTACGCCACTGTGTCGCTGATCGGCACGAGCGCGGCGCTGTGGACCACCGATGACTGACCAGCCCGGTCCAACCGAATGGGGCCAGGGTCCCGGGGTGGGACCCTGGCAGGGGCCACTCCCGGACGACCCGCGCTTCGACCCTGAACTGCTGCGCACCGGTGACACCCGCAATGTCGTTGACGCATACCGCTATTGGACCCGGGAAGCGATCATCGCCGATATCGATCGGCGCCGGCACCCGCTGCACATCGCGATCGAGAACTTCGGCAACGACGCGAACATCGGCTCGGTGGTGCGGACCGCGAACGCGTTCGCGGTGGACACCGTGCACATCGTCGGCCGCCGCCGCTGGAATCGGCGCGGCGCCATGGTGACCGACCGGTACCAGCGACTGCGCCACCACGACACCACCGCCGACCTCCTCGACTTCGCGGCTGCGGCCGGGCTGGCCGTGGTCGCCGTCGACAACGTCCAGGGTGCGGCCCGCATCGAGGACGTGACACTGCCCCGGGACTGCCTGCTCATCTTCGGGCAGGAAGGACCGGGTATCACCGAGGACGCGAAAGACGGTGCTCCGCTGACGGTTTCAATCGCCCAGTTCGGATCCACGCGCAGTATCAACGCGGGGGTCGCCGCCGGGATCGCGATGCACGCCTGGATCCGTCAGCACGCCGACCTCAACCAGGCGTGGTGAGTCCCCCGGCCGGGGACGTAGCAGCCACCACACCGCGACCGCGGAGGTGAGCAGAAGAACGGCCCCGACCCCGGAAGCCACCGAAAGGCCCTGGGTGAACGATGCTTTCGCGGCGTCGAGCATCACCGCCTGCTGATCGGCGGGCAGCGCCTGGGCGGCGTGGATCGCGCTGGGCAGTGAGTCGCGGGCCTGCTCGGCGAGCCCGGGCGCAAGCTGTGGCGCGAACGCGACGGTGCGGTACACGGCGGTGACGATCGAGCCGAGCATCGCGATGCCCAGCGCCATGCCGAGTTCGTAGGCCGTCTCCGAGACCGCGGCCGCCGCGCCGGCCCGCTCCTTGGGGACGCTGGCCAGGATCACGTCGCTGGCGACGGTGAACGCCAGTCCGAGGCCGACGCCGACCACGAACAACGCGACACCCAGCGGCGGGTACGGCGCGATCGGGGTGAGGATGAGCAGCGTGCCCATCAGCGCGGCCATCGCCACGCCGACGAGGGCGAGTCCGGTGGTCAGCACGGCGCGGTGGGAGA
Source organism: Mycobacterium sp. SMC-8 (assembly GCF_025263565.1). Lineage (NCBI taxonomy): Bacteria > Bacillati > Actinomycetota > Actinomycetes > Mycobacteriales > Mycobacteriaceae > Mycobacterium > Mycobacterium sp. SMC-8. Next base: position 2,155,329 of record NZ_CP079865.1, read on the forward strand.
AGTGGCGCACGGCCACGCCGGCAAGCACCCCGAACACCGTGGCCGTCACCGCGGCCGGGAGTTCGGCCAGGCCCGCCTTCAACGGGCCGTACCCGTGCACGAGTTGGAAATACTGGGACAGGAAGAACACCAGGCCGGACAGCCCGAGCACCGACAGCAGGTTCGCGGCCACCACGCCGGAAAACCGTGGGTTGCCGAACAGGCGCACGTCGATCAGCGGCGCCGGAAGCCGCAACTGACGACGGACGAACAGTATGAGCGCCGCGACGCCGGCCAGGCCGGCGATCACCACGTCGGCTCCGATGCCGTGCACCAGCCCGGTGAAGCCCTCCTTCAGCGCGTACACCACGCCGAGCATCCCGGCCATCGACAGCGCGACGCTGGGCAGATCCCACGGACCGGGGTCGGGGTTGCGGTGTTCGGGCAGCAGCAGCACGCCGCCAACGAGCAGGACCGCCATGACCGGGATGTTGATCAGAAATACCGATCCCCACCAGAAGTGCTCCAGCAGAACGCCGCCCACCACCGGTCCGAGCGCGGCGCCGGCCGAGAATGCCGACGCCCACACGCCGACGGCGATGCTGCGCTCGCGCTGATCGGGGAACAGGCCGCGGATCAACGCCAATGTGGCCGGTGTCAGGGTCGCGCCGGCCATCCCGAGCAGCGCTCGGGTGGCGATCAGCATCTGCGGCGACGAAGAGTACGCCGTGACGGCCGAGATGACCGCGAAAGCCGTTGCGCCGCAGAGCAGCAACTTCCGGTGTCCGATCCGGTCGCCGAGGCTGCCCATGCTGATGAGCAGCGCGGCGAGCACGAACGAGTAGATGTCACCGATCCACAGGATCTGGGTGCCGGTGGCGCCGAGGTCGGAGCTGATGAACGGGGTCGCCAGTGCGAGCACCGTGCCGTCGATGCCGATCAGCAGTACGGCCAGTGTCAGGACACCGAGAGCCGCCCAGCGGCGGGTCATGCGCTCACCCCGTGCAGAAGCAAGCCGATGACGAACCGGTCGAAGTCCCGGGCCGCGGCGCGGCCGGCGCGGATCGACCACGCGGTGCTGCCGATGAGGCCGTAGAACGCCTCGGTGAGCCACGCCGCGGTGAGTTCCGGCCGGAACTCGCCGGCGCGCTGCCCGCGCTCGAACAGTGCGGTGATCTCGCTGTCGACGTCGTGCCAGATGTCCAGGGTGGTGTCGACGTCGAGTTCCTGACTCTGGCTGTAGAGCAGCGCCAGATACGGCGAAACCGGTTCGCATGCCGCCACCAGCCTCCGCAGCGCGTCGGTGGCGGTGCCCTCGTGCAGCCGGGCCGTGTCAAGTGCCGCGCGCATTTCGGCGATCGCGAGCTCCTCCAGCGCGGTCATCAACGCGAGCCGGCCCGCGAAGTGGCGGTGCAGCGTCGCGCGGCTCACGCCGACGGCGGTGGCGATCTCGTCCTGGGTCGCGTTCGGCCGGCGGCCGAGGAAGTCGGCGGCGGCGCGGAGCAACTCGTCCCGGGTGGCAGGCATGCGACAACACTAGCTCATGTGAGACATATTTGTCTCATAGCTTGCGCGGCTTCGGTGAGGCAGGATCGACGGCATGGATCAGTTGTGGGCCAACCGCGCTGCCAGTGCCGAAGCCGCGATCACGACGCGCCACCTCAGACGCCTGTGGGGGCTGCCGGGCACCCAGCTCGGGGTGGTCGCGTGGCCCCCCGCGGCACAGCACCGCCGGTTCGGCACCTGGCACTACTGGTGGCAGGCGCACCTGCTGGACAACCTGGTCGACGCGCAGGTCCGCGACCCCAAACCGGAACGACTGACCGCGATCAACCGTCAGATCCGCGGGCACCGGCTGCGCAACCTGGGCCGGTGGACCAATGATTACTACGACGACATGGCCTGGCTGGCGCTGGCCCTCGAACGGGCCGGGAGGCTGACCGGGGTGGGCCGGCCGAAGGCGCTGGACAAGCTCGCCGATCAGTTCCTGACCGCGTGGGTGCCTGAGGACGGCGGCGGCATCCCGTGGCGCAAGCAGGACCAGTTCTTCAACGCGCCCGCCAACGGGCCGGCGGCGATCTTCCTCGCCCGGCACCTCTCCTCTCTGGGCGAACCTCTGCGTCGTGCCCAGCAGATGGCCGACTGGATGGACGAGACCCTGATCGACCCGGACACCCACCTGGTGTTCGACGGCATCAAGGCGGGTTCGCTGGTGCGCGCCCAGTACACCTATTGCCAGGGCGTGGTGCTGGGCGCCGAGACCGAACTGGCGGTGCGCACCAGCGACCCGCGGCACGCCGAACGGGTGCGCCGGCTGGTGGCCGCGGTGGCCGAGCACATGGCGCCGGGCGGGGTGATCAAGGGCGCCGGGGGTGGGGACGGCGGACTGTTCGACGGCATCCTCGCGCGATACCTGGCCTTGGTGGCGACCGCGCTGCCCGGCGACTCCGACGCAGACGTCGAGGCCCGTAAGACGGCGGGCGACATCGTGGTCACGTCGGCGCGGGCGGTGTGGGACAACCGGCAAACCGGCAAGGCCACCGAGAACCTGCCGTTGTTCGGGGCGTTCTGGGATCGCCCGGCGGAGCTGCCCACCGCGGGCGGCGGGGACGCGCAGTTCGTGGAGGGGGCGGTCAATTCGTCGGAGATCCCCGAGCGGGATCTGTCCGTGCAACTGTCGGGATGGATGGTTCTGGAAGCCGCGCATGTTGTGACCGCAGGTGACAGTGACTGAACCGGCCGCACAGCGCGGGTTCCCGCTGCTGCCCTCGCGGCTCAACCGTGGCAGCCGGGCCACCAGGACCACCGACAACACCGCCGCAGCCTTGATGCTGGCATTCACCGTCCTGGCGATCCTGTGGGCGAATTCGCCGTGGGCCGACAGCTACCGGGCGCTGCTGGACACCGAGATCGGTCTCGGTTTCGGTGATCACCACGTCGAGATGTCGGTCAAGCACATCGTCAACGACGCGCTGATGACGTTCTTCTTCTTCATCGTCGGGCTGGAGGTGACGCGGGAATTCACCATCGGCGAGCTCACCGACCGGTCCCGCGCCGCGGTGCCGGTGATCGCCGCCGCGGCCGGGCTGATCCTGCCCGCCGTGGTGTTTCTGGCATTCAACCCGTCCGGGGAGAACGCCCACGCCTGGGGTGTGGTGATCTCCACCGACACGGCGTTCCTGGTCGGTGCGCTGGCGATCATCAAACCGATGTTCCCGGCCCGGGTCCGGCTGTTCCTACTCACCCTCGCCGTCGTCGACGACGTCGGCGCGCTGATCGTGATCGCGGTGTTCTACTCCGACAGCATCCAGGTCGGACCGCTGCTGGTGGCGCTGGGGCTGCTCGTCGCGCTCGCCGCGGTGCGCTACCTTCCGGCCGCGCGGGGTCCGGCATACGCCGTCCTCGGCGTGGCGCTGTGGATCGCGTTGTTCCTGGCCGGTATCCATCCCACCCTGGCCGGTGTCGCCGTCGCGGTGCTGATCCCGGTGTTCACTCCTGAACGCCGCCCCGTCGAGCGGGCCGTCGAGCAGATCCGGGCGTTCCGGCAGTCACCGAACTCCCAGTACGCGCGCGCGGCCAGCCGCTCTTTGCGCGACGCCATCTCGATCAACGAGCGGATGCAGACCGCGGTCGGCCCGGCGGTGTCGTTCGTGATCCTGCCGCTGTTCGCGCTCGTCAACGCCGGTGTGGTGCTTAATAGGGAGAGCCTGACCACCGCGCTGCGCTCGCCACTGACCTGGGGCATCGTCGCCGGCCTGGTGCTGGGCAAGTTCGTCGGGATCACCGGCGCCACCTGGCTGGTGCAGCGCAGCGGACTGGGTCAGCTGGCGCCCGGCCTGACCCTGCGCCGGATCGCCGGCGGTGCAGCGCTGTCGGGGATCGGCTTCACGATCTCGCTGTTCATCGTCGACATCGCGATCGCCGATCCCGGACGCCAGGATCAGGCCCGGATCGGGGTGCTGGCGGCCTCGGTCATCGCGTTCGTGTTCGGGTGGGCCATCTTCCGGATCACCGACGCGCTGAGCCCACCGGAGCCGGTCGGGCTGAAACTGCTGCGCCCGGTCGATCCCGAGCGCGACCACGTCCGGGGCCGGCCCGACGCGCCGCTGACGCTGGTCGAATACGGCGACTTCGAGTGCCCGTTCTGCAGCCGGGCCACCGGCATGATCGACGAGGTGCGCGCCCACTTCGGCGACGACCTGCTGTACGTGTGGCGGCACTTCCCGCTCGAGCGCGCGCATCCGCGTGCGTTCGACGCCGCCCGGGCCAGTGAGGCGGCCGCGCTGCAGGGCAGGTTCTGGGAGATGGCCCGGGAACTGTTCGCCCATCAGGACGACCTGGAATGGTCGGACATGTATCGCTACGCGGTCGCGGCCGGCTGCGACATCGAACAGTTCGACCAGGATGTCCGGGTGCACTCGTCGAAGGTGCTGCACCGGGTGGAGGACGACGCCGAGGACGCCGACGAGATGGATCTGAGCGCCACCCCGACGTTTTTCGTCAACGGGTTACGGCACAAGGGGCCGTGGGACGCGGCGAGCCTGATCCGGGCACTCGAACAGTCGCGCGTCGCACGCTCCTAGGGCGTGGGCTCGGAGGTGGGGTCGCCGTTCCTGTTGCGGGACCGCCTGCGCGTCACCTCGAGCACGATCGGGACGATCGAGAGCACCACGATGGCGATGACGATGAAGTCGACGTTGTCGCGGATGAACGTGATCTGGCCCAGCAGGTAGCCCAGCAGGGTCAGCCCCGAGCCCCACACGATGCCGCCGGTCACGTTCCACATCAGGAATGTGCGGTAACGCATGTCGGCGGCGCCGGCCACCAGGGGGGCGTAGGTGCGCACGATCGGCACGAAGCGAGCCAGGAAGATCGTCACCGGCCCGTACTTCTCGAAGAACTCGTGGGCCTCGTCGAGATAGCGCTGTTTGAAGACCCGCGCGTCTTCCTTGAACAGGCGCGTGCCGCCCTGCTTGCCGATGTTGAAGCCCACCTGGTCCCCGAGGATCGCCGCGATCGGGATGGTGACCAACAGCACCCACAGTGGCGCGAACGGCGGAATCTCCTCCGAGCCGCCCGCCGCCACCAGTCCGGCGGTGAAGAGCAGCGAGTCACCCGGCAGCAGCGGGAAGAGCAGGCCCGACTCGACGAAGACGACGAGCAGCAGTCCGGCCAGTGTCCAGGTTCCGAACGAGTTGAGCAGGTTGACCGGCTCCAGGAAACCCGGCATCAGGGCGAGAGTGTCGACGACCACGGCTCCCTAGGTTACCGGCGTGTGATCGCGCCCCCGAATCACCGCGTTCGACTTAATGTCGGTTATGCCCACTCACAAGGCGGTTCAGGTCCCGTCCGTCAATGAAGCGTTCGCCGTCGTCGAGGTCGAGTCCCAGCCTCCGCCGCCGGGGCACGTCCGCATCTCGGTGGCGGCGTGCGGGGTGTGCGGCACCGACCGGGAGTTCCGCGCCGGCCACTTCCCGGGACTGCAGTGGCCGGTCACGCTGGGGCACGAGGTCGCGGGCACCGTGGCCGAGGTGGGCGACGGGGTGCAGGACTTCGCCGCCGGCGACCGGGTCGCCGTCGGCTGGTTCGGCGGCAACTGCAACCGCTGCGTGCCGTGCCGCAAGGGCTTGTTCATGCAGTGCGAGCGCTTGCAGGTGCCGAGCTGGCACTACCCGGGCGGCTACGCGGAGTCGATGACGGCGCCGGTGACCGCGCTCGCCCGGATCCCGGACGGGTTGTCCTTCGTCGAGGCCGCTCCGATGGGCTGCGCCGGCGTGACGACCTTCAACGGTCTGCGACACACCCGCGCCAAGGCCGGTGACCTGGTGGCCGTCCTCGGGGTCGGAGGCCTGGGACATCTCGGGGTGCAGTGGTCGCGGGCGATGGGTTTCGAGACCGTCGCTATCGCCCGCGGCGCCGGGAAGGCCGAGGAGGCCACCCGACTCGGCGCCCACCACTACATCGACTCCACCGCCCAGGACGTCGCCGCCGAACTCACCCGGCTGGGCCGAGCGGCCGTGGTGTTGGCCACCGCGAACAACGCCGACGCGATGGCCGCGACCGTCGGCGGTCTGGGGCCGGCCGGCGAACTCGTGGTCGTCGGCGTCACCGCCGAGAACCTGCCGATCAGCCCCCTCGATCTGATCAACGACGGGCGTTCGGTGACCGGGCACCCGTCGGGCACGTCGCGTGACGTCGAGGAAACGCTGGACTTCGCGCTGCTGTCCGGGGTGCGCGCGAAGGTGGAGGAGGTGCCGCTGGACAGGGCGGCGGAGGCTTATGAGGCGATGGACTCGGGCCGCGCCCGATACCGGATGGTTCTGACCGTGTGAGCGCTGCCGTTTCTTGAGATACTGCAGGAACCCCGGCTCCAGCCCCATCGCCGGCCCCGGTCGAAAGGAACGCCATGCCCATCGCCACGCCCGAGGTCTACGCCGAGATGTTGGACCGCGCCAAGGAACACTCGTTCGCCTTCCCGGCCATCAACTGTGTCGGCTCGGAGAGCATCAACGCAGCGATCAAGGGATTCGCCGACGCCGGTTCGGACGGCATCATCCAGTTCTCCACCGGCGGTGCGGAATTCGCGTCCGGTCTGGGTGTCAAAGACATGGTCACCGGAGCGGTGGCGCTGGCGGAGTTCGCGCATGTGATCGCCGAGAAGTACCCGATCACCGTCGCGCTGCACACCGATCACTGTCCGAAGGACAAGCTGGACACGTACGTCCGTCCGCTGCTGGCGATCTCGGCCGAACGGGTGAGCAGGGGGGAGAACCCGCTGTTCCAGTCGCACATGTGGGACGGCTCGGCGGTGCCGATCGACGAGAACCTGGCGATCGCCCAGGAACTGCTCAAGCAGGCCGCCGCGGCGAAGATCGTGATCGAGATCGAGATCGGGGTCGTCGGCGGCGAGGAGGACGGGGTCGAAGCCGAGATCAACGAAAAGCTGTACACCACGCCCGAGGACTTCGAGAAGACCGTCGAGGCGCTCGGCGCCGGGGAGCACGGCAGGTATCTGCTCGCCGCGACGTTCGGCAACGTGCACGGCGTGTACAAGCCGGGCAACGTGGTGCTCAAGCCCGAGGTGCTCGCCGAGGGGCAGCGGGTGGCATCGGCCAAGCTTGGTCTGCCGGAGGGTTCCAAACCGTTCGACTTCGTGTTTCACGGCGGTTCCGGCTCATTGAAGTCCGAGATCGAGGACTCGCTGCGCTATGGCGTGGTCAAGATGAACGTCGACACCGACACCCAGTACGCGTTCACCCGCCCGATCGCCGGACACATGTTCACCAACTACGACGGGGTACTGAAAATCGACGGCGAGGTGGGCAACAAGAAGGTTTACGACCCGCGCAGCTACCTCAAGAAGGCCGAGGCGTCGATGAGCGATCGCGTGGTGGAGGCGTGCAACGACCTACACAGCGCGGGCCGGAGCGTGTCGGCGGGTTAGCGCCCGGCCGGCGGCTCAGGTGGGGGCCTGGCAGATCTTCCACTCGTCGTCGCGGAACTGCAGGTCGAAGCTGCGAGTGGAGCGGGTCTGCGGTGCGTAGGCCATGAACGTGGTCACATTGGCCTCGGCGTGGTCGCCGTTGATGACGATCTGGTCGATGCTGGCGACGACGGGGTAGCGGCCGGCGTCGGCCACCCGCCGGTGCGTGTCGGCCCACTTCTTGTCGTCCAGGTTGTTGTAGGCCTCGGCGGTGCTGCCGCAGGTGATGCTGCGCAGCGTCGCGAGATCACCCTTCTCGATCGCGGCGTCATAGCTCTGGATGGCCGAGCGGACTCTGTCCTCCTGCGACACCCCCGGCTCCGAACCGCGCGTGAGCAGCAGGGTTCCCAGGATCGCGACGGCGGCCAGCGCCGCGATCACCAGCACGATGGCGATCACCCAGCCCCACCTGCGCTTCTTCTGCGGCGGCTTCGGCGCGTCGCCGCGTGGTGGAATCATCTGTGGCGCAGCAGGTTTGGGTGCCGCGAACTGTTCGGTGACCGGTTCGTTGGGCCGGTTGATGATCGTGGTGGAACCGGCGTCGAATCCCGAGGGAGCGGTGAACCGCCGCTCGCCGGACTGGTCGGGGTCTTCGCTGCGCGGATCAGCGGGGGCGAACACCTCGGTCTCGGCGTCAGCGGACGTGAGATCCGGGTCCGAATTGTCAGGCCGTCCTGCGTTCGACATATTGCGGAAGCTTAGCCATCCGCGGTGACGCCCGCGCGCGCCCGCACGGCACAATGGGCCCATGACTCGGATGGGTGACCTCCTCGGACCGGATCCTGTGCTGTTGCCCGGCGACCCCGCCGCCGAAGCCGAACTCGACGCGGCGGAGAACCCCGCCATCGTCGCCGCGGCGCATCCGGCGGCGTCGATCGCGTGGGCGGTGCTCGCCGAGCAGGCGCTCGCCGACGAGCAGGCCGTCGCCGCGTACGCCTACGCCCGCACCGGTTACCACCGCGGCCTGGACGCGCTGCGCCGCAACGGCTGGAAGGGCTTCGGACCGGTGCCGTTCGCCCACGAGCCCAATCAGGGCTTCCTGCGCTGCGTGGCGGCGCTGGCCCGCGCCGCCCAGGCGATCGGGGAGCTGCCCGAGTATCAGCGCTGCCTGGATCTGCTCGACGACTGCGATCCGGCGGCCCGCGCCGAACTCGGGCTGAGCTAGCAGTTCTGGCTCTCGCACTCGCAGTCCGCGGCGGTGTCCGGCGGCTCGATCTGCACGGTGGAGTGTTCGAGCCCGCGCGCGGCCAGCACGGCACGCGCGTCGTCGAGGATCCGCGCCGAGTCTCGGACGCTGGTCAGATGCGCGGTCACCATGTCCTTACCCGGCACCAGCGTCCACACGTGCAGGTCGTGCACCTCGGTGACCCCGTCCACGGCGCACAGTGCCTCACGTAGCTCGTCGACGTCGATGTGGCTGGGGGAGGACTCCGACAGGATGCGCAGCGCCGACCTGGCCAGGGAGATGGCCCGGGGCAGCACCCAGAGCGCCACGAGCACCGCGACCACGACGTCGGCGTAGGGCCACCCGGTGGTGACGACGACGATGCCGGCGATCAGCACCCCGATGCTGCCGAGGGTGTCGGCGACGACCTCCATGTAGGCGCCCTTGACCGCGAGGCTCTCCTTGGAGTGCGAGCGCAGCAGCAGCATCACGACCGCGTTGGCCATCAGCCCGGCCAACGCGACCACGATCATCGGGACGCCGGGGACGTCGGGCGCGTCGCCGAGCCGCTCGAAGGCCTCGTACAGGATGAACCCGGCCACCCCGAGCAGCAGCGCCGCATTCGCGACCGCGGTGAACACCTCGGCGCGGTGCCAGCCGTAGGTCCGCGACGGTGACGTGCTGCCGCGCCTGGCGAGCAGTACGGCGGTCAGTCCCATGAACATCGCGACGAGGTCGGTGAGCATGTGCCCGGCGTCGGCCAGCAGCGCGATCGAGTTGATGGCCAGCGCCGTGCCCAGCTCCACGAAGAAAAACACCGACAGGATCGCGGCCCCGAGGACCATGCGCGACACCTTGGTGTCACCGGCGTGGCTGTGATCGTGTCCGGCGCCCATAAGCTGAAATATATGCGCAAAGCCGCATATGTGACAAGGGTCAGACCCAGGCCGACCAGAACCGGGTCAGCTGACCGCCGATGGCCGACAGCGTGGGCGGTACCCCGGACAGGTCGAACAGCCAGTACACCGCCCCGAAGAACCACTGGTTGAGCGGCGGCGCGATCAGCAGGATCAGCAGCAGGAAGAACCCCCACTGCTTGGCCGGCAGCAGCGCGCGCCGGGTGTCCGGGCTCAGATGCGGTTCCAACGCGCCGTAGCCGTCGAGCCCCGGGATCGGCAGCATGTTCAGCAGCAGCGCGGTGACCTGCAGAAATCCGAGGAACGCGACCCCGGCCCAGAACACCGAGTGCCCGGAGTCGTACAGCAGCCGGGTCAGTCCGAGCAGCAGCACCGCGAAGATCAGGTTGACCGCCGGCCCGGCCAGGCTCACCACGGTCTTCTGCCGGTCGGTCATGTGCCCGGTCTGCACGTACACCGCGCCGCCGGGCAGTCCGATGCCCCCGAGGGCGATGAACAGCACCGGCAGACCGAGCGACAACAGCGGGTGGGAATACTTCAACGGGTTCAGCGTGAGGTAGCCGCGCGTGGCGACGTCGCGGTCGCCGAACCGGTAGGCGGAGTAGGCGTGGCCGAACTCGTGCAGGCACAGCGTCACGAGCCAGCCGGAGATCACGAACACGAACACCGCGACGTAGGACAGCGGCCGGATCTGCCCCTCGGTGGTCCATGCCAGCGCCCCGCCGGCAGCGGTGACCGCGACCAGTGCGAGGAAAACCGGGCTCGGGCGCACCCGGTCGAGCCTAGGCGCGCCCGACCCGCAGCCAGCCCTCGGTATGGCGGTAGAACGTCGACCGGCGGACCGGCCGCTGTGCGGCCTCGCCGTCGCGGATCACCACCGCGCCCGTGGTCCCGAGCTGCGCAGCGCGCCCGCTGATCCAGCGCGCACGGCGCAGCCGTCCCGGCACCACGCGGGCGCGCAGACCCGGCATCGCCGCGGTCGGCTCGACGCGTACAGCGGGCACCTCCCCGTCGAAGAGCCGTGCGTCATCCACGACGGCCTCACCGCGCAGGGTGGCCTGCCCGTCCGGGGGTAGCCACAGCGCTGCCCCGGTGATCACGGTGCCCGTCTCGTCGCGGATCAGCGGCACCCGGTGAGCGGTCGCGGTCCGGGCGCGCCGGGCCTGCCACGGGCGCCGCACGTGGGCGACCTCGACGTCGAGCCGGTCGGCGCGAAGCAGCCGGGTCAGGACGGCGGACAGGTCCCGGTGGGATCCGACCACGATCAGGCGCCGGTAGCCCGTCACCTCCTCGAAGTCGGGCTCGATGACCGCGAGATGGCGGAGCGACCTGGGAAGACGGTGCCTGTCCGAGCGCACGACTGCGACTAATGACAGGTCCAACGCATTCCTTGAGATAGGGTGGGTCACCGGCTGCACACTGTATCGAGCGCAGCTCGAGCGTGAAAAACCAGCGGAAGACGCGAAGGACTGCGATGCCGGCAATCGTCCTCATCGGCGCCCAGTGGGGCGACGAGGGCAAAGGTAAAGCCACCGACCTCCTGGGTGGACGGGTCCAGTGGGTGGTGCGCTACCAGGGCGGCAACAACGCCGGTCACACTGTGGTGCTGCCGACTGGCGAGAACTTCGCCCTACACCTGATCCCCTCGGGGATTCTGACGCGGGGCGTGACGAACGTGATCGGCAACGGAGTGGTCGTCGACCCGGGGGTGCTGCTCACCGAGCTCAAGGGCCTGGAGGATCGCGGCGTCGACACCGAGCGGCTGCTGATCTCGGCCGACGCGAACCTGCTGATGCCGTACCACGTCGCGATCGACAAGGTCGTGGAGCGCTACGCCGGCAACAAGAAGATCGGCACCACCGGCCGGGGAATCGGCCCGTGCTACCAGGACAAGATCGCACGCATCGGCATCCGCGTCGCCGACGTGCTCGACCCGACGCTGTTGGCCGAAAAGATCGAGGGCGCACTCGAATTCAAGAACCAGGTGCTGGTCAAGATCTACAACCGCAAGGCGTTGGAGCCGGCCGAGGTCGTGGAGAACCTGCTGGAGCAGGCCGAGGGTTTCAAGCACCGCATCGCCGACGCCAGGCTGCTGCTCAACCAGGCGCTCGAACGCGACGAGATCGTGCTGCTGGAAGGTTCGCAGGGCACGCTGCTCGACGTCGACCACGGCACGTATCCGTATGTCACATCGTCGAATCCGACCGCCGGCGGCGCATCCGTCGGATCCGGTATCGGGCCTACCCAGATCACCACGGTGCTGGGAATCCTGAAGGCCTACACCACGCGCGTCGGTTCGGGTCCGTTCCCCACCGAACTGTTCGACGAGCACGGCGCCTACCTGGCCAAGACCGGCGGTGAGGTCGGTGTGACCACCGGCCGGGCCCGCCGCTGCGGCTGGTTCGATGCGGTGATCGCGCGGTACGCGACCCGAGTCAACGGCATCACCGACTACTTCCTCACCAAGCTCGACGTGTTGTCCAGCCTGGAGACGGTGCCGATCTGCGTCGGCTACACCGTGAACGGCAAGCGCACCGACGAGATGCCGATGACCCAGAGCGACTTCGCCCGCGCCGAGCCGATCTACGAAGAGCTGCCCGGCTGGTGGGAGGACATCTCCGGCGCGCGCGAGTTCGAGGATCTGCCCGCCAAGGCGCGTGACTACGTGTTGCGGCTCGAAGAGCTTGCCGGAGCCTATGTTTCGTGCATCGGTGTCGGTCCGGGACGCGACCAGACGATCGTGCGGCGCGACGTCTTGGCGCCGCGTTGATGTCAGCCGACTACGGGTTGGATCCGCGCCGCACCGATCCGGAGTACAACAAGCACGGCGGCTTCCCGGTGTTCGAAGCCGCCCGGCCCGGCCCCGGCTTCGGGCGTTTCCTCGCCGCGATGCGGCGCGCCCAGGACCTGGCCGTGTCGACGAACCCGGACCCGGACACCTGGGACGATGCCGCGGACCGGGTCGAGGAACTGGTGAAACTGCTTGAGCCCTACCGTGCCGGTGAAGGCGTCGGCCCGGCCAACCGGGTGCCGGCCCTGCCGGGCGCGGGCAGCCTGCTGATGCCGCCGTGGACGGTGACCAAGTTCGAGGCCGACGGCGTCGAGTTGGAGGTCACCTTCAGCCGCTACCACGTGGGCGGCAACTCCGCCGTGCACGGCGGAGTGTTGCCGCTGCTGTTCGATTCGATGTTCGGCATGGTGATCCACGCGACCGGCCGCCCGATCAGCCGCACCGCATTTCTGCACGTGGACTACCGCAGGGTCACCCCGATCGACACCGTGCTGACCGCGCGGGGCTGGCTGCGGGAAGCCGAGGGGCGCAAAGCGTTCGTCAACGCCGAGCTGCTCGACGCCGACGGTAATGTGCTCGCCGAGTCGAACGGGCTGATGATCAGGCTCTTGCCCGGTCAGCCTTAAGCAGACGCCTCTGGGGGGAGGACAGCGATGGGGGTGCGGGAGTTTCTCCTCACCTGGTGGCGGCAACCTCACGAGTTCGACTGGACGGCAAGACATTTCCGTGCCCGCGGGGTGCTGCGGGTGCATCAGGTCTTCGTCGGCTGCTTCTCGTTGCTGTACGGCTTGACCGCAGTGCTGTCGGTGGTGTGGGCCTATTTCGACGGTGGCTCCGTGGCGGGCCGCGTCCTGGTGCTTGCCATCGCCGCCAGTTCGTGCGTGCTCGGTGTGCTGTGGATCTTCGGGCCCTGGCCCACCGAACGGCAGTCGGCCGCGTTCGCGGTGTACGCCGACATCGCGGTGGTCGCGGTGATGGCCTGCTATCACGACGCATTCACCGCGATGCCCGGTCTGGCGCTGCTGGCGGCCAACGGCATCTACATCGTCGTCGTGCACGGCCCCCGGGCGTTGCTGCTGCACCTGGGGTTCACCGCGGTGGTGTTCGCGGTCACCTACGGGCTCGCGATCGCCCAGGCCACGGCGCCGGTCTCGGTGATCACAGTGCGCCTGCTGGTGCTGATGCCGACGGTGATCGCGCTGCCGGTCATCGTCCAGTCCTACCTGCTGGCCCTGCGGATGGACGCGGTGGACTCGCTCCACGATCCGCTGACCCGGTTGTTCAACCGGCGCGGCCTGGACACTCACCTGGCCGAGGTGGTGGCCCCGGGCGGTACCCGGGTCGGCGTGCTGGCGGTGGACATCGACAAGTTCAAGGCGATCAACGACCGGTACGGCCACGACACCGGAGACCGGGTGCTGGTGGCGGTGGCCGACGCGGCGCGCGCCGCGGTGGCCGCCCTCGGCGTGCGGTCGGTCACCGCGCGCACCGGCGGTGAGGAGTTCGTCATCGTCGTCGACGGCGGACCGCAGACCGTCGCCGCCGTGGCCGCGCTGCTGCACGACACGGTGGCGCGCTGCGATGCCGCGCTGGTGCCGACCGTCAGCATCGGGGCGGCCACCGCCCAGATCGACGGCGACCTCGGCGGCGTGGTCCGCACGCTGATCGAGCGGGCCGACGCCGCGATGTACCGCGCCAAACACGCCGGAGGGAACCGTACCGTGATGGCCGCCGTGGCAGCATGATGCGATGACCCATCCGGCAGACCGGCACCTGCGCCGGCTCACCACCCCACGCGCTGCCGCGTTCGCCGGTGTCCTGTTCGCGCTGATGTTCGGAGCGGCCCTGGTGCTGATCCGCACCGAGCTGCCGGACGGCTCGGTGCACCGGCTGCGGATCGCCATCGTGTTGATGCCGTTCGCCGGCATCGCCTTTCTGTGGTTCCTCGGCGTGGTCCGCGACGGCGTCGGTGCGCTGGAGGACAAGTTCTTCTCGACGGTGTTCCTCGGCAGCGGTCTGCTGTTCCTGGCGATGATCTTCGCGTCGACAGCCGTAGGTGCGGGGCTGATCGCGACGAGGGAGTCCGCCGTGCCGGGTTCGCGCACCGAGGTCAACGCTTTCGGTCAGGCGCTTCTGCTCGCGCTGTCCGACACCTACGCGCTGCGGATGGCCGCGGTGTTCATGATCTCGCTGGCCACCATCTGGCTGCGCACCCGGCTGATGCCGACCTGGCTGGTTGTCGTGACTTACGTTGTGGCGCTGTGTGTCCTGATCGGCAGCGACGTCACCAAGTGGATGACGGTGAGTTTCCCGGTCTGGGTGCTGATCGTCAGTGTGCTGCTGCTGGTCCGTGCCGGCGTCATCGATCATCCAGACGCAGCGCGCTCGCCGGACAGAGTTTGACCGCTTCCCGGGCGCGCTCGGCCGCGTCGCCGCTGACCTCGTCGGTGAGGATGACCACGATCCCGTCGTCGTCCTGATCGAAGATGTCGCCGGCGACCATCACGCAGTTGCCCGCCTGAATGCAGAGCTCACGGTCGGCGTGAACCTTGCTCACCGTCATGTGATCCTCACTTCCAGGCGACCTGCAACGATTTCAGACCGTAGATGAAGTGGAACGACCGGAACTGCACATCGGCGAAGTCCTCGGCCGGCTCCAGCGTCGGGAAGCGGCGTAGCAAGGCCGGGAAGGCGATCTGCATCTCCATCCGGGCCAGCGGGGCGCCGAGGCAGTGATGCACGCCGTGCCCGAATGCCAGATGCCCCATCGCTCCCCGGCTGATGTCGAGATGATCTGGCGCGTCGATGAACTCGCTGTCCCGGTTACCCGAGGGCAGAGACGCGAAGACCAATTGCCCGGCCGGGATCTCCACGTCCGCGACGACGACGTCGGTGGTCGTGATGCGCGGGATCGAGGTGTGCACGATCGACAGCCAGCGCAGCAGTTCCTCCACCGCGGGCGCCACCGCGGCCGGGTCGTCGCGCACCGCGGCGAGCTGGTCGGGATGGCGCAGCAACGCAAGTGTGCCCAGCGCCAGCATGTTCGACGTGGTCTCGTGGCCGGCCAGCAGCAGCAGACCGGCGATGCCGATCAACTCGTCGTCGGTCAGTTCGCCGCCGTGTTGGCGCACCAGCATCCCGAGAATGTCGTCACCGGGCCGCGCCCGCGCGCCGGCGACGAGACTGTCCATGTAGGCACGTGCTTCGCGCGCCAGTTCCAGGCGCTCAGGGATCGGGATCGACAGATCGAGCTGGCGGGCGCTGCGGCGCTGGAAGGCGTCGCGGTCGGCGTAGGGCACCCCGAGCAGCTCGCAGATCACCAGGGACGGGATCGGCAGGGCGAAATGCTCGACCAGGTCGACTGCTCGTCTTCCTCCCGGCGTCCGGTGCGACTCGCCGGCCGCGCCCAGCGCGTCCAGCTGCGCGTCGACGATCTCCACGATGCGCGGCCGCAACCGCGTCATCCGGCGGTGGGTGAACTCGCCGGTGAGCATCCGGCGCAACCGTTGGTGCTCGGGCGGGTCGAGGCCGAGGAGGTTCCCGGCCCGGCTGCGGGCCTGTTCATCCTCGTCGATCGGGGGTGCACCGGGCAATACGAACCCGGGCGGGCGGCCGTTGGCGAACCGGACGTGATCCGATAGCACCGTTTTGATGTCCGCGTACCGGGTGACCAGGTACACCGTCATCCCGAACGCGTTGGTCACCGTCCGCACGCCCTCGGTCTCACGGATCTCGCGCAGCTGCGGCGTGGGATCGAACCCGTCGCGGCGCATGTGCACCGGAGGCAGCACGGGTTCGGTGGCCTGACTCATGTTTCGACGCTACCCGCCGGTGGTGGCCTCCCCGCGCAGCGCCGGCCACCAGATCCTCGGCCCTATCAACGTGAACAGCGCGGGGATGATCACCGTGCGCACGACGAAGGTGTCGAGCAGGATGCCGAGTCCGACGATGATGCCGACCTGGGTGAGCACGATCAGCGGCAGCACACCCAGCACGCAGAACACCGCGGCGAGCACGATGCCCGCGCTGGTGATCACCGCCCCGGTCGCCGAGACGGCCCGCACGATGCCGTCGCGGGTGCCGTGCTCGGGAGTCTCTTCCCGGGCCCGGGTGACCAGGAAGATCGTGTAGTCCACGCCGAGCGCCACCAGGAACAGGAATGCGAACAGCGGGGCGGTGTTGTCCAGCCCGGGGAAGCCGAACACATGCACGCTGGCCCAGCTGCCCAGGCCCAGCGCCGCCACCGAGCTGAGCACCGTGGCCGCGATCAGCACCAGCGGCGCCAGCGCCGCCCGCAGCAGTACGTACAGCACGATCAGCACCACCAGCAGGATCGCCGGAATCACCACCGCGCGGTCGTGGGCGGCCGCTGCGGCCGCGTCCCGGGCGGTGGCGTCCGAACCGCCGACCAGACCGTCGGGGTCCACCGCGTGGACCGAATCGCGCAGTGCGTCAACGGCGTCGAACGCCTCGTCGGTGGCCGGGGCGGCCTCCAGGACCACCGACCACTGACTGAGTCCGTCCGGGGAGCTGCCCGCGGGCACGACCGAGACGACGCCGGGGGTGTCGGTGATCGCACGCTGCACCTCGGCGGCGCGATCGGTCGACGCGATCACCCGGGCGGGGTCGGTCAGGCCGCTGGGGAAGTGGTCGGCCAGGGTCTCGAACCCGCTGACCGATTCGGCCTGCACCCGGAACTGTTCGGTCTGCGACAGGCCGACGGGGGTGCCGAACAGCCCGGTGCACAGCAGGGCCAGGGCGCCGATCGACACCACCGCGACCCGGGCGGGCCGGCGTGCGACCGCATCGGCGATCCGGTGCCAGACACCGCTGTCGGTCAGTGGCTGGGCTCCGACTTCAGGGATGAACGGCCAGAACAGTTTTCGGCCGAACACCCCTAGAGCAGGGGGCAGCACCAGCATCACGAAGACCGCGGCGATCACCAGGCCGGAGGCGGCCTGGACGCCGAGACTGCGGGTGCTCGGCGACGACGCCAGCAGCAGGGTCAGTAGCGCGAGCACCACGGTGGCGTTGCTGGCGATGATCGCCGGCCCGGCGCGGCGGACCGCGGTGCGCAGCGCGGTGTGATGAGACTCGTTGCGGCCGAGCTCTTCCCGATAACGGGAGATCAGCAGCAGCGCGTAGTTGGTGCCCGCGCCGAACACCAGCACGCTGGTGATGCCCGAGGTGGAACCGTCCGGGCTCATCCCCAGTGCGTCGGCCACCGACGCCCCGACGACCGCGGCGACCCGGTCAGCGAAACCGATGACCAGCAGCGGTACCAGCCACAGCACCGGCGAGCGGTAGGTGATGATCAGCAGCAGGGCCACCACGGTCGCGGTGACCGCCAGCAGCGTGAAGTTCGCGCCGGAGAACGAAGCGGCGATGTCGGCGCCGAACGCGGGTCCGCCCGTCACCTCGGCCTGCAGGTCGCCCGGCAGTCCGTCGGCCGCCGCGGACCGCAGCTCCTTGACCTTGTCGGTGAGCGCGAAGCCGGACAGATCGCCCGACAGCGGCACCGTCGCGACCGCGGCCTGGCCGTCGTCGGAGACCTGCGGCGGCGGGCCGACGGCGTCGCCGCCGGTAGCCGCGAGCATGCGGTCGCGCGCGGCGTTCACGGCGTCCAGGTCGGCCGGATCCAGCGGCGCGGAATCGGTGCGTGTCACTACCAGGATTGCGGGTACCTGATCTCCGCCCGGGAACGTTTCCCTGACGGCGTCGGCGCGTGCGGACTCCGCGTCGGCGGGTACCGCGACCGGCGATTGCGACCCGGAGTCTCCGCTGCCGAGCAGCCCCGTCAGGGCGCCGGAGGCAAGGACGATCAGGAGCGCGACCACCCACGAGTATCGACGGTTCATCAGATTAACATTTCAGAATATTAACAATTAATCAACTGAATTTTCCGGGTAGGGTGGGGGCCGTGCAGGATGTCGACCGGGTCGCGCTCGAGGCGTCGATCGCCGCCGATGTGCGGGCCATGACGGCGGAATCTGACCGGATAGGACACCGCTTCGCAGGTCTGCACGCGTTGACCGCCAACGATTTCCGGGCACTGCTCTACGTCACGGTCGCCGAGAACGCCGGCACGCCGCTGACGGCCGGCGAGCTCCGGGAGCGGATGGGCACCTCGGGGGCGGCCATCACCTACCTGGTGGAGCGGATGATCGCGTCGGGCCATCTGCTGCGGGATTCCGACCCTGCCGACCGGCGCAAGGTGATGCTGCGCGTCGCCCAGCCCGGCATGGAGGTCGCCCGCGAGTTCTTCACTCCGCTGGCCGAGCACACCCACCGGGCACTGTCCGACCTGCCGGACAGCGACCTGGCGGCCGCGCACAGGGTGTTCGCCGCCCTGACCGACGCGATGGGCACGTTCCGCGCGGCGCTCACGTCATGTTCTGATTCCGGCGACGCGTCTGGCAGGCTGGAAACTCGATGACTGACACGAGGTACGGCGAGACGGTGCTGCTGCTCGGCGTGGGCGCGCGCAGCAGTGAGCTCGCGCTGGCGTTCCGGCGGCTCGGCGCCGAGGTGGTCACCGCCACGGACCAACCAGACGCGGACGCGCTGACGGCGCTGATCGACGAGCACCGGCCCGGCCACGTGGTGCTCGACACGGCGACCGTGGGGACGGACGCGCTGCTGTCGATCGCCGAACGCGACGACGTCGAGGTGTTCCCCACGCCTCGGGCCGCCCGTCTGTCCCAGGACGGCGAGGGTCTGCGCAAGCTCGCCGCCGACGAACTCGGGCTGCCCACCGCGCCGTTCTGGTTCGCGGGATCGGTCGAGGAACTCACCGCGATCGCGGCGCACGCCGGATTCCCGATGGTGGTCAAACCGGTTGCCGCAGCACCGGGCGAGGGCGAGTCGGTGCTGCTGCGACCCGCCGACGTGGAGCCGGCCTGGAAGCGGGCGGTGGGCGGCGGCGCACCGAGCACGCAGCGCGTCCTGGCTGAGACGGTTGTCGAAGTCGACTTCGAGGTCACCCTGCTGACGGTGCGCACGACGGGGCCGGCCGGGCCCACAGTGCATTTCTGCGAGCCGATCGGACATCACCAGAGCGACGGCGATGCGCTGGAATCCTGGCAGCCACAGCAACTCTCGCCTGTCGCACTGGACTCGGCGAAGTCGATCGCCGCACGCATCGTCAACTCCCTCGGGGGCCGAGGGGTGTTCGCGGTCGAACTGCTGGTGCGTGGCGACGAGGTGTATTTCTCCGACGTCAGGCCGCGGCTGCAGGACAGCGGCCTGGTGACGCTGCGCTCGCAACGGCTGTCGCAGTTCGAACTGCACGCGCGCGCCATCCTCGGGCTTCCGGTCGACACCATCATGATCTCGCCGGGCGCGGTCGAGGTGGGCTACTCCGACGGAGAGGACAGGGACGTGTCCAGCGCCGAGATGCGCGCAGTGCTGGCCGATGCGCTCGCGGTCGCCGAAAGCGATGTCCGGGTGTTCGGCGGCGAGGCGCCCTGGCGCAGCTGGTCCACGGCGACCGCCCAGGACCCGATCGTGGCGCGCGATCGCGCCCGCCGCGTCGCGACCGCCGTGCGCAGGCTCCGGTGAGCGGCCGCGACGAGACCGACGGCACCGAGTCCAGCGGCTCGGCAGTCGCACCGTTCCTCGGGGCGCTGGCGATCATTACGGCCGTCGTGATCGGAATCTGGTTGTTCAACGTGTTCTCCGGCGACGGAATGACCGACGACCAGCAGATCGCGCGGGCCGCGTCCGGCCAGAATGACGCGCTGCAACGCGGCGACTACGCCGACTTCAAGGTGTTCACCTGCGCCGAGCAGCACGCCGCCGAGTCCAAAGTTCTTGATACACAACGTTCCTCGGTCCTACGGCGGGGTGAGCGGTTCGTCGACCGGGTGGCCGGCGTCGCAGTGGACGGCGACCGTGCCACCGCCGATATCACCTACTACTTCGACAAGGACAAGGACGCCAAGGAGACGGTCGAGATGACCTTCGTGCGCGAGGGCGGAAGCTGGAAGGTCTGTTCGACCGGTCCCAGCTAGCTGTGGGACACTCACGACCGTGAGCTATGCCGGAGACATCACGCCTGAACAGGCATGGTCGCTGCTGAGCGAGAACCCCGATGCGGTGCTGGTCGACGTCCGCACCGACGCCGAGTGGCGATTCGTCGGGGTGCCCGATCTGTCTTCGCTGCAGCGCGACGTGATCTACATCGAGTGGAATCGCACGGACGGCACCCGCAACGACGGTTTCGTCGACGACCTGGTCTCGGCGGGCCTCACCCCGGGCGAGCGTCCCGTGCTGTTCCTGTGCCGCTCCGGCAACCGCTCCATCGGGGCCGCAGAAGCTGCCACCGAGGCCGGCATCGGCCCGTCCTACAACATCCTGGACGGTTTCGAGGGCAACCTCGACGAGCACAAGCACCGCGGCGCCACCGGCTGGAAGGCTGTCGGGCTGCCGTGGGCCCAGTCATGAGCGACGGCGAATCCGTCCGGATCCCCGCTCCGCTTCCCGAGGGGGTCAGCCTGGACACCATCGGGGTGCGCGGCGGGCTGCTGCGGTCGGGCTTCGAGGAGACCGCCGAGGCGCTGTACCTGACTTCGGGCTACGTCTACGAGTCGGCCGCCGCCGCGGAGAAGGCGTTCACCGGCGAGATCGACCGCTTCGTGTACTCGCGCTACGGCAATCCGACGATCGCGATGTTCGAGGAGCGGCTGCGGCTGCTCGAGGGGGCCCCGGCGTGCTTCGCGACGGCGACCGGCATGTCGGCGGTGTTCACCGCGCTGGGGGCGCTGCTGGGCGCCGGCGACCGGCTGGTGGCCGCACGCAGCCTGTTCGGTTCGTGTTTCGTGGTGTGCAACGAGATCCTGCCGCGGTGGGGCGTCGAGACGGTGTTCGTCGACGGCGATGACCTCGAGCAGTGGGAACGGGCGTTGTCCGTCCCGACCCAAGCGGTGTTCTTCGAGACGCCGTCGAACCCGATGCAGTCGCTGGTCGACATCGCCGCGGTGTGCGATCTTGCGCACGCTTCAGGCGCGAAGGTGGTGTTGGACAACGTCTTCGCCACCCCGGTGCTGCAACGGGGCATGCCGTTGGGTGCCGATGTCGTCGTGTACTCGGGCACCAAGCACATCGACGGCCAGGGCCGTGTGCTGGGCGGGGCGATCCTCGGCGACGCCGAGTACATCGACGGGCCGGTGCAGAAGCTGATGCGTCACACGGGCCCGGCGCTGAGCCCGTTCAACGCCTGGACCCTGCTCAAGGGGCTGGAGACGCTGTCCCTGCGGGTGCAGCACCAGAATGCGTCGGCCCACCGCATCGCCGAGTTCCTCGAGCAGCATGCGGCGGTCAGCTGGGTGAAGTACCCGTTCCTGGAATCGCACCCGCAGTACGACCTGGCCAAGCGTCAGATGTCCGGCGGCGGAACGGTGATCACCTTCGAGCTGGTGGGCGGCAGCAAGGAGCGGGCCTTCGAGGTGCTCGACAAGCTACACATCATCGACATCTCCAACAACCTCGGCGACGCCAAGTCGTTGATCACCCACCCAGCCACGACGACGCACCGGGCCATGGGGCCGGAGGGGCGGGCGGCGATCGGCCTCGGCGACGGCGTGGTGCGGATCTCGGTCGGGCTGGAAGGCACCGAGGACCTCATCGCCGACCTGGACCGGGCGCTCGGGTAATTGTCCAGACGGTCGGATGCGAAGAAGGCCCGACGCAGGAAACGTCAGGCCGTCCGGGACCAGACCTGGCTTCCGGCGCGGGTCGCCGACGAACTCGAGATCGCCTCGGACCTTGAGGAATTCGATGCCAAGCTGACCGAGCGCGGCTGGGAGTTCTCGCTCGACGTCGAGGATGACACCGGCGCCGCCTGGTACTGGCCGGCCTCCGAAGCCGAGGTCCCAGACGAGAACGAGGCCGTCAACGTGACGGTGGTGCTGCTCACCCCCGACGACGGCGGCCAGATCGCGCACGTGGTGTTTGTCGGGACGGCCGAGGATTACCAGTTCAACCTCGACGAGCTGTTCGAGCACCTCGACACGATCGAGGCCTACAGGATGGGCGCACCCCTACCGGTCTTCGGCTAGGGCGTGTCTGCTTAATGTGAACGATGTTGTGCCTGATGCTGTTTAAGTGTTACGGACTGATGTGATTTCTGATGACTTGTGGTCGGTGATTGAGCCGGTACTGCCTTCGGGTCGACGGCGCGGGCGGCCGTGGAACGATCATCGGGTGACGCTGGAAGGAATTATCTGGCGTTACCGGACTGGATCTCCGTGGCGCGATCTGCCCGCGCAGTTCGGCGCCTGGCAGTCGGTGGCTGAACGTCACCTGCGGTGGTCCACCGACGGCACCTACGCGCAGATCTTCGCAGCGATCTCCCGTGACATCGATGTCGATGACGCTGACGCTGAGCTGGTCGAACTGCTGCTGGCGGTGGATTCGACCAGCGTGCGTGTACATCAGCATGCCGCTGGTGCCCGCCCTGGTCGCCACACAGGGGGATCTGTCGAATTACAACAAACACCCCGATGAGCCCGATGACCATGCCATCGGCCGTTCACGCGGCGGGCTGACAACGAAGATCCACGCGCTGGCCGATCAACGCTGCAGCGCGGTCACCATGGCACTGTCGCCGGGGCAAGCCGGCGACAACCCGATGCTGTGGCCACTGCTGACTGCCCATCAGGGCCCAAAGTTTCGGCTACTCGCCGATAAGGCGTACTCCCATGACTCGACCCGAGCCCGACTGCGCCAGCTCAAAATCGCCCACACCATTCCCGAGCGCAGCGACCAGATCGCCCGCCGAAAGAGCCGGGGAAGCAAAGGCGGACGGCCACCGGCGTTCTCCGGGCGAATCTATAAGCACCGCAACACCGTCGAGCGATCCTTCAACCGCTTCAAGCACTGGCGAGGTATCGCCACCCGATACGACAAATACGCGCTGAGCTACCTCGGGGGCGTCACCCTAGCTGCGATCATCATCTATCACCGCGTCCGCAATTAACAGACACTACCTAGATCTGATTGCCGAATTCCTCATCGCGGCTCGTGCCTCGCCGCTTGATCGTCATTCGGCTAGATCCGACTGCCGAATTCCTCATCGCGGCTCGTGCCTCGCCGCTTGATCGTCATTCGGCTAGCCCCTGCGCGGACCGTGCCCGCTGCTCATAGCCCTGCCGCTCGGCGGTGTCGAACTCTAGGAACACGCTGTCCAGGCCCAGCTTGTTGTTCATCCAGCGGCGTCCCCGCGGCCCGAGCATCTGCGCCGCCTGTGCGGTGAAGCGCAGGAACGGCGGCACCGACACATGGGTCTTGGGCTTGTCGAGCGTCTTGGCCACGGCCGCGGCGATTTCTGCCGGCTCCACCGGCTTGATGGCAGCGGTTTCCTTTGTGCCCGAGATCAATTCGGTCTTGGTGAACGGCGGCATCACCACCGACACATGCACCCCGTGCGGTGCCACCTCGTCGGCCAGGGCGGCGGACAACCCGACGACGCCGAACTTCGCACCTACGTAGACCACCTGCCCGGGGACCGGGATCAGCCCGGACAGCGACGCGATGTTGATGATGTGGCCCCGCCCGCGGGCGATCATGTCCGGCAGCGCGAGCTGGCAGCCGGTGATCACCCCGTACAGGTTGACCTCGATGGACGAACGCACGGCCTGCTCGGACTGCTCCAGGAAGGGGCCGATCGGCATCACGCCGGCGTTGTTGATGAGCACGTCGAGGTGGCCACCGCCGTCGGTGCGGGCCTTGTCGAGGAAGGTGGAGAACGACTCCCGGTCGGTGACGTCGAGCGGATAGCCCGACACCGGCCCGAGGTTGCCCAGCCTGGCCACCGACGACTCCTGTAGAGCGACGTCGCGGTCGCCGATGACGACGCGCGCACCCCGCTTGAGGAGGGTTTCGGCGGTCGCGTATCCGATACCGCGGGCCGCTCCGGTGATCGCGATGGTCTTACCCCGGATGTTGTCCATGCGCGCGAACTTTACATGTGTCAACTTTCTCTGGGAAGAGCCCTCGGCAGGTCGCCGGGCCCGGGGCCGTACGCGTCGTGCCAACGCCACCACCGATAGGGCGCCGACTGCGGGTGTCCGGGCGGCGAATCCTCCCAGTTTTCCTGCCGCCCGAGGGCGGTGATGTCGAGGAAGTTCCAGGTGTTGACGAATGCCTCGTCGCCGCGGCGGTTGACGAAGTAGGTGCGGTACACCCGGTCGCCGGCGTCGTCGGGCCAGCGGATGAACGCGTTGGTGCCGTGCCACTGGTCGACACCGAAGTCGACGTCGAACGCACGTGTGTCATCGGGAAGCATTGTGTACCAAGGGATGGCCCATCTCATCCGGGACTTCATCCGGGTGATGTCCGATTGCGGGCCCCGGGAGACGTACACCAGGGTGGTGTCCCGCGCGTTGAGGTGGGCGAGGTTGCCGATGTGATCGGCCATCAATGAGCAGCCGACGCAACCGTGTTCGGGCCAGTCGTCGGGGCCGGGATCCATGAAGGCCCGGTAGACGATCAGCTGTCTACGGCCGGCGAACAGGTCCGGCAGGGTGACGGTGCCGTCCGGTCCTTCGAAGCGGTACTCATTGTCCACCGGGGTCCACGGCATCCGGCGCCGCAGCGCGGCGAGCGCGTCCCGCGCCCGCGTCATCTCCTTCTCCTTGACCAGCATCTCGGCCAGCGCCGAATCCCAGTCCTGCGCCGACACGATCCGCGGGAGTTCCATGACACCCTCCTTCCGACCAACATTCAACAGATTGGTTGAACGATCCGGACATTCAGCAGACCACGCGCCCCGGCTATAGTCAACAGAATGGTTGAAGATCCGGTGCTGGACCGGACCTACGCGGCCCTCGCCGATCCCACGCGCCGACGGCTGCTGGAAGCGCTACGCGACGGCGACGCGCGGATCAGCGACCTGGCTGCGCCGCTGCCGATGACGTTCGCCGGGGTGTCGCGCCACGTCGGGGTGCTCGAGGCCGCCGGTCTGGTGCGGCGCGAGGTGCGCGGCCGCGAGCACTGGCTCTCATTGAAGCCCGACGGACTGTCGGCGGCCCAGCGGTGGATGGACGAACAGACCGAATTCTGGTCGGCCCGCGCCGAGGCGCTGTCAGAACGCCTGCGCAGGAAGCAGGACCGCCGGTGACCGAAGCTCCGGTAGTCCGGGTGCGCCGCGTCATGCCCGCGGAGCCCGAGGTCGTCTTCGACGAGTGGCTGGATCCGGTGGCCCTTGTGGACTGGATGTGCCCGCGCCCGTCCCGGTGCGTGGCGGTGACCGTCGAACCGCACGTCGGTGGCCGGGTGCGGTTCGACGTCGACGACTCCGGACGGTCGGTGCTGATCACCGGGCAGTTCCTCGAGATCGACCGGCCGAACCGGCTGCGCTTCACGTGGACTCACTCCGGCTGGGCGGATCCGACGGCGACGAGCATCGTCGATGTCGCGTTCGAGCCGCACGGCGACGGCGCGACACTGATGTCCGTCGAGCATTCGCTGCTGCCGCCGGAGGCGTTCTCCGACCACGACTCCGGGTGGGCGCTGACCGTCGAGCAACTCGCGGCGGTGCTGGCGCGTGGGTGAAGGGGCCGCACTGCGGTTCGTGGCGGTGGGCCAGGACGATCCGCTCGCCGCACCGCTGATCGACGAGCTCGCCGTCGAATACGCCGACCGCTACGGCGGCGAACGCGACCGGGTCCACGCCTGGCTGCGCGGCTACCCCGCCGACGAGTTCGTCGGCCCCGACGGTGGTCTGCTGATCGGCGTGCTCGACGGGCGACCGGTCACCGGCGGGGCGTTCCGCCGCTTCGACGAAGCCACCGCCGAACTCAAGCGCATCTGGACCGACAGCGCCCACCGGCGCCGCGGGTACGGCCGCGCGCTGGTCTCGCGACTCGAGGACGACATCGCCGCGCGAGGCTATTCGCGCATCTATCTGACGACCGGAGACCGGCAGCCCGAGGCGGAGGCGTTGTACGTGTCGATGGGGTACCGGCGGCTGTCCGAACCGTTGCCGGGCGAGGGCGAGGTCTATCCGATCGCGTTCTTGAAGGTGCTTGCGCTATAGGCTGGCCGGTGTGTCGCAGGCGACCGTGGGCTGGCTGATGTTGGCCGCTGCCGCACTGACGTTCGCGATCGGCGGGGTATCTCGGCTGCTCGTCGGCCGCCGGCGTGACAGCAAGCCGGTGCGACTGCTGGTGAAGATTTTCCGCAGGACCGGGATCGCCCGGGTGCTGTTCGGGCGCTTCGAGTCCGACGTCCTCGACGACGACGAACTCGACACGATGATCCTGATGCCGGCGATCGTCGTCGCGTGCGGCCTGGCCCTGACCGCGCTGTTCCTGCTCGGCTACGACAGCCTGGCCTGATGCAGTCGTAGGGAGGACGAACAGCGGTCGGTGCGCAGTTTCAGTAGCCGACTACCGAGTCCGTTCGAGCGCAGAGGCACGAGGATTCCACTCGTCAATGTGCGCAAGCCGGAAGAGGTGCGTGATGGCGAGCAGACATCATCCAGGCCGCACCGATCAGCTCGGCCGGATCGGCGGGTGGGTGGTCGCCCTCGGCATCGGTGCCGGAGTGACGACCGGTCTGGGCTGCGGGATTGCCTGGGCGGAGAGCGACGACGCGTCGTGTCCATCGTCCTCGGACTCGTCGCTCACACGAGAGGACGTCGAACGGAAAGACGCCGGGCCCGCCCGCGTCGACCGAGCCGACGATGAAACCGTGGGCCACGACGAAACCGTGGGCCAGGATGCCGGCCTCGGGGACGCCGGGACCGAACGGGGCGCGGACCCCGGCGGTGACGGCGAGGAAGACGCCGACGAGGTCGACGAAGACGGCGACGGCCCGCCGCCGCGCTCACCGAGAGCGGACCATCCGACAGAGCCGCCACCGGAAGTGATCCGGAGCATCCGCCATGCCACCACCGGATCGAGTGACGACCACGAAAATCGGTCGGGCCCGCCGACCTCACGGCGGGTCGTCTCGATGCCGACCGCAGTGCCGGCCGACCGGACACCGGTCAATCGTGCGACAGACGACACGCCCAACCCGGCCGGCACCCATCCGGCGCTGCTGACACTGGTGACCTCGGTCGGCCGCGACACCGAGCAGATGTCAAGCAGGCAGCACCTGCAGTTCAGCCGGACGACCACCGAGATCGAGCAGGATGCGGATGGAAAGACCGCCCCTGCTGTACCGGCGTCGTTCACAGGGGAACCCTCGGCGGCATCGAAGGTCACCACGGCCGTGTTCCGGGCGATCCGTGCGGTCACCGGCGTTCTGGGACTGGAGTTCGTCACCGACATCGGGCCGCTGATCGCCAGCGAGTCGCCACCGTGGTTCACCACGATCGGCGTGAAGGTTCGGCGCAGCGAGTTCGACGGGATGCCGGTAGTCGCCCTGGGTCCGCCACGACCGTCCGGCAAGTATGTGGTCGCCGTGCACGGCGGCGCCTACGTCGTCAAACCCACTGTCTTCGAATGGCTCCAGTACGCCTCGTGGGCCCGCGACACCGGCGCGACAGTCCTGATGCCCCTCTACCCGTTGGCGCCGGGCGGCACCGCGCGCACAGTCGTCCCCGTCATCGCCGACCTCATCTCGAACGAGATCGAGCAACACGGCGCCCGAAACGTCAGCGTCACAGGTACATCCGCGGGAGGCGGCATCGCTCTGACCGCAGTACAGGAACTGGTGCGTCGCGGCGATCAGGTCCCGTCGCACATGGTGCTGTCCTCGCCCGCACTGGATCTGACGGTGAGCAACCCGGCGATCCAGTTCGTCGACGATCCGATTCTGACGTCGACCACCGTGCGCAGAGCCCAGCAGTGGGCCGGGGACCTGGAGCTGACAGACCCGTTGGTGAGCCCGTTGTACGGATCGCTGGCGGGCCTGCCGCCGACCGCGATCTACTCCGGAAGTCTCGATCTGCTCGCCCCGGACGTCCTGGTCCTGCAGGACAAGGCGATCGCGACGAAGGGATCGGATGTCACGTTCGTCTTGCGGAAGGATCAACTCCACGCCTGGGCCGGAATCTTCTGGCTTCCCGAAGCGCAGGCCCTACTCCCGGACATCTATCGGCAGCTCGGACTGCTCTGACGCTTGCCTCAATTCACGGCTCGCCGTGGTCCTCAATTCACGGCTCGCCGTGCTCCTGAATTCACGGCTGCGCCGTGGCCGCCTGCTTCACCGCATCCCTGACCCGTCCCCGCCACACCGGCCCGTGCCCGGGCAGCAGCACCTCGGTGTCGAGCATGCCGAGCGCCTCGAGGCTGCGCCGGCACGCGTCCTCGTCGTGGTTGAACACCGACGGCAGCAGCTGCGGGCCCTGCCGCGTGGACACCGGGTGACCGGTCACCAGGGCGTCCCCGCTGATCAGCACGCCGTCGACCAGGTAGGAGCAGTGCCCGCCGGTGTGCCCGGGAGTCGGGACGCACCGGGGGGCGCCGGGCAGCCCCGCCGCGACGTCCTCGGTCAGCGTGGCGGTGGTGGGGATGCCGGAGTGGTCGAGTCCGCCCTTGCGGATGATCGCCACCGACCAGGCCAGCCACCTGGGCCGCCACGCCTGCGCGGCGACAGCCAGCGGTGAGGCCTGCTCGAGATACTCGCGTTTGGAGTGGCCGACCTCGTCGGCGTGGCAGTACACCGGGGTGCCGTGCTCCCGGGCGAACCAGATCGCCGACCCGAGATGGTCGATGTGCGCGTGGGTCAACAGAATCGCGCGGACGTCGGCCGGCCCGAACCCCAGCTGTCCCAGTGAATCCAGCACATCCTGACGGCTGCCCGGAAATCCGGCGTCGATCAGCACCACGCCCTCCCGGGAGCCCGAACCTCCGGTGACCAGGGTCCAGTTCACCAGGTCGGTCTGGGCGAAGTGGACGCGGTCGGTGACGGCCGTCAGTACCGGTGCCATCAGGCGAGTGTAGAAACATAGTTATGGCTGAACTGAAACTGGGCTACAAGGCGTCGGCGGAGCAGTTCGCCCCGCGGGAACTGGTCGAACTCGGTGTCGCGGCCGAGGAGTACGGCATGGACAGCGCGACGGTCAGCGATCACTTCCAGCCGTGGCGGCACAAGGGCGGGCACGCCCCGTTCTCGCTGGCGTGGATGACCGCGGTGGGGGAGCGCACCCAGCGGCTGGTGCTGGGCACGTCGGTGCTCACCCCCACCTTCCGGTACAACCCGGCGGTCATCGCCCAGGCCTTCGCGACGATGGGGTGCCTGTACCCGAACCGGATCTTCCTCGGAGTGGGCACCGGCGAGGCACTCAACGAGATCGCCACCGGCTACGAGGGCCAGTGGCCGGATTTCAAGGAGCGCTTCGCGCGGCTGCGCGAAGCGGTGCAGCTGATGCGCGAACTGTGGCTCGGCGACCGGGTCGATTTCGAGGGCCAGTACTACAAGACCAAGGGCGCCTCGATCTACGACGTGCCCGAGGGCGGTATCCCGATCTACATCGCCGCGGGCGGGCCGCAGGTCGCCAAGTACGCCGGCCGCGCCGGCGACGGCTTCATCTGCACCTCCGGCAAGGGCGAGGAGCTCTACAAGGAGAAGCTGATCCCGGCGATGCGGGAAGGCGCCGAGGCGGCCGGCAAGAACCCCGACGACATCGACCGGATGATCGAGATCAAGATCTCCTATGACACCGATCCCGAACTGGCGCTGGAGAACACCCGGTTCTGGGCCCCGCTGTCGTTGACCGCCGAGCAGAAGCACTCGATCGACGATCCGATCGAGATGGAGAAGGCCGCCGACGCACTGCCGATCGAGCAGGTCGCCAAGCGGTGGATCGTCGCGTCCGACCCGGACGAGGCCGTCGCCAAGGTCAAGGACTACGTCGACTGGGGCCTCAACCATCTGGTGTTCCATGCGCCCGGGCATGACCAGAGGCGGTTCCTGGAACTGTTCCAGCGCGACCTGGAACCGAGGCTGCGCAAGCTCGGCTGAGCAG
Source organism: Mycobacterium sp. SMC-8 (assembly GCF_025263565.1). Taxonomy (NCBI): domain Bacteria; kingdom Bacillati; phylum Actinomycetota; class Actinomycetes; order Mycobacteriales; family Mycobacteriaceae; genus Mycobacterium; species Mycobacterium sp. SMC-8. The sequence goes on from NZ_CP079865.1 coordinate 2,185,584, forward strand.
CGACACCGCGCATGATCCGCATTCCTGCGACGGTGCTGGGCGTGGGCGCCCTGGCCGCCGCGGTGGTAGGCCTCGCCGCCCGCTACCTGCCCATCACCGGGCACCCCATGCTGATCGTCGCCGCCGCGGCGCCCTACCTGGCGCTCGCGGCGCCGGCGGCGATGCTGTTGCTTGCCGTCGGCAGGCGCTGGCTGCTCACCCTGGTCTCGGTCGCGCTGACCGTCGCGTTGATGTGGATGTACGTGCCGCGGTACCTGAGTTCGGCGGCTCCCGAAACCGCGGCGGTCGACGTGCGCGTGCTGACCGCGAATCTCTATCTCGGGCAAGCCGATCCGGCTGCATTCGCCACGCTGGCCCGGAACGTCGCCGACATCGTCGCGGTGCAGGAGTTGACGCAGCAATCCGCGGACGGGTTGTCGGCGGCGGGCATGGACGGGGTCTTTCCGTACCGGGTGATCCTGCCGGCCCGCAACGCCTCCGGCATCGGGATCTGGAGCCGGTATCCGATCGTGCACTCCGGCCGCATCGACGGCTACACGATGCCGATGGTCGGGTCGCGGATCCGGATCCCTGGCGTGCGTGTCGACGCCACCGTGCTGTCGATACACCTGCCCGGTCCCTGGCCGGCGCCCATCGACGGGTGGCGCGACGACATCGCCCGCCTGCCCGAGACCCTGCGCGATGTCGGCCGCACGGCGGGCGCGGGCGCGGTGATCGTCGCCGGGGACTTCAACGCCACCTCCGACATGGCGCCGTTCCGCCGCCTTCTGGACGAGGGCTACGGCGACGCCGGTGCCGACGCGGGAGCCGGCCTGGTCCGCACCTATCCCGGCCGCGGAATGCGCCCGCCGCTGCTCGGCATCGATCACGTCCTGACCAAGAACTGCTCCACCGTCGGCGCCACCACGGTGACCGTGCCGGGCGCCGACCACCGCGGTCTGGTGGCCACCCTGCAGGTGCCGGTGGACATGACAGCCAGTTGACAGGCAGGCTTTGACCCGTGCCTGACGCCTCGACGGGAGCAACCTCCTCGATCTACCTCGCGTCGCCGGAGGGCGACACCGGAAAATCGACCATCGCGCTGGGCATACTGCACAGGCTCGCCGCCACGGTGCCGAGGGTCGCGGTGTTCCGGCCGATCACCAGGACCGGTGAGGACCGGGACTACATCCTGGAGTTGCTGCTCGATCACACGACCGCGGAGCTGCCGTACGAGGACTGCGTGGGTGTGGGCTATCAGCAGCTGCACGACGACCCCGAGGCCGCGCTGGCCGACATCGTGGACCGGTTCCACCGTGTCGCGGACCGCAGCGACGCGGTGCTGATCGTCGGCAGCGACTACACCGACGTGGCCGCGCCGAGCGAGCTGTCCACCAATGCGCGCATCGCGGCCAATCTCGGTGCGCCGGTGGTGCTCGCGATCAAGGCCAAGGACCGCACCCCCGAGCAGGTCGTCCAGGTGGCCGAGGTCTGCATCGACGAGATCGCCGCGCAACACGCCCACACCGCCGCGGTGGTGGCCAACCGCTGTGAGCCGACGCAGATGACCGCGGTGGCCGAGGCGCTCACCGCGGTCGAGCCGCGCAGTTACGTGCTGCCCGAGGAGCCGCTGCTGGTGGCCCCTTCGGTGGCCGAGCTGCGGGACGCGGTCGATGGCACCCAGGTGCAGGGGGATTCGGCGCTGCTCGACCGCGAGGTGCTCGACGTGCTCGTCGCGGGTATGACGGCCGAGCATGTGCTGGAACGACTCACCGAGGGCATCGCGGTGATCACGCCGGGGGACCGCTCCGACGTGGTGCTGGCCGTGCTCAGCGCGCATGCCGCAGAAGGCTTTCCGTCGCTGTCGACGGTGATACTCAACGGCGGGCTGACTCTGCACCCGGCGATCGGATCGCTGGTGTCGGGACTGGGCTTGCGGGTGCCGATCATCGAGACCGGATTCGGCACCTTCGAGACCGCGAGCCGGGTGGCGGCCACCCGCGGCCGGGTCACTTCGAAGTCGCACCGCAAGATCGACACCGCGCTGACCTTGATGGAGACCCACGTCGACACCGCCGAGCTGTTGGCGCAGCTGGCCCTTCCGATCCCGTCGGTGGTCACCCCGCAGATGTTCACCTATCAGTTGCTCGACCAGGCACGGGCGGACCGCAAGCGCATCGTGCTGCCCGAGGGCGACGACGACCGCATCCTCAAGGCTGCCGGCAGACTGCTGGACCGCAGTGTCGCCGACCTCACCATCCTCGGCGACGAAGCCCAGATCCGGTCCCGGGCAGCCGAACTCGGCGTGGATCTGTCGGACGCGGCCGTGCTCGACCCGCGGACGAGCGACCTGTGTGACCGGTTCGCCGAGCAGTATGCGAAGCTCCGTGCGCACAAGGGCGTGACGGTGGAGCAGGCCCGCGAGATCATGCACGACGTGTCGTATTTCGGCACGATGCTGGTGCACAACGACATCGTCGACGGCATGGTGTCCGGTGCGCGGCACACCACGGCGCACACGGTGCGCCCGGCCTTCGAGATCATCAAGACCCGGCCCGATGTCTCCACGGTGTCGAGCATCTTCCTCATGTGCCTGGCCGACGAGGTGCTCGCCTACGGTGACTGCGCCATCGTGCCCGATCCCACCGCCGAGCAGCTCGCCGACATCGCGATCTCGTCGGCGCGTACCGCCGCACAGTTCGGCATCGAGCCGAAGGTGGCGATGCTGTCGTACTCGACCGGCACCTCAGGTGCCGGCGAAGAAGTCGAAAAGGTACGTAAGGCAACCGAACTCGTGCGATCGCGGGCGCCCGAGCTACTGGTGGAGGGGCCGATCCAGTACGACGCCGCGGTGGAACCGTCGGTGGCCGAGACCAAGATGCCCGACTCGAAGGTGGCCGGCCACGCCACCGTGTTGATCTTTCCCGACCTCAACACCGGGAACAACACCTACAAGGCGGTGCAGCGCAGCGCGGGCGCCATCGCGATCGGACCTGTGCTGCAGGGTTTGAACAAGCCGGTCAACGACCTGTCCCGTGGCGCGCTGGTCGAGGACATCGTCAACACGGTGGCCATCACCGCGATCCAGGCGCAGGGGTGATTGGCGATGACACGCTCGGTGCTGGTGCTCAACACCGGTTCGTCGTCGGTGAAATACGCGGTGGTGGACCCGGATTCAGGTGCGCTCGTCGCGGACGGCATCGTCGAGCGGGTCACCGACCATGCCGCGGCGATGCAGGTGGTGTTCGAGTCGCTGGCCTCTGACGGCCACCACCTCGATGACCTCGGGCTGGTCGCGGTCGGGCACCGCGTCGTGCACGGCGGTCCCGACCTCTATCAGCCCACCGTCATCGACGACCAAACCATCACCCGCCTACAGGAACTGTCCGCCCTTGCGCCGCTGCACAATCCGCCGGCCATCCTGGGAATCGAGGTGGCCCGCAAGGCGCTGCCGGACCTGCCCCACGTCGCGGTGTTCGATACCGCGTTCTTTCACGACCTGCCGCCTGCGGCGGCCACCTACGCGATCGACGCGGACGTCGCCGAGTCCTGGCGCATCCGCCGCTACGGGTTCCACGGCACGTCGCACCAGTACGTCAGCGAACGGGCCGCCGAGTTCCTCGGTGAGCCGCTGGACTCGCTGAGCCAGATCGTGCTGCACCTCGGCAACGGCGCATCGGCGTCGGCGATCGTCGGGGGAAGGCCGGTCGAGACCTCCATGGGGCTGACCCCGATGGAGGGACTGGTGATGGGAACCCGCTCCGGTGACGTGGATCCCGGCGTGATCTTCTACCTGTGGCGCACGGCCGGGATGAAGGTCGAGGACATCGAGACGATGCTGAACAGGCATTCCGGGGTGCGCGGTCTCGGCGGTGAGGTCGACTTCAGGGAACTGCACCGCAAGATCGAGTCCGGTGACCCCGCAGCGCAACTGGCCTACGAGGTGTACATCCACCGGCTGCGCAAGTACATCGGCGCCTACCTGGCGGTACTGGGTTCAGCCGATGTCATCACGTTCACCGCCGGCGTCGGCGAGAACGACGCGGCGGTCCGGCGCGACGCGCTCTCCGGTCTGACGGCGTTCGGCATCGAACTCGACGAGCACCTCAACGAGAGCCCGGCCCGGACGGCCAGGCGAATTTGCCCGGAGGGGGCGCCGACGGCGGTGCTAGTTATACCCACCAACGAGGAGTTGGCGATTGCTCGGGCGTGTGCGGGAGTACTTGGCGCTGGGCTCGGCGACGGGTAGCTCACGTTGCGGATCGCAGATCCGGAGCAGGCGGCGGACGTGAGTTCCCGCGAGCAGTCTCCAGCGAACGCCGCTTCGGGCACAGACCACGTTGATGTTCGACAGTGCGGCGAAGCCGGAGGCCGCGAAGAACTCGACGGTCTGCAGGTCCAGGATCAGCTTGCGGGCCCCCGCCAGACGCTTCTCCACGTAGCACGCGAGCGCCATGCTGTTGACGGCGTCGATCTCCCCGTGGATCGTCACCAGGACGCTCGACGGTGGCAGTTCGCAGGCGGAGAACGTGGCCCGGTGGTGTTCCTCGCGCAGTTCGAACGAGGTGGGATCCGGCCGGAAGAACCGCTGTGTGCTGGGGGCCGGCAGTGGATCTGGTGCGGACATGTGGACTCCCCTGGACGAAGTCGAAGTCAGGTGGCAGGCCCTGGGTCTCAAAGCTGCGCCGATGAAGTCACCTGGTAGTGGCGCCACGATACTACGGAATCAGTGGGCTGACCATATGCCGTTGTGAATCACATGTATGTGCGTTAACCAGCACGTTTGGCCATATGTCAGTCCTGGCGAGTCGCGGCAACCGGCGAAGGCGTCAATATCTGGACCTCCAGCAACGGATTCCGTAGTTGCCGGAGCGGTGCCGGGCGGTGCCGGATCAGAACGTCGACATCGGGCGCACGCTGTTGGCCAGGTCGACCAACGCGTACCGGTGGGCCTGGGTGGGCGCCACGCGGGCCAGGCTCCGCAACGAGGCCTCGACCCCGAGCTGCAACCCGTGCTCGGTGAACGGGAAGCCCAGAATGTGGTTGGTGCTGGCGGTGTTGTCCGCCAGCCAGTCCATCGCCGTGCCCAGCACCAGCGCGCGGATCTGCAGCACCCTGGGTTCGGTGTCGGGCAGCGCCTCCACCCGGCGCGCGGCGTCACGGATGTGCTGTTCGGTGATCTCACCGCTGGACCGACCGGACAGCAGCGTGACCGCGCTGGTCAACCGGGCGGTGGTGAAATGTCTTGAGGTGGCCGGTACTTCGTCGAGTGTGCGGACCGCGGCGTCCCGGTCTCCAGCAGCCGACTGCGCACGGGCCAATCCGAAACCGGCGGAGATCACCCCGTGGTCGGTGGACCACACGGTGTCATAGAACTTGCGCTCGTCCGCGGTGCCGGCCAGTTCGGCGGTGGCGGCCAGCGCCAGCTTCGGGGCCAGCTCGCCGGGCAGGGTGTCCAGCACTTCGGTGAAGTGCTTTGTGGCGGAGTCATAATCGGCGGTCAGCAGCTCCGACACGGCCCGGAACCAGACCAGCCGCCAGCGCCATCCGATCCGCTCGGCGAGTTCGTCGAGCTTGCGGGTGGCCTTGGCGACGTCACCGAGATCCAACAGCGCGCGGACCTCCATGAGCGGCAACTCCACCGACTCGCTCAGGTCGATGCCGTCGGAGTCCAGCGCGCCGTGTCGGGCGGCGCGCAACGAGTCCAGCGTCTGCACCGGTTGGCTCAGCAGCGTCGCCGACAGCACGGTGGCCCCGACATCGGTGGGGTCGACCAGCGGCACCTGGAGAGCCCGGACGATCTCCTGGGCGGTCAGCTTCTCCGAGTGCACCTGACCGTCGAGGTACACATCGGTGTGGGCGACCAGCAGATCGACCCCGAACGTCGAGCGTGACGGGCTGAAGGTGGTCGACAGACCGGGCCGGGGCACCCCGGTGTCCTTGGCCACCACCTCGCGCAGCACACCCATCAGCTGGCTGGACATCTCCTCGGCGCTCTGGAACCGCCGCCGCGGATCGGGGTCGATCGCGCGCCGCAGCAGCCGGCCGAACGAGTCGTACTCGCGCAGCACCGGATCGTCCTCGGGCAGTCCGTCGACGTAACGGCCTTTGCGGGTGCGCAGCTTCAGTGTCAGCGCAGCCAGCGTGCGACCCACCGTGTAGATGTCCGTGGCCACCGTCGGGCCGGTCCGGACGATCTCCGGCGCCTGGTAACCCGGTGTGCCGTACAGGTATCCGAAGGAGTTGATCCGAGACACCGCGCCGAGGTCGATCAGCTTGAGCTGGTCCTCGGTCACCATGATGTTCTCGGGTTTGAGGTCGTTGTACACCAGGCCCAGCGAGTGCAGATAGCCCAGGGCGGGCAGGATTTCGAGCATGAAGCCGATCGCCTCGGCGACGGGCAGCAGCGTCCGTTCGGTCTTGCGGTGGTGGGTGGCCTGTTTGAGCGACGTCCCGCCCACGTACTCCATAACGATGTAGCCGACCGGGTTGCCGTGCTTGTCGTCGTGCTCGACGAAGTTGTAGATCTTCACGATCCCGGGATGGGTCACCTCGGCCAGGAACTGCCGCTCGGCCATCGCGATCGCCTGCGCCTCGGCGTCACCGGAGTGCACGAGTCCCTTGAGCACCACCGGGCGGTCGTTGACGTTCTTGTCGAAGGCCAGATACACCCAGCCCAGCCCGCCGTGGGCGATGCAGCCCTTGATCTCGTACTGGTCGGCGACGATGTCGCCGACATTCAGCTGCGGTAGAAAGGAATAAGCGCTGCCGCAGTGCGGGCACCAGCCTTCGGAGGGGGCCTTGCCATCCTTGGTTGACCGGCCCACGGGCCGGCCGCAGTTCCAGCAGAAACGTTTCGACTCGGCCACCACGGGATCGGTCATCAACGCGGCCAACGGATCCCGGGCCCGGACCCGCGGGATCTCGACCAGCCCGCCGCCCAGTCTGCGGGTCGGCGACATGTAGCGGGTCACCGTCGTGGTGTTCAGCTGCGGCTCGGTGTCTCCGGTGTGGAACTGCGCGTCGTCGTCGTCATCGTCGTCGTCGAAGAAGTTGGGCCGGAACACCGCCTGGGTCGCCATCGGCCGCGCCGTCGACATCGTGTCGTCGGCCAGGTCCGAGAAGTTCGCGGGCTGGGTACCCGGATCGCCGTCTAAGGTGGTGTCGTCATGTTCGGCCATCAGTCCGTGTACCTCGCGACAGGGGGCCCGGGAGCAGGTCCCAGCACGGTCAACCACTTGCGGTACAACGTGTTCCAGGTGCCGTCGCTCCGGATGCGCTGCAGCGTGCCGTTGACGTAACGCACCAGTGCGGTGTTCTCCAGATTGATCCCGATGCCGTAGACCTCCTCGTTCAGCGACGGCCCCACGATGTGCAGGTACGGATCCTGGGACACCAGCCCGGCCAGGATCGAATCGTCGGTGCTGACCGCGTCGACCTGCCGCTGCTGCAGCGCCACCAGGCAGTCGGCCCAGGTCACCACCCCGACGATGATCGGCGGCGGCGTAATCTGCTGAATCCGTTCCAGCGACGTGGTGCCCTTGGCCACGCAGACCCGCTTGCCGGACAGGTCCGACGACTGGCGGATGTTCGAATCCCGCGGCGCCAAAATGCGCTGGTTGGCAGTCAGGTACCCGGTGGAGAAGTTCACCAGCTTCTTGCGCTCGCACGTGATCGTCATGGTTTTGACCACGACGTCCACCTCGTTGTTCTGCAGCGCGGCGATGCGGTCGGCCGAGGCCAGGATGCGGTACTCCACCTGCGACGGCGTGCCGAAGATGTCGCGGGCGATCTCGCCGGCGATGTCGACGTCGAAGCCGGTGATCTCACCGGTGATCGGGTCGCGGAAGCTGAACAGGTTGCTGCCGATGTCCAGACCGACGATCAGGCGTCCGCGCGCCTTGATGTTCGCGACCGCCTTCTCGGCGTCCTTCTCGTTGTCGAACGGGCGCAGGCTCTCCCTCGGGTCGCAGTCGTCGTCGGCCCGGGCCGGCGGCTTCGCCGGCTCCGGCGGCATCTCCTCGAAACCGGCCGGGGTGGGCGGCGCGAGGATCACGGTCGGCGTGGGCACCACCGGAGACGTCTGCGCGCACCCGGCTAGCAGCAGCAGCACCGCCGCCAGCGCCGCGCCCAGGACTTTCGCGCAAGCGCTCATCACCGGTACTCGCTCAATCTCGGCCAGATCCCCAGCGCCACCGCCACGGCCGCCACGACCGACAGCGCGGCGGCCCCCACGGTCGCGCCGGACAGCACCCGGCGGGCGTTGACGATCTCGTTGCGCAGCTGGGTGCGGCTCTGCTCGATGCCCTTGCTCAGCGCCTCGTCGAGCTTGTTGAACGCGGGCGTGGAGTCGTCCTCGCCGGTGCCCAGCGCCACCTGCGTCGCGGCCTGGTAGTTGCCGACCGCGATGTAGGCCGAGATCCGGTCGTCGGCCGCACGCCACCGGTCCAGCAGTGTGGCGGCATCGGCGAGGTCGGTCTTGTCGATCGAGTCGTCGCGTGCCAGATACCTCGCCAGCTGCTCCTTCATGTCCTCGATGCGCTGGTAGTAGGACTGCTTCCGCAGGTCCTCGTCACCGCGGCGGATCAGTGACAGGGTCTCGTCCGCTCGCGCCTGCTGCGCGGTGATCGCGAGCGTGGTGACCGTCTTCAGCGATTCGGCCGCGGTCTCCTTGGCGCTGCGGCTGTCGGCGGTCGAGATCACCAGCGCCGTGCCGACCCACATCAACATGATCAGCACCGCCAGCCCGCCGGCGACGAAACCGATGTTGACGCGGCGGCGGGTCCGCTTGGCCAGCCACCGGTTGGCGAACACCCCGAACAGCAGCGTCGCGACCACCACCAGAATCACCGGCGTCGGGATGCGGGTCGACGCGGTGGTCTCGGCGTCCACCCGCGCCGAGGTCTCCTCGTAGAGCCGCTGCGCGTCGGGCAGGATCTTCTCCTGCATCAGCGCCGACGCCTCCGACAGGTAGGACGAGCCGACGGGATTTCCGGCACGGTTGTTGGTCCTGGCCGTCTCGACCAGCCCGGTGTACACGGCCAGCCGTGCGTTGATCCGGCCCAGCAACTGGACCAGGGACTCCTCGGTGAGGCCGCTGGACGCCCGTGTCACCGCGACCGACGCGTCGGTGATGGCCTGCTCGTAGCGTTGCCGCACCGCCCGCGGCTCGGCGCCGGCGATGAACGCGGTGGCCGCCGCGGCGTCGGCGACCGACAGCGTGGTGTAGAGCTGCCCGGCCGCGAACGACAGCGGCTCGGTGTGGTTGAGCACCGTCGTCAGGGCCTGCTGGCGGTCGTTGATCGTGGTCGAGGTCGCGAACGCGCTCGCGACGACCAGCGCGGCGAGCACCAGCCCGATGGTCAGGATGCGTCCGGGCGTGGTCCACAGGAACCACCACCGCGGATGAGACGCAGCTGTCGGCGACCGCGACGCAAGAGGCTCGGTCGAGGGGTGCGCCAACTCCACAGTCACGTCTGCGCGGACCTCATCCTGGTCTCGATCTCTCCGGTGGTCGTTCGGCCACAAACTCTAGCTACCGCGAATTCTATGAGGGAATTCTAAGAGCTCATCGGTCGGCGTGCGGGGATTCACGTGTCAAGAATCCGGACGCGTTCCCTATCCTGAACGCGTGCGTGGAGACGGGGACGGCTGGGTGGTGTCGGCGACCGGCAATGCCTACTGGGGCCGGCACGGCGCCGCCGGGCTGCTCCTGCGGGCGCCCCGCCCGGATGGGTCGGCCGCCGTACTGCTCCAGCACCGCGCGCCGTGGAGTCACCAGGGCGGCACGTGGGGGTTGCCGGGCGGTGCCCGTGACAGTCACGAGACCCCGGAACAGGCGGCGGTGCGGGAGGCGCACGAAGAGGCCGGGCTGCCTCCGGAGCAACTGACCGTGCGGACCACGGTGGTCACCGCCGAGGTGTCCGGATGGACCTACACCACGGTGATCGCCGACACCTCCGAAGAACTCGACACCATCCCCAACCGGGAGAGCGCCGAGCTGCGCTGGGTCGCCGAGGACGAGGTCGCCGACCTTCCCCTGCATCCCGGCTTCGCCGCGAGCTGGCAGCGTCTGCGCGAGGTCACGGCCGCGATCCCGCTGCTGGTCAACCCGCAGCGCTGAGCAGTCCGGCCAGCGTTTCGGCCGCCGCCTTCGGGTCGTCGGCCGCGGTGATCGCCCGCACCACCACCACCCGCCGCGCCCCGGCCGCCAGCACTTCCGGCAGCCGGTCGGCGTCGATGCCCCCGATCGCGAACCACGGTTTGTCGGTGCCCAGCGCGGCGGTCGCCCGCACCAGGTCCAGCCCCGGGGCGGGTCGGCCCGGTTTCGTCGGCGTCGGCCAGCACGGCCCGACGCAGAAGTAGTCGACGTCTTCGGCCGCCGCGGCCCGCACCTGGTCCAGGTCGTGCGTCGAGCGCCCGACCACGCGGTCGCCGATGATCTCCCGCGCCACACTGAGCGGCAGGTCGTCCTGACCGAGGTGCAACACGTCGGCGCCGGCCGCGCGCGCGATGTCGGCGCGGTCGTTGACCGCGAGCAACGCCCCGTGCCTGCGGGCCGCGTCGGCGAGCACCTGCAGCGCGTCGAGCTCCTGGCGCGCCTCCAGCGGCCCGAACCGCTGCTCGCCCGGCGACCCCTTGTCGCGGAGTTGGATGATGTCCACGCCGCCGGCCAGCGCCGCGTCGGCGAACTCGGCGAGGTCGCCGCGATCACGGCGGGCGTCGGTGCACAGGTACAGCGAAGCGCTCGCTAGTCGGGGTTCACGCACACTCGAACGCTAGCGCCGGCGCGACGTAGGCTGGTAGCCGACCACACGGGAGTCCCGGGTACGGGGACTGAGAGTGAGTCCGCCGACTCTTACCGTCACACCTGATCCGGGTCATGCCGGCGAAGGGAGCCAGTGAATGCCCACCCAGACCCGCGGGACGCTTGCCGTCGTCGGGGGCGGTGTCATCGGGCTCGCCGTGGCACGGCGGGCGCTGCAGGACGGCTGGGCGGTCCGCGTGCACCGTGCCGAGCAGGCCGGCGCGTCCTGGGTCGCCGGCGGCATGCTCGCCCCGCACAGCGAGGGCTGGCCCGGCGAGGAACAACTGCTGCGGATCGGCCTGGAATCCCTTCAGCTGTGGCATGACGGCTTCCTCGACGGGCTGCCGCCTGAGGTCGTCACCGCGCGCCGGTCGCTGGTCGTCGCCGTCGACCGCGCGGACGCCGCCGACCTCAGGACCGTTGCGGGGTGGTTGTCCGAACAAGGTCACCCGGTGACGCCGACCACGTCGGCGCGTGATATCGAACCCCTTCTCGCCCAAGGTATCCGGCACGGCTTTGTGGCCGACACCGAACTCGCCGTCGACAACCGCGCCGTCGTCGCCGGCCTCGCCGCCGAGTGCGAACGGCTCGGCGTGCAGTGGGCCCCGCCGGTGCCTTCGCTGGCCGAGACCGGTGCCGCCGACAGCGTCGTGATCGCCAACGGCATCGACGCCCCGACGCTGTGGCCCGGGCTGCCGGTGCGCCCCGTCAAGGGCGAGGTGCTGCGGTTGCGCTGGCGTCGCGGGTGTCTGCCGGTGCCGAAACTGGTGGTGCGCGCCCGGGTGCACGGCCGTCAGGTCTATGTGGTGCCGCGTGCGGACGGCGTCGTGGTCGGCGCGACGCAGTACGAACACGGCCGCGACACCGCGCCCACGGTGAGCGGCGTGCGGGATCTGCTCGACGACGCCTGCGCGGTGATGCCCGCTCTCGGCGAGTACGAGCTCGCCGAGGTCGGCGCCGGTCTGCGGCCTATGACGCCCGACAACCTGCCGCTTGTCGGCAGGGTCGACGAGCGCACCCTTGTCGCCGCGGGGCACGGTCGGTCGGGTTTCCTGTTGGCGCCGTGGACGGCGCAGACGATCGCCGCCGAGCTGGAAGGAGCACTGGTTCGATGAAGGTCACGGTCAACGACGAAACGGTGGAAGTCGACGAGAGCACGACGATCGCCTCGTTACTGGACGGCCTCGGCTTCCCCGAGAAGGGGATCGCGGTCGCGGTGGACTGGTCGGTGATCCCGCGCTCGCAGTGGGACACCGCGCTTTCCGACGGCGCCAAGGTCGAGGTGGTGACGGCGGTGCAGGGTGGCTGACGTGTGCACCTCTTTCTCGGCGGGCAAGCTGAGCATCGCCGGCCGCGAGTTCGGCTCCCGGCTGATCCTCGGCACCGGCGGCGCCGCGAACCTCGCGGTGCTCGAGTCGGCGCTGGTGGCCTCGGAGACCGAGCTGACCACGGTGGCGATGCGCCGCGTCGACGCCGACGGCGGCACCGGCGTGCTGGATCTGCTGACCCGGTTGGGCATCACGCCGCTGCCCAACACCGCCGGTTGCCGCGGAGCCGCCGAAGCGGTGATGACGGCGCAACTGGCCCGCGAGGCGCTGCACACCAACTGGGTCAAACTCGAGGTGATCGCCGACGAACGCACCCTGCTGCCCGACGCGCTCGAATTGGTCAGGGCCGCAGAGCAACTGGTCGACGATGGGTTCGTGGTGCTGCCCTACACCAACGACGACCCGGTACTGGCAAAACGGCTGGAGGACACCGGCTGCGCGGCGGTGATGCCGCTCGGTTCCCCGATCGGCACCGGCCTGGGCATCGCGAACCCGCACCACATCGAGATGATCGTCGACCAGGCCGAGGTCCCGGTGATCCTCGACGCCGGCATCGGCACGGCCAGCGACGCGGCGCTGGCGATGGAATTGGGCTGTGACGCGGTGCTGCTGGCCAGCGCCGTCACCCGCGCCGCCGATCCGCCCGCGATGGCCGCGGCGATGGCCGCCGCCGTGCGGGCCGGGTATCTGGCCCGCCGGGCCGGCCGCATCCCGAAGAGGTTCTGGGCGCGGGCGAGCAGCCCGGCCCTGTGAACAGATATGTGGCCCTGGGCAGTTCGATGGCCGCCGGGCCGGGCATCGGGCCGCGGGCACCGGGCTCCCCGCGCGCGGCGGGCCGATCGGCGCGCAACTATCCGCACCTGGTCGCCGACGCGCTGGGTCTGGACCTGACCGACGTCACCTTCTCCGGGGCGACGACGGCGCACGTGCTGCGCGAGACCCAGCACGGCGCACCACCGCAGATCCGCGCGCTCGACGGCACCGAGTCGCTGGTGACGGTGACGATCGGCGGCAACGACGCCGGTTACGTCCCGATGCTTTTCGCGGCTGGGCTGCCGCGGGCACTGCGGTCGGTGCCGCTGCTCGGCAGCCGGTTGCGCGACCTGCTGGACCCGGCGGCCCGCTACCTGGCGCTCCGGGAAGCCGGCAGTGCCCTGATCGAGGTCGGACACGAGATCCGGCGGCGGGCACCGCGGGCCACCGTATTGTTCGTGGACTATCTGACGCTGCTGCCGGCCACGGGCGACGCGCCGCCGCTGCGCGCCGCGGAGCTGACGCTGGGCAGGCACATTGCGGACACGCTGGAACAGCTCACGGCCGACGCCGCCCGGGCCAGCGGGTGCGGCCTGGTGCGCGCGGCCGAAGCGAGCCGCGATCACCACGCCTGGTCAGCGCAGCCCTGGACCACCCTGCCTGCCAGATTCGGGCTGCCCGTGCCGGGCCGGCCGGCGCCGCTGCATCCCAACGCCGCGGGCATGCGCGCGGTCGCCGACCTTGTGGTGGCCGCCGCGTGATCGAACTGACCGCGCTGAGCAAGACCTACGGCTCGACGCGGGCCGTCGACGGGCTGACGTGCACGATCGAACCCGGCGTCGTGACCGGGTTCCTCGGCCCCAACGGCGCGGGCAAGACCACCACGATGCGGATCATCCTCGGCCTCGACCACCCGACCTCGGGCACCGCCACCATCGACGGCCGCGCCTACCGCCGGCTGCGTGACCCGCTGCGCACCGTTGGTGCGCTGCTCGACGCCCGGCAGATCCATCCGAACCGCACGGTGCGCAACCATCTGCGCTGGATCGCCGCCAGCAACGGGCTCGGCAGACGCCGTCCCGACGAGGTGCTCGAGACGGTGGGGCTGTCCTCGGTGGCCGGCTCCCGTGCCGGCACGCTCTCGCTCGGGATGAGTCAGCGCCTGGGCATCGCCACGGCGCTGCTGGGCGATCCGCCGGTGCTGCTGTTCGACGAACCGGTCAACGGCCTCGATCCCGAGGGCATCCACTGGGTCCGCACCCTGATGCGCACGCTGGCCGCAGAAGGCCGCACTGTGCTGGTGTCCAGCCACCTGCTCTCGGAGATGGCCAACACCGCCGATCGGCTGGTGGTGATCGGCAAGGGCCGGCTGATCGCGTCGACCACGGTGTCGGAGTTCGTCGGGCGCTCCGGTGCCGCGACGGTACGCGTGCGTAGTCCGCGGCTGCCGGAGCTGCACGCCGCGCTCACCGCGGCCGGGTTCACCGTTGCGGCCGAACCAGACGCCCTGACCGTGCGGGACGCCACCACCGACGCCGTCGGTGAGGTCGCCGCGGCGCAGTCGATCGCGCTGCACGAACTGAGCGCACACCACGTCTCGCTCGAGCAGGCCTACCTGGCTTCCACCGACGACGCCACCGAGTTCCGGGCAGGGTCCCGATGAGGCGCGCCGCCGCCGTCCTCGACGCCGAACGGATCAAGCTGACCACGCTGCGCTCACCGCTGTGGGCGGCCCTGGCGGCCACCGCGCTGAGCGTAGGGCTCGCCGCGCTGCAGACCTCGGTCGCCTCCGGCTACGCCCGGCTGACCGTGCCCGAGGCGGCGCTCGGAGTCGCGGTGTTCGGCATTCCGGTGTTGATGATCGTCGCGGCGATGACGGTGACGGGGGAGTACCGCAGCGGGCTGATCGCGCTCACCTTCCTGGCCACGCCTGGCCGCACACTGGTGATATGCGCCAAAGCTGTTGTCAGCGCCGTCTTCTCAGCGGCCTGGGCGGCGGTCATGGTGCTGGGCGCGGTGTCGGCCGCGCGGCTGACCGCCGATCCCGGCGTCGCGGCCGCGCTGACGGTGCCGGCCACGCTTGGCTTCGCCGCGAAAGTGGCGTTGTACGCGGCGTCGGCAGCCGTGCTCGGAGTCGGGGTCGCGGTGTTGTTCCGGCACACCGCCGGTGCGGTGACCGTGCTGCTGCTGTGGCCTCTGCTGGTGGAACCGCTGCTGGCCAACCTGCCCGGCCGCGGCTGGCAGCTCGGCCCCTACCTGCCGTTCGGCAACGCGCTGCGATTCCTCGACGTGCAGTGGCTGTACCCGGGGTTCGTCATGCGGTGGGGCCCGGCGGGCTCGCTGGTGTGCTTTGCGGTCCTGGCCGGCGCCGTGTTCGTCGCGGCGGTCATCACCGTCAACCGGCGCGACGCCTAGCATGGCGCAGGTGACCGCACCGCAGACGCTCGAACTCGATCTGCCGCACCTGAAGGTGACCGCGCTGGCCTGGGGTCCGCCAAACGGTCGGCTCGCCTTGTGTCTGCACGGGTTCCCCGATAGCGCGTGGGGGTGGCGAAAGCTGGCTCCGCTGCTGGCCGAACGCGGTATGCGGGTGGTCGCGCCGTTCTCGCGCGGGTACGCGCCGACCGGACCCGCGCCCGACGGCGACTATCACATCGGTGCGCTGATGTACGACGCGCTGGCGGTGCACCGCGGGCTCGGTGCGCCCGAGGACGCGGTGCTGATCGGCCACGACTGGGGTGGGTTCACCGCAGGCGCCCTCGCGGCGTACCCGGAATCGCCATTCGCCGAGCACATTACGATCGCCGTACCGCCGATCGGTGCGGTCAGGCGCATGCGCGGTTCGCTCGGCCGGCAACTGCGGATGATGCCGCGTCAGCTGCGTAACAGCTGGTACATCCTGTTCTTCCAACTTCCGCAGCTGCCCGAACGCGTTCTGTCGCGCGTCATTCCGAGGCTGTGGCAGGACTGGGGACCCGCCGGCCATGACACCGGCTCCGAGTTGGACGACGCGCTGGCCGCGCTGCCCAGCCCGGTCCACCGCCGCGCGGCGGTGGGCTACTACCGCGCGCTGGTGCGGCCGTCGCGGCCGGGGCAGAAGTATGCCGAGTTGCACCACCACTGCTTTGCGATGCCGCGGGTGCCGGTCCTGCACGTCCATGGCGAGCAGGACGGCGCGATGCGGGCCGAGTACGTCGAACCGATCGGCGCGGCGCTGCCCCCGGGCAGCAGGGTCGTCATGATCCCCGGGGCCGGGCACTTCGTCCAGATCGAGCGACCCGAGGACACCGCGTCGGCGGTTCTGGGCTTTCTCGGTGACCGCACCGGTCCGCGCTAACGTGGGGGTCGTGATCCGGACGAGACTCGTGGCCATGGCGGCCGTCCCCGTGCTGGCCCTCGCGGGCTGCGGACGCGACGCCGCCCCGGCGCCCCAGCCGGTCCGGGACACCGGCGCGGCCACCGAGTTCGCCGACGCGCTGTCGCGCAAGATCACCGCCGACGCGCTGATGGCGCACCTTGACCGGCTGCAGGAGATCGCCGACGAACACGGCGGCAATCGCGCCCTGGGCAGACCCGGATACGACGCGAGCGTCGACTTCATCGCGAAAGCTCTGCGGGACAAAGGCTTCCAGGTTGAAACGCCGGAGTTCGAGGTGCGGATACCGTGGGCCGAGGAGCCGTCGCTGACGGTGGCGGGCAGCAAGGCCGAGGCGCGGCCGCTGCAGTTCACGATCGGCACCGGGCCCGAAGGGGTCTCCGGTCCGCTGGTCGCGGCGCGTGCCGAGGACACCCCGGGCTGCACCGCCGAGGACTACGACGGGCTGCCGGTCCGGGGCGCGGTCGTGCTCGTCGACCGCGGCGCCTGCCCGTTCGGCGGGAAACAGGCCGTGGCCGCCGAGCGCGGTGCGGTGGCGCTGATCGTCGCCAACAACGAGGGCGGTCCCGACATGGGTGCCGGCACCCTCGGCGAAACCACCGACGTCAAGATCCCGGTCATCTCAGTCAGCAAGGAGGTCGGTGAGCAGCTGCGCGCGCAGCAGGGGGCGACCACGGTGATCAACCTGAACGCCGGGGTTCGCCAGGAGCGGACCCGCAACGTGATCGCCCAGACCACGACCGGCTCGACCGCCGACGTCGTGATGGTCGGTGCCCACCTCGACAGCGTCGAGGAGGGGCCCGGGATCAACGACAACGGTTCCGGGGTGGCCGCGGTACTGGAAACCGCGCTGCAGCTGGGCACTTCGCCGGATGTGGCCAACGCGGTGCGGTTCGGGTTCTGGGGCGCCGAGGAGCAAGGTCTGCTGGGCTCCACCGACTATGTGGCGTCGCTGGACGACGAGGCGCTCAAGGACATCGCGCTGTACCTCAACTTCGACATGATCGGTTCCCCGAACCCGGGTTACTTCACCCTGGACGGCAACCAGTCCACCAGGCCCGGACCGGGTGAGGGCGTGCCCCGGGTGCCCGAGGGGTCGGCCGGCATCGAGCGCACGCTGACCGCCTACCTGGACCGGGCCGGTAAACCGGGACAGGACACCTCCTTCGACGGCCGATCCGATTACGACGGCTTCACCAGAGCGGGAGTGCCTGTGGGAGGCCTGTTCTCGGGGGCCGAAGACAAGAAGTCCGCCGAACAGGCCGAGCTGTGGGGCGGTGAGGCCGACCAGCCGTTCGACCCGAACTACCACAAGGCCACCGACACGATCGGAAACATCGACAGGACCGCGTTGCAAATCCACGGCGGCGGCGTGGCCTTCGCGGTCGGGCTGTATGCCCAGGACCAGCGCGGGCGCAACGGGATTCCGGTGCGCGAGGACCGCGTCCGGCACAAGCTGACCACACCATGACCGGCCGGTGGGCGGCCGTGGTCGTGGTGGGCGCGCTGGTCGCGGCGTGCGCGCCGGGCAGCCCGCCGCCCGCGCCGCAGCTGGGACCCGAACTCGCCGACAAGGTCACGATCGACGGGGTCTACCGGCACCTGGTCGAGTTTCAGAACATCGCCGACGCACACGACGGCAACCGGGCCGACGGCACACCCGGCTATCAGGCCAGTGTCGACTACGTCGCCCAACTCCTGCGCGACAACGGCTTCGACGTGCAGACCCCGGAGTTCGAGCGGCTGTCCGGCTCGAAGGGCGGGAGTCCCGCCCTGACGGTGGCCGGCCGCGACTTCCGAGTGGACCAGGCCTCGCTGCTGATCACCACCGTGCCCGGCGGGCTGAAGGCGCCCACGTTGCGGCCGCGCAGACCGGCCGGGTGCGCGGCCGCCGACTACGGTGACGTGTCGGTCGCCAAGGCCATCGCCGTCGTCGACGACACCGGATGCTCGGTCGTCGACAAACACCGGGTTGCGCTGCAGGAAGGCGCGGTCGGCATGCTCGTGGTCAGCCAGGCCACCCCGACGAGGCCGACCGGCTCACCGCCGACGCTGTTCACCACGGCGTACTACACCGAGCTGACCATCCCGGTCGGGGTCATCGACCCGGCCGCGGACGCCGCGCTGCGCCGCACCGAATCGCCGGTCACCCTGGTTCTGGACAACGAGCCGGTGATGACGAAATCCCGGAATGTCGTCGCCCAGACCACAACCGGCGACACCCGCAACGTCGTCATGGTCGGTGCCCACCTCGACAGCGTCCGTTCCGGTCCTGGGATCAACGACAACGGCACCGGCGTGGCCGCCGTCCTGGAGACGGCGCTGCAACTCGGCGGCGCGCCGGACACCGCCAACGCGGTGCGTTTCGCGTTCTGGGGCGCCGAGGAAGTGTCGATGGACGGCACCAAGAAGTACCTGGCGTCACTGGGTGATGAGCAGCTTGACGACATCGCGATGTACCTGAACTTCGACATGCTCGGCTCGCCGAATCCCGGATATTTCACCGATGACGGCGACCAGTCCGCACAGACCGGTGAGATCGTCCCGGCGCCAATGGGTTCGGCGGGTATCGAACGCACCCTGGCCGCCAGGCTGAATACGGCGGGGGTGCGCCCGGCGGACATCCCGCTGCAGCGGATCACCGACTACGAGCCGTTCCTGGCCGCGGGCATCCCGGTCGGCGGCCTCACCACCGGCTCGTCGCAGCGCAAAACCGATGTGCAGGCCCGACTCTGGGGTGGCAAGGCCGGAGCGCCCTTCGACCCCAACTACCACACCCGCGGCGACACCATCGACAACATCGACCGCGAGGCTCTCGCGGTGATGGCGTCGTCGGTCGCATTCGCCGTCGGCACCTACGCGCAGTCGATCGAGGGTGTCAACGGCGTGCCTACCCGTGAGCAACGGGACCGGCGGACGCCGTAGCCTCGCGCTGCCGGAATCCCAGCAGCCGCATGCCGTGGTAGATGAGCAACGCGGCGATCGAACCCAGCGCGATCCCGGTGAACGTCAATGATCCTGCGCTCCAGGTGAAGTCGGCGATGCCGATGATCAGCGGGATGGCGGCCGTCATCTGGTTGATCGGCTTGGAGAAGTCGACCTGGTTGGTCAGCCAGATGCGCACGCCCAGGATGCCGACCAGGCCGTAGAGCACCACCGTCGCTCCACCGAGCACCCCGGCCGGGACCGCGACGATGACCGCACCGACCTTCGGGCACAGCGACAACGCGACCGCCACCAGCGCGGCCACCCAGTACGCGGCCGTCGAGTACACCCGCGTCGCCGCCATCACCCCGATGTTCTCCGCGTAGGTCGTCGTCGCCGACCCGCCGCCGAACCCGGCCAGCGTCGTCGCGACACCGTCGGCGGCCAGGGCGCGCCCCATCAACGGGTCGAGGTCCGTCTTGGTCATCTGGCTCACCGATTTCACGTGCCCGATGTTCTCGGCGATCAGCGCGATGACCGCGGGCAGGAACATCGGCAGCACCGACAGCGTGAACGTCGGCGTCTGAAACTCGGGCAGACCGATCCAGGGCGCGGCCGCGATGCCTGAGGTGTCCACCTCGCCGAGCAGCAGCGCCAGCACGTATCCGGCGGCCACCGCGACGAAGATCGCGAGCCTGCCGATCATCCCGCGGAAGAATGCCAGCGCGGCGACGAGCAGCACCAATGTCACCAACCCGAGCAGCGGACCCCGCTCGAAGTTGGTCTTCGCCGCAGGCGCCAGGTTGAACCCGATCAGCGCGACGATCGCACCGGTCACGATGGGAGGCAGCGCGATGTCGAGCCAGCGGGTACCCACCACGTGCACGACACCGCCGACCAACACGAGCAAAAGGCCCACCGCGACGATCCCGCCCAGCGCGCTGCCGGTGCCCTCCGACGCCACCGCCGCCGTCACCGGAGCGATCACCGAGAAGCTCGACCCCAGATAGCTGGGCAGCCGGTTGCCGGTGATCAGCAGGAACAGGATGGTGCCGACCCCGGAGAACAACAGGGTCGTGGCGGGTGGGAACCCGGTGAGCACCGGCACCAGGAACGTCGCACCGAACATCGCGACGACATGCTGGGCGCCGAGGCCGACCGTGCGTGGCCAGCTCAGCCGCTCGCCCGGTGCGACGACGAAATCCGGATCCGAGCGCGAATCCACCTGCTGCCACGTCTTCATTGGGAAAGCCACGGTGCGACTACACACCATGACGGTGCGCGCCGCCAGTCCAGTAGGCGAGCACGCCGATCAGGACCACCACCGCGCCGGCCAGCACGGACGCCGGCGGGAGCGTGAATGCCAGGGCCAGACAGCCGGCCAGGCCGACGGCAGGCACCAGGCGGTGGCCCAGGGTCCATGCCGACGCGTTGGCGATCGCGTAGTAGAGCAGCACTCCGAACGACGAGAACCCGATCGCGGCCCGCACGTCGACCAGCGCGGCGACCACCGCGACGACCAGCCCGACGGCGACCTCGGCACGGTACGGCGTGCCGTGCCGCGGATGCACGGCGGCCAGGCGCATCGGCAGGTGCCCGTCGCGCGCCATCGCCAGCACGGTGCGCGACACCCCGAGCAACAGCGCCAGCAGTGCACCTGTCGCCGCGACCGCCGCGGCGACACCGACCACCGGGGCCAGCGCCGGAAAACCGGCCGCGCGCACCGCATCCGACAAGGGCGCGGTGGCCGACGCCAGTCCCGCGACGCCGAGTGCACCGACCACGGCGACCGCCACCAACGCGTACACCGCCAGTGTGAGTGCCAGTGCGAGCGCGACCGCCCGCGGGATCGTCCGCGCCGGGTCGCGCACCTCCTCGCCGAGGGTGGCGATGCGGGCGTAGCCGGCGAACGCGAAGAACAGCAGCCCCGCCGCTTGCAGCACGCCGTAGGCGCTGACGCCGGGACCGGGCACCAGCTCAAACCCGTGGCCGGCGCCGAACAGTACGACAACCACCACGGTCAGCACCGCCAGTACCAGCGCCACGATGATGCGGGTGAGCGCGGCGGACCGCTGCACCCCGGCGTAGCTCAGCGCGGTCAGCGCGATCACCGATGCGGCCGCCACCGCGTGGGCGTGGGCCGGCCACACGTACGCCCCGACCGTCAGTGCCATCGCCGCGCACGACGCGGTCTTGCCGACGATGAAGCTCCAGCCCGCGGCGTGACCCCAGAAGGGCCCCAGCCGTTCCCGGCCGTAGACGTAGGTGCCCCCCGACTGCGGGTAGCGCGCCGCCAACCGGGCCGACGACATCGCGTTGCAGACGGCGACCACGGCGGCGACAGCGAGCGCGGCGAGCAGCCCGTCGCCCGCGGCGGCCGCGGCCGGCGCCAGCGCGACGAAGATGCCTGCCCCGATCATCGACCCGAGCCCGAGAGTGACGGTGTCGAATAATCCGAGACGCCGCCGCAATGCCGACTCATCGGGCGAGTTCACGGGCCCACGATATCGTGGGACGGTGGCGAGCACCGCCGGGGAAAACGGCATCCGACGTCGGCCCAAGGACCGTAAAGCGCAGATCGCGCGCGCGTCGGCCGAAGCATTCAGCGCGCTGGGCTACCACGGCGTGAGCATGGAGATGATCGCCTCCCGCGTCGGCATCTCCGCCGCCGCCCTGTACCGGCACTACGCCGGCAAGTACGAGTTGTTCCGCGACGCCGTACTCAACCTCGGTCAGCAGTTGGTGGACGCCACCGCGGACATCGACGGGGACGACCCGCAGGAGGTGCTCGACCGGTTGGTGTCCGCGCTGACCGACACCGCGCTGGCCAACCGCAGCTCGGGAGGCCTGTACCGCTGGGAGAACCGGTATCTGCGCGGTGAGGACCAGGCGACCCTGCTCGAACAGATGCAGACCGTGCATGGACGGATCCACCGGCCGCTGGCGGTGTTGCGGCCGGAGCTGAGCGACGGGCAGCTGTCGATCCGGTCGACGGCGGTGCTCTCGATCGTCGGCAGCATCGTCGACCATCGCGCGAAACTGCCTGCCGCGCAGGTGCACCGGCTGTTCGCGCAGATCTGCCGCGAGGTGCTGGCCGCCGAGCCGACGGGTGACCCGCCGCGCGTCCGCGTCGGGCCGGCGCCGGTGCGGCCGGCGGTTGAGGCGTCGAAATACGAAGCGCTGCTGACGGAGTCGATGCGCCTGTTCAACCGCAACGGGTACCGAGACACCACGATGGAGGAGATCGCCTCGGCTGTCGGGATACCGACTTCCGGCATCTACAAGTACTTCTCGGGCAAAAGTGACATCCTCGCCGCGATCTTCCGGCGCGCCGCCGATCGAGTGTCGGCCGAACTGACGTCGGTCGTCGCGACGGTGTCAGACCCCGAGGAGGCGCTCACCGCGGTCATCGACGGCTATGTCGAGCGGACCTTCGATCAACCCGAGTTGGAGTGCGTCTACTACAGCGAGCGCCTGAACATGTCCGCCGCCGACCAACGCATCGTGCGGGACCTGCAGCGTGCCACCGTGGAGTCCTGGGTCGAGCTCGTCGTCGCGGTGCGGCCGGAGTGGAGCGCCGCCGAGGCGCGCTTCGCCGTGCACGCCGCCATGGCCCTGGTGGTCGACCTGGGACGCCTGGTCCGCTACACGGATTCCGAGGACGCCAGGCAGACCGTGCAGGGCCTGGTGGACGTGACGCTGCTGGGCCGCTACCGGTTACGGGCGACGTTGCCGGCCAAGTAGAGCAGATAGCCCACCAGCCCGAACAGGGCCAGCTTGCGCGTCTTCGGGTAGGCGAGGCCGAGACCGACGGCGGTCTCGATGCCGCCGTCGATGTACACGTGCTGCCGGGTGTCGGTCGGGAACGCGGGCTTGGTCAGACCCTCGTAGAGAGCGGGGGCGACGAAGTGCGAGACCCCGGCACCGGCGAGGAGCAGTCCGGCGATAGTGGCGACGCGTGAGTTTTCTTTGGGCACAACCGGATACTAGTGTCATGCGTCATTAATTAGTTTACAGTGTGGGATGATGGTGTATGCCGTCATCTGCGCTGGTGATCAGTTCTGAGGATCGCGTGACGTTGGAGTCGTGGACGCGGTCGACGACGGCATCTGCCGGTCATGTCGAGCGGGCCCGGATCGTGCTGGCGGTGGCTGATGGTGCCGGCACCTCTGGCGCAGCCCGGCAGGTGGGAGTCTCGCGACCGACGGTGATCAAATGGCGGGATCGATTCGCCGCGTACGGGATTGATGGACTTGCCGACGAGCCTCGCAGCGGTCGACCCAAGACTGTCGACGACGCGGCGATCCTGGCAGCCACCCTGGAGCCGCCGCCGGAGGTTCTGGCGGTCACCCACTGGTCGAGTCGACTGCTCGGTAAACACCTCGGCGTGGGGGACGCCACGGTCGCCCGGGCCTGGCGCCGTTACGGGGTCAAACCCTGGCGCCGGGAGACCTTCAAGTTCTCCACCGACCCGGAGCTGGAGGCCAAGGTCCGCGACGTAATCGGCCTCTACTTGAACCCGCCGACCAACGCGATCGTGTTGTGCGTAGATGAAAAGTCCCAGATTCAAGCCCTCAACCGGACCCAGCCGATCCTGCCGCTGCGTCCCGGGTTGCCCGAAAAAGCGACCCATGACTACCAGCGCAACGGCACCGCCACCTTGTTTGCCGCACTCGAGATCGCCACCGGCAAGGTGACCGACCGCTGCTATGAGCGGCACGGCAAAGCGGAGTTCCTCGACTTCCTCAAAGCGGTCGCCCGCGCTTACCCCCGACGGAAACTGCACGTGGTGTGCGACAACTACCACACCCACAAGCATGCCGACATCAACGCCTGGCTGGACAAGAACCCCCGCGTGACACTGCATTTCACGCCGACCTCAGGATCCTGGCTGAACATGGTCGAGGTGTTCTTCTCGATCATCACCCGCCAAGCCATCCGCCGTGGCTCGTTCAACAGCGTCAAAGAACTGATGGCCGCCATCGCCGCGTTCATCCAAGGCTGGAATCAGCGCTGCCACCCATTCGTGTGGACCAAATCCGCAGACGACATCCTGCCCCATACCCGTAAACCAAATTCAGACGCGAGACACTAGACGATCTGGTAGTCGCTGAGCGGGAAGGTCGAAGCTTCTGTGATGGCGTCCTGCGTCGACATCGGCCGAAGCAGACTCGGTTCGCCGTGCGGGTTGAAATAGTACGAGCGCGATGCCGCACAATTGCCCAGCGTCCACAACGAGTCACCGAGCAGTTCGGTCATCTTGTCCAGGTACGCGGTGTTGGCCTGCTCGGTGACCTCGAAGGTGGTGGCGTGGCGGCGCTTGAGCTCACCGAAAAGCCGGTCCATCAACCGCATCTGGTACTCCATGGTGTTGAAGAAGTTGAGACCCAGGAACGCGTACGGACTGGCCAGGCTGAGGTAGTTCGGGAAGTAGGGCATCGACACGCCCTGGTAGGCCTGGAACCGGTTCTCCCGCCACCACTTCCCGAGGTTGCGGCCGTCCCGGCCGATCACCTCGATGGCCGGGAAGTTCGCCTCCCACAGATCGAATCCGGTGGCCAGCACCAGGGTGTCGATGACGGTCTTGGAGCCGTCGGCGTTGACGATCCCGTCGGCGGTGACCTGCTCGATACCATCGCTCTGCAGGTGCACGTGCGGGCGGGTGAACGTGCGGAAGTACTTATTGGAGAAGGTCGGCCGCTTACATCCGATGTCGTAGTCCGGTGTCATCCGGCGGCGCAGGTCCTTGTCCCGGATCTGGATGAACTGGTTGATCTTGCACAGGTCCATCGCGGAGATGTTCAGGCGGCGGAACAACGGGACGCGGTAGTGCACCACACCGACGTTGATCATCGTCTCGTAGACGGTGTCGGTGATCGCGCGAATGATGCGCTGCGTCCACGGCATTCGGGCGAACAGCCGCTTGGCGCGTTCGGAGAACCGGAAGTCGACCTTGGGTGCGACCCAGATCGGGGTGCGCTGGTAGACCGTCAGGTCGGCGGCCTTGTCCGCGAGTTCGGGAATCAACTGCACCGCGGTGGCACCGGTGCCGATGACGGCGATCCTGTCGCCGGTCGGGTCGTAGGAGTCGTCCCAGGCGGTGGTGTGGATGATCCGGCCGTCGAACTCGGTGATGCCCGGGATGTCGGGCATGCGGGGCTGGGACAGGAATCCGGTGGCGGTGACCAGGTACCGCGTGGCGAGTGTGGAGCCGTCGGCGAGGTTGACCCGCCACAGCTTGGCGTCCTCGTCCCAGCGCGCACCCTCGACCGTGACCCCGAAGCGCATGTGGCGGCGTACGTCGTACTTGTCGGCGACGTCGTCGGCGTACTGCTTGATCTCCGCGCCGGTGGAGAACAGCCGCGACCAGTTCGGGTTCGGCTCGAAGAAGTAGGAATAGGTGGTCGTCGGGACGTCGACCGCGAGACCCGGGTAGTGGTTGACGTACCACGTGCCGCCGAGGTCATCCTCTCGGTCCAGGATCACGATGTTCTCGATGCCCATCCGCCTGAACTGGATGGCAGCACCGATACCGGCGAAGCCGGCTCCCACGATGACCGCCTCGAAGTGCTCCGAAGCCATGGCGCAACGGTACCCGAGGTTCGTGCCGATTCAGCCGCGCAGCGATCCCGCCCGCGGCGGGTTGACCGTCGCGATGCAGGTCACGGCGCGGTCGCCGTCGGCCCAGGTCTCGGCCGTGGGGAAGAGCACGTAGAGCTGCACCGAATCGTCGGATACGGACTGCGGCGAGTAGCTGCGCAGCTCAGGAGCGCATTTCTGGTGATAGCCCTCGACCGCGGCCTGACCGGGGAACACGCCGTCCGGCATGGTCAGCACGGCGAACACCTCACCGGCGTGGGGCTGGTCACAACTGACCGTCGTGACGTCGAGCACCCGGTCCCCGCCGGGGATCTCGGC
Source organism: Mycobacterium sp. SMC-8 (assembly GCF_025263565.1). Classification (NCBI taxonomy): domain Bacteria; kingdom Bacillati; phylum Actinomycetota; class Actinomycetes; order Mycobacteriales; family Mycobacteriaceae; genus Mycobacterium; species Mycobacterium sp. SMC-8. The sequence continues at coordinate 2,211,670 of NZ_CP079865.1, forward strand.
CAGGCAGTCGCCCAGCTTCACCTTCGTCGCCGCGACGGTGTCATCGGAGACGGCCGCGACGATCGCGAGCACGACGATCCCGACCGACCACAGCGCCGAGAGCACGAGTCCCGCGATCGCCATGCCGCGGCCGCTGCGGTACTGCTTGGCCTTCTTCAGGCCGACCAAGCCGCAGACCAGGCTGATCAGGACCCCGCCGATGACGCCGAAGACCAGCGAGACGACCGCCCACCAGTTGGTCCGCGGGGCGGGTGTCGCAAAAGGCTGAACCGGCCCGCCCTGGTAAGGCAGCGGAGGCGGCGGTGGATAGCCGCCGGGTGGTGGCACGGTCACGCTGCGACGATAACTCAGGCCAGCATCCGCAGGGCGGCATCGACGGCAAGGGCCGCAACGTCGAGTTTCTTGGAGTTCAGGTCGTGGCGCGCGCCGGTGACCTCGACGATCTCGGTGCGGGCGGCGATGAGCGCGGCCGCGGGCCGGAGCTCGTCGAGGGTGCCGAACGGGTCAGCGGTGCCGTGGGTGAACACCGTGGGCACGGTGATCCGCGGCAGGTGCTCGGTGCGCGCGCGTTCCGGCTTGCCGGGCGGGTGCAGCGGATAGGAGAACAAGGTCAGCACGTCGATTTCCAGGCCGTCGGCCACCGCCATCGACGTGAGCCGGCCGCCGTAGGAGTGGCCGCCGGCGATCACCGGGCCGTCGGCCAGACAGCGCACGGCGGCGACCGCCTCGACGATGCCGGCCATGTCAGCGGCCGCGGAACCGGACGGCGGGCCCTTGGGACGGCGGCGGCGGTACGGCAGGTTGTAGCGCACGGCGAGCCAGCCGCGGCGTGCCCACTGGTCGCAGAGCGCCGCCAGCATCGGCGATTCCCGGCTGCCGCCGGCGCCGTGCGTCAGCGCGACGACGCCTGCGGGGGCGCCGTCGGGTTCGTGCGCGATGCCCGCGATGTCGTCGAGATCGCGGCCCGCCGTCATGTCCCGAGCCGGAACAGAGCTGACACCGGTCCGTGCCCCCGGCCCAGCGGATAGGCCGCGCGCAGGCATTCGGTGACCCAGCGTTTCCCGAACGCGACCGCGTCGGGGACGGTGTAGCCGTGCGCGAGGGCACACGCGGTGGCCGCGGCCAGGGTGTCTCCGGCGCCGTGGTCGTGCACCGTGTCGATGCGAGTGGAGTCGAACTCGTAAAAGTCGGTGCCGTCGAATAGCAGGTCGGGGCTGTGGGACGACGAGCGCAGGTGCCCGCCCTTCACCAGGGCCCACTGCGGTCCGAGCGCGTGCAGTGCGCGGGCGGCGGCGCGCTGGGACTCCCGGTCGACCACGTCGATGTCGACGAGCAGGCGCACTTCGTCGAGGTTCGGGGTCACCAGGGTTGCGAGCGGAAAAAGCTTGTCACGCAGCGCGTTCAATGCGCTCGGGTGTAGCAGCGGGTCGCCGTGCATGGAGGCGCACACCGGGTCGACGACCAGGGGGACCGTGCCGTGCAGCCCCTGTTCGACCCAGGTGTCGGAGACGGTCTCGATGATCTCCGGCGACGCCAGCATCCCGGTCTTGGCAGCCTCCAGCCCGATGTCGGAGGCCACCGCCTCGATCTGGCCGGCCACGACGTCGAGCGGGATCTCGTGAAAACCTTTGACACCCACTGAGTTCTGGACGGTGACGGCGGTGACGGCGACCAGGCCGTGCAGACCGAGCAGTGCGAAGGTCCGCATGTCGGCCTGGATGCCCGCCCCGCCGCCAGAGTCCGATCCGGCGATGGTCATCACCCGTCGCGGGGCCTGGCCCGCTGCGGTGAGCGGCAGGAAAGTCATGACGTCACCACCGGTAGATAGACCTTGTTGCCCTGGTCGGCGAACTCTCGGGACTTCTGCTTCATGGCTTCCTGCACCTCGTGGCTGATCCGCATCGAGCAGAACTTGGGTCCGCACATCGAACAGAAGTGCGCGGTCTTGGCCGGTTCGGCCGGCAGGGTCTGGTCATGGAACTCGCGGGCGGTGTCGGGGTCCAGTGACAGGTTGAACTGGTCCTCCCAGCGGAACTCGAAGCGCGCCTTGGACAGGGCGTCATCCCTGGCCTGAGCCCCCGGGTGGCCCTTGGCGAGATCGGCGGCGTGGGCGGCGATCTTGTAGGCGATGACGCCGTCCTTGACGTCCTTGCGATTGGGCAGCCCGAGGTGTTCCTTCGGCGTCACGTAACACAGCATCGCGGTACCGGCCTGCGCAATGATGGCTGCGCCGATCGCGGAGGTGATGTGATCGTAGGCCGGGGCGATGTCGGTGGCCAGCGGGCCGAGCGTGTAGAACGGCGCCTCCTCGCAGAGTTCCTCCTCCAGGCGCACGTTCTCCACGATCTTGTGCATCGGGACGTGGCCGGGACCTTCGATCATCACCTGCACGCCATGGGCTTTCGCGATCGTGGTGAGTTCACCCAGGGTGCGCAGCTCGGCGAACTGGGCGGCATCGTTGGCGTCGGCGATCGATCCGGGACGCAGGCCGTCACCCAGCGAGAACGTCACGTCGTAGCGGGCGAGGATGTCGCACAGTTCCTCGAAGTTGGTGTAGAGGAACGACTCCCGGTGGTGGGCCAGACACCACGCGGCCATGATCGAGCCGCCGCGCGAGACGATGCCTGTGACGCGGTCGACGGTCAGTGGGATGTGGCGCAGCAGCACGCCGGCGTGCACGGTCATGTAGTCCACGCCCTGCTCACACTGTTCGATGACGGTGTCGCGGTAGACCTCCCAGGTCATCTTCACCGGATCGCCGCCGACCTTTTCCAGGGCCTGGTACATCGGGACGGTGCCGACGGGCACCGGCGAGTTACGCAGGATCTGATCGCGGGTCTGGTGGATGTCGCGGCCGGTGGACAGGTCCATGACGGTGTCGGCGCCCCAGCGGGTGGCCCACACCATCTTGTCGACCTCCTCGGCGATCGACGAGGTCACCGCCGAATTACCGATGTTCGCATTGACTTTCACCGCGAACGCCTTGCCGATGATCATCGGCTCGGCCTCGGGGTGGTTGTGGTTGGCGGGGATCACCGCGCGGCCGCGGGCCACCTCGTCTCGGACGAGTTCAGGCGAGACGCCCTCGCGTTCGGCGATGAACGCCATCTCGGCGGTGATCTCGCCGGCCCGGGCCCGCTGCAGCTGAGTGCCGCGGTCGCGCACGACGGTGCGGCGGGGCAGACCGGCGCCCAGGTCGATGACGGCACTGCCGTCGGTGTACGGGCCGGAGGTGTCGTACAGGTCGAGATGCTCCCCGTTGGTGAGGTTCACCCGGCGGAACGGCACCCCGTTCCGGTACACCTTGGTGCTGCCCTGGATGGGCCCGGTGGTGACATTGACGACGTCAGACATATGAGTTCTCCCTACGCCGGCATTACCCGGTCAGGTTCGTACGGTCGACGGGCCTACCCGTCCTCTCAGCGCGCTCGGTACGCGCTCCCGCGTGTGGTGTCGGTGCCACGCTAGCGCAGCGACCGGGCGCAGGGAACAGCACGCGCGGGCGCGGTGCGAATTGCCCCGACCAAATTTATATAGCTAACGTATGTTTTGTGGACGAATTGGGTGCGGTGACGACGACGATTCAGACCGGTGCGGCGGCGGAGACAGAGGGACGCCGCAGACGGATGAATGCCGAGCACCCCCACTACAAGTGGATTGTCCTGTCGAACACCACGCTGGGAACGCTGCTGGCCACGATCAACGCGTCGATCGTGCTGATTTCGCTGCCGGCCATCTTCCGCGGAATCGGGCTCAACCCCCTCGCCTCGGCCAACATCAGCTACCTGCTCTGGATGTTGATGGGCTATCTCGTGGTGACCGCGGTGCTGGTGGTGCCCTTCGGGCGGCTCGGCGACATGTTCGGCCGGGTGCGTATCTACAACATCGGTTTCGCGGTGTTCACCGTCGCGGCGATCGCGTTGTCCTTCGATCCGTTTCATCTTGACGGCGGCGCGATCGCAGGAGGGTGTTTCGGCTGGATCGCATCCGCGTGTCAAGGATCGAGCGTCACCCATGCCGTCTAGAACAGTGCGCCGCGTAAGAAGAAGTTCTCGAGCCTGCGTGTGATGATCGCGCCGACAGGCAATTGTGCGGCGATCTCCAGGTTGTCGTCGGCGACGTCATCGGCCCAGGAGACGGGCCAGCCGCCGTCGGCGAGACTCGTCTGGAATGCCAGGACCACGTCGTCGCGACTCATCTCGGACTCGACGACCATCGCAGTCGTGGTCGCGCGGTGCGACGCCGCGCCGGCGAACCCGCGTCCACATCCGCACGGGCCGTCGGGATCGCGGCGGTCCCGGTCGCACGGTTCCTGTATCCACACCAGCTCCCGCTCGATGCAGAAGTGATAGTCACCGGGGTGTGTCCCCTGCGTATGGCCGGTAGCCACAAGGATTTTCATCGGCTGCTCCTAGACGGGTGGGGGTTCGTTGTGGTCGGGGTTGGTGTCGGGCTGTGGGGGTGGGGGCCGTTGCGCGACCAGGGCGAAACCGGTGATCATCGACTTGCCTCCATGTCGCGGTCGGGTTGTGCGCCGATGCGCCGGTCAAGCAGCTCAGCCAGCACCGACGCCTCCGACCGCGACTCGAACATGCATTCGATGCTAGATGCCGGCTGCGACAAGTCTCACCGGCGTAGTAATGCCAACCGGCCGCAACTTTCTGCCATGGGAATTATTCGCCTGACCTGCTGGTTCAAGGAGACGGATCACAGAGGATCCGAACGAGACATCACAAGTCGAGACCGCGCGACATGTTCCGACGGCTCCGACCCGACCAAGGGAAGAGCGCAACAATAATGAAGAAACTCACCATGGCCTCCGCCATCACAGCCGGCCTGAGCGCCGCCGTCCTCGGACTGGCCGCCCCCGCCATGGCTGCCCCGACGGGTGGCAACGCCGACGCGACGATCAGCCAGCTGGAGGCTGAGGGCAACCGCGTCGTGGTCAATCGCCTTTCGGACGTTCCGCTGAGCGAAGCCACCGTCGTCGGCATCAACAAGGGCGGCGAGATCCGCTCGACCGTTCGCGACTACCGCTACGACCGGACCTTCCAGCAGAGCGTCACGGGCTACGTGTACCACGTCGACGTGAAGTGAGCGACGAGATCGTCGAGTAAGCGACGAGCAACGGGGCATCTCCAACCGGAGGTGCCCCGTCTTCGTGCGATCAGTCGGTCAGATCCACGACGACCGGGGCGTGATCGCTGGGGGTGCCCACGCGGTTCTTGCCGGTCTTGCGTTCGTCTCGGGCGATCTCGGCGTGGATGACGCGCTCGGCCAGTGCGGGGGAACCCAGGATGAAATCGATGCGCATGCCGCGATTTTTCGGAAACCGCAGCTGTGTGTAATCCCAGTACGTGAATGTGCCAGGTCCCGGCGTGAAAGGCCTTACGACGTCGGTGAACCCGGCATCGACGACCGCGTTGAACGCTGCCCGCTCGGGCGGGGTGACGTGGGTGCTGTCCTGAAACAGCGAAATGTCCCACACGTCATCGTCGAGGGGAGCGATGTTCCAGTCGCCGACGAGGGCGATCGGCGCCGACGGTTCTGGCGTCAGCCACGCCGAAGCGGTGTCGCGTAACGCCGCAAGCCATTCCAGCTTGTAGGCATAGTGCGGTGAACCGACGGTGCGACCGTTCGGGATGTAGAGACTCCACACCCTGACCCCGCCGCACGTCGCGCCCAGCGCGCGGGCCTCGGCCGCGGCCTCCACCTCGGGCTTGTCGCTCCAGGTGGGCTGGCCGTCGAATCCGACCTCGACGTCGTCGATTCCGACCCGCGACGCGATCGCCACTCCGTTCCACTGGTTGAAACCGCAGTGCACGATCTCGTAGCCGAGCGCGGCGAACGGCATGGTCGGGAACTGGTCATCGGAGCACTTCGTCTCCTGCATTGCGAGCACGTCGACATCGGCGCGTTCCAGCCAATCGGTGACGCGATCGACACGGGCCCGAATTGAGTTGACGTTCCAGGTGGCCAGTCGCATGGGCTTACAGTAGGCCCTCGGCGCGGACGTACCGGGAACGGTGGTGCACGCGGAATCCCATCGACTCGTAGAGCGCGCGCGCGGCCGAATTGTCGGTCACCACCTGGACGTAGGCGCGTGTGGCGCCGCGAGTGTGCGCCCAGTCCAGCAGCCCCTCGCACAGTCGCCTGGCCAGGCCTCGGCGCCGGGCCTCCTCCGACACGCGCACCGCCGAGATCCCGGCCCACCGGGTACCGTCCGGCGCGTCCGTCACCGCCACCCGCCCCACCGCGGCCCCGGAGAGTTCGCCGAAGCCGACTGCGCCGTCGACCACCGCGGTGAGAACATCCACCGGCACGTCCCGCTGGTACAGCGCCATCCAGGTGTCGTCGGGTCTCGCTGCGACGGACACGTCGGTCGCTCGGCCGCCGGCGACATCCGTTGCCATGACCAGATTCTCGGCATCAGTGGTGATACCAGCGGGTAACCGCAGCAGCCGATCCGGAGCTGAAACCACCGCGGGCAGCCCTCGCTCCGAGTACCACTCGATCACCCGTGTGATCTCGCTGTGTGACGAAAACCTCAATGGCACCGCCGAATTCGCGCGCCGGGTGACTCCTTGCCCGTGTCGAAGCAGCCAGCCGTCCAGCCACTGGTGCTCGGTGCCCGGCCACCCCAGCGCCGCCGCGTGCTCCAGGTTGCGGATCTCCCCCGTGCGCACCGGCATCTCGGGCACCACCCGCACTGCCAGCACGTCCTCACGCAGAACCTCGACGACGTCGCCGTGCCGGGTGCGGATCCGCACCACCTCACCGGTGTCTGCGCCGGATTCGATGATGTGGCCGACCACGTCGGACATCGGCCGTTCGGAACCCGTGGGGAGCCGGTAACGCAGGCTGACCCGAGATCCGACCTCAGGCAGCTCGGTCATCGCTCAGTGGCCGAACGGGTCGGGGTCCTCGCCGGGCATCCACGACAGCCCGGGCACGCCCCAGCCGTGATACTTCACCGCCTTCTTGGCCGCGCGGGCGTTGCGGCCGATCAGGCGGTCGAGGTAGAGGAAGCCGTCGAGGTGGCCGGTCTCGTGCTGCAGCATCCGGGCGAACAAGTCGGTGCCCTCGATGGTGATCGGTTGACCGTCGGCGTCCAGTCCCGTCACCCGCGCCCAGTCGGCGCGGCCCGTGGGGAACGACTCGCCGGGCACCGACAGGCAGCCCTCGTCGTCGTCATCCGGGTCAGGCATGGTCTCGGGCACCTCGGACGTTTCCAGCACCGGGTTGACCACCACGCCGCGCCGGCGGGTGGTCTTCTTGCGGGCGTCGGCACAGTCGTAGACGAAGACCCGCTTGTTGACCCCGATCTGGTTGGCGGCCAGCCCCACTCCGTGCGCGGCGTCCATCGTGTCGTACAGATCGGTGATCAGATCGGCCAGATCGGCCGGCAGCGAACCGTCGTCCCCGACGGGCACCGGTTCGGTCGCGGTGTGCAGGACGGGATCTCCCACGATGCGGATGGGTCTAACGGCCATGCGAGGAAGCTTAGGGTGCGGGGTGTCCGCGGTTGTTTCCACCGCCGACTCGCGGCGATGTTGTCGGTGCACGTGACTCAACCGTGATTGAATACTCGCCGAAACCACATTGATGTCATTCTCGATTTCCGGAAGGGTCCAAGTAGCGAAATGGACGGCGCCATCGCGCGGGCTGAGCGTTCTGGGGACGACACCGAGCCCACCGACGGACTGACCCGTCGAGAGCATGACATTCTCGCCTTCGAGCGGCAGTGGTGGAAGTACGCCGGCTCCAAGGAAGACGCCATCAAGGAGCTGTTCTCCATGTCGGCGACCCGCTACTACCAGGTGCTGAACGCGCTGGTGGATCGGCCCGAAGCGCTTGCGGCGGACCCCATGCTGGTGAAGCGCCTGCGCAGGCTGCGCGCCAGCAGGCAGAAGGCGCGCGCGGCGCGTCGTCTCGGTTTCGAGGTCACTTAGGGTCACCGCCGGACACGCGGGCCCGGGATACAGTAGGCGCCGATGAACCAGCGAGATTCCTCCGGGCTGCCCATTCGTGCCATGGTGATGGTGCTGTTGTTCCTCGGTGTCATATTCCTGCTCGTCGGCCTCCAGTCCCTGGGTGGCTCCGACGACGACGAGTCCTCGGCGTCCTCGGCGACCGTGACGTCGACGACCACCGCCACGAGTGCGGCTCCGCAGGAGCCCGCCCGGCCCGAGGTGCGTGTCTTCAACATCTCCGAGACCCCGGGGGCCGCGGAGGCGACCGCCACGAGGTTGCGCGACGCCGAGTGGAACGTCACCGAGACCGGCAACTTGACCGTGCCCGACGTCGCGGCGACCACGGTGTACTTCGGCGAGACGCCCGGTGAGCAGGAGGCCGCCGAAGAGGTGGGCCGTGTGCTGGAGGCGCCCGTCGCTCCGCGGGTGCCCGAGCTCACAGAGCAGCCACCGGGCGTCGTCGTGCTGGTCACCGGCTAGGCTCTTGCTCATGCTCAGGTCCGTTGCTGCTGCCACCTTGTTCGCAGTGCCCGCACTTGCGTTGAGTGCGTGCTCTCCTCCCGGCGAAGTGCCCTCGGATTCACCCGGCACCACGCCGCCGGTATGGACCGGTTCGCCCTCGCCGTCGGCGGGGCCGGACGAGCACGGTGCCGGACACGGAGGCGGCTCGGCGGCCGCCGGGGAAACGTTGAAGGCCGACCTGAAGTTGGCCGACGGCACCACCGTGGCCACCGCCGACATCGCGTTCTCGGACGGTTATGCGACCGTCACGGTCGAGGCGACCGGTGGTGGACTCGAGCCCGGTTTCCACGGCATGCACATCCACTCGGTGGGCAAGTGCGAGGCCAACTCCGTCGCCCCGACCGGCGGTGCACCGGGCAACTTCAACTCCGCGGGCGGACACCTGCAGGTGCCCGGCCACAGCGGCCACCCCGCCAGCGGCGACCTGTCGTCGCTGCAGGTGCGCGAGGACGGCTCGGCGAAGCTGGTGACCACCACCGACGCGTTCACCGCCGAGCAGCTGCTCGACGGCGCGGGCACGGCGATCATCATCCACGAGAAGCCCGACAATTTCGCCAACATTCCGCCGGAGCGGTACCAGCAGATCAACGGCGATCCGCCGCCGGATCAGACCACCCTGGCGACCGGCGACGCCGGAGCGCGGGTGGCGTGCGGTGTCATCACCCGCCGCTGACCAGAGGGCCGACGGTCGAATCGACTTCGCCGGGTCGGTCCGGCCGACCCTGGGCGTCGAGTGGGAGTTCGCCCTCGTCGACGCGGTGACTCGCGATCTGAGCAACGAAGCCGCGTCGGTGATCGCCGAGATCGGTGAGAACCCGCGCGTGCACAAGGAATTGCTGCGCAACACCGTTGAGGTGGTCACGGGCATCTGTGACAACACCGCCGAGGCGATGGACGACCTTGCCTCGACGCTGCGGCCGGTGCGCACGGTCGTGCGGCAGCGGGGCATGGAGTTGTTCTGCGCCGGCACACACCCGTTCGCGGACTGGTCGGTGCAGAAGCTCACCGATGCCCCCCGCTACGCGGAGCTGATCAAGCGGACGCAGTGGTGGGGGCGGCAGATGCTGATCTGGGGTGTGCACGTGCACGTCGGCGTCTCGTCGGCGCACAAGGTGATGCCGATCATCACCTCGCTGCTCCATCAGTACCCGCACCTGCTGGCGCTGTCGGCCTCGTCGCCGTACTGGGACGGCGAGGACACCGGTTACGCCAGCAACCGGGCGATGATGTTCCAGCAGCTGCCGACCGCCGGCCTGCCGTTCCACTTCCAGGAATGGCGCGAGTTCGAGCGCTTCGTCAGCGACCAGAAGAAGACCGGCATCATCGATCATATGAATGAGATCCGCTGGGACATAAGGCCTTCCCCGCATCTCGGGACGATCGAGGTCCGGGTCTTCGACGGTGTCTCCAACCTGCACGAGCTGTCGGCCCTCGTCGCGCTCACCCACTGCCTGATCGTGGATCTGGACCGTCGGCTCGACGCCGGGGAGTCGCTGCCGGTGATGCCGCCGTGGCATGTGCAGGAGAACAAGTGGCGCGCAGCGCGTTACGGGCTGGACGCGATCATCATCCTGGACGCCGACAGCAACGAACGCCTGGTGACCGAGGACCTCGACGACCTGGTCGAACGTCTGCAACCGGCGGCCAAACGGCTGTCCTGTGTCGAGGAGTTGTCTCGGGTTCCCGACATCTACCACCGCGGCGCGTCGTACCAGCGTCAGCGTCGGGTCGCCGAGGAGCATGACGGTGACCTGCGCGCGGTGGTGGACGCGCTGGTGAGTGAGCTGGTGCTGTAACCGATGCCGACGGTGCCGATGTTCCCGCTCGAGGTGGCGATGCTGCCCGGGGAGGGGCTGCCGCTGCGGGTTTTCGAACCGCGCTACTCGGCGCTGGTACAGGCGTGCCTGGCCGCCGACGATCCCGCTTTCGGCACGGTGCTGATCGCCGCGGGCCGGGAGGTCGGCGGAGGTGACAGCCGTAGCGATGTGGGCGCGTTGGCCCACATCACCGAACACGCTGATCTGGGGGCCGGTCGGTACCGGTTGACATGCGTGATGGGAGAGCGGATCCGGGTGCTCGAATGGCTTCCCGACGACCCGTACCCGAGGGCGGTGGTCGAGGTGTGGCCCGATGAGCCGGGGCGTCCGGTGGACGTCGACGCGATCCGCGACATCGAGGACCGGATGGTGGCGCTGTTCGAGCGGATTGCCACGGCCCGGGGCGCGCAGGTCAATGCCCGCGACATCGTGGCCGGCGCGGATGCGTCCGGCGAGGCGTCGACGTGGTTGTACGCGTTGGCGACCCGTCTTCCGATGGGTCAGGCCGACCGGTACTCGGTGCTGGCCGCGCCGACTGCGGCCGATCGCGTCACCGCACTGTCCGAGGCGGTCGACACGGTGACGGCGATGGTGATGTTCCAGCTGTCGGAGTGAGCACCCGGCAGAGGTCACCGTTTACCGGTTCCATTGACGAATCAGAGCTTTCGGCCGTCGAGGAACACGCTCCGCGTCGCCGGATCGTCCGCCTCGGCCGGCAGTGCGCGGTGATACCGCTCCATGAGATCGGCGGTGGCCGTCGCGTTCATCTCCCACATCCGCGCGCACAACCAGCACGCGTGGTCGGGGCCTTCGGCGAGTGCTTCGATCCCGATCCTGCTGCCCCGCGCGCTGTACAGATCGATCCTGTCGAGCAGATGCTCCTGGTCGTCGACTGACAGACCGGGGAGCAGACCCTCCACCGCCCACACCGTCGGCTCGCCGGCGTCGAAGCCGGCCGCGATCAGCGCCCGCGGCCAGTCGTCGCGAAGGTCCGACGGCACCGGCACATGCCGGGCCGCGGGGGAGGCGCCGGCCCCTGCCACGACGCGCTGCTTGAACTCCAGCAGTGCCGGCCGCTCCACCTCGTAGATGACGGTGTCACTGAGCCACGGCAACCGCCACGCGCGGGTGTCGAGGGCGGACCCGACGATCACGACCTGCGAAACCCCGGCCGAACTTGCGGCCAGAAAGAAATCGTCGAACCACTTCGTCCGCGCCGCAACGTAACTCGTCACCCACGGCAGCTCCGGTGCACCGGATCCGGCCGCCTCGACCAACAGCCGGGCGTACGGATCGATGAACAGCGGACGGGGTGACTCCACCTCTTCGGCACGTGCGTTCGCCACGCGCAACGGCGTCAGCCGGGCATCGATGGCGCCCGGGTCACCGTCCAGAACCGTCATTGCCGCCGTGTTCCCGTTCGGCGGCGAAATCATGCATTTCGTCTCTGGTCAGCAGGTCGTCGCGGATGTTCTGCTCGCGGTAGGCAAGCTGACCCACTCGGTTCGCGATCACCGGCGCGGTGATCACGGTGAACATGCCGGTCAGGATCAGCATGCCGACATCGATGTTGCCGCGCAGCCGGATCGCGGCACCCGCCAGCACCAGCAGCAGACCGAGCACCTGCGGCTTGGTGGCCGCGTGCATCCGCGACAGCGTGTCGGGGAACCGGACCACGCCGATCGCGGCGGTCAGGGCAAGAGCCGAACCGGAGAGAATCAACCCGGCGGCGACGATGTCGGAGACGGTCATCGGATGTGCCCCTTGTCGGCTGGGTCGGCGACGTCCGGCACACGGAACCTGGCGACGCTCACCGAACCGACGAAGGTGATCAGCGCCAGCGCGGTCAGGCTGTAGGTGACGGTCGTGTCGAGGCTGAAGGCTGCCCAGGTACCGATGGCGCACATCGTCACGGCGACCAGGGTGTCCAATGCGACCAACCGGTCCAGCGTGGTCGGGCCGAGCAGCATGCGGAACATGGTGGCGAGCGCCGCGAGTGACAGCATCGCCCCTGCCACGATCCAGACGTACATCATGCGGGGTCGACCTCCTTATCCGCCGAGGGTTTCCAGTCCGCATCGCGTTCGAAGGACGCCACCAGGAGCTTCTGCAGTTTGTCGATCTGGTGGTAGAAGCGGTTGACGGTGCGGTCGGACCCGACGTCGAGAACGTGGACGTAGATCATGCGACGTGCCTGGTCGATTTCGAGCACGATGTTCCCGGGCGTCAGGTTGAGGATGTTGACCGCCAGCGCCAGAACCAGGTCGGATTTGACATGGAGGTGCGCCCGCAGCACCGCGGTGAGCGGCGGCGGCCCGGGTTTCACGGCCAGCGCCGCCACCTGGAACGACGACACGACCAGCCAGCCCGTCACCGTGGCGACGAGTCGCAACACCGACAGTGGGTGGAACCGTCCCTCGACGGGAACCGGCGGCAACGGCAGCAGCAGCGTGATCACGAGCGCCACCGCCAGGCCCGACAGAAGGTTGGCCGCGGAGATGTTGCCCCACAACAGGACCCACACCAGCACGAGCCAGCACACACTCCAGACGCGCAGGGTCGTTGTTCTCATTGCGTCCCCCCGAGGACCGCCCCGATGTACTGGCCGCGGTCCATCACCTCATGGGCGGCGCGGTCGCTGTAGGCGAAGATCGGTCCCGCCAGGATCGTGAGCAACAGGCCGACCACGATGAGGGCGCCGGTGGGCGCGAGCATGCCGGCCGGCATCCGGCCCACATCGTCACGGTCGACGAGTTCGATGTCCATGGTTTCTTCGGTGTTGTCCAGCAGAGCCGCCGGCGCCGGACCCGACAGGTGCCCTTCGGGTGCGTCTTTGCGGGCCCGCCAGAACGCCTTGGTCCACACCCGGGCCACCACGTAGAGCGTCAGCAGGCTGGTCACGACGCTGCCCGCCACCAGGATCCAAGCCAGCACAGATCCGGATTCGGCACCGGCCTCCAGCAGCGCCACCTTTCCGATGAATCCGGAGAACGGCGGGATGCCGCCGAGGTTGAGCGCGGGGACGACGAAGACGAACGCCAGCAGCGGACTGGCCGCGGCCAGCCCGCCGAGCCGCTCCAGCGTGGACGCGCCGGCCTGGCGTTCGATGAGGCCGACGACCAGGAACAGTGTCGTCTGCACCAGGATGTGGTGCGCGACGTAGTAGATGGCCCCCGCCATGCCCAGGTGGGTCGACAGCGCGATGCCGAACACCATGTAACCGATGTGACTGACCAGCGTGAAGGACAGCAGCCGCTTGATGTCGCTCTGGGCGATCGCACCGAAGATGCCGATGATCATCGTCAGCAGACCCGCCACCAGCAGGATGCGGTCCATCCCGCCGCCCGGGAACAGCAGCGAGTGCGCGCGGATGATCGCGTACACACCCACCTTGGTGAGCAGGCCGGCGAACACCGCGGTGACCGGCGCCGGAGCGGTGGGGTAGGAGTCGGGCAACCACGCCGACAGCGGAAACACAGCGGCCTTGATGCCGAACGCGACCAGCAGCACTGCGAACAGCGCCATCCGGGTGCCCTCGGGCACATCGTCGAGGCGGACCGCGATTTCGGCGAGATTCAGCGTGCCGGTGGTCGCGTAGACCAGCGCGATGCCGAAGAGGAACACCAGCGACGACACCATCGACACCATCACGTACGAGATGCCGGCACGCACCCGTTCCTTGCTGGCGCCGATGGTCAACAGCACGAAGCTGGCGGTGAGGAGCACCTCGAAGCCGACGAACAGGTTGAACAGGTCCCCGGCGAGGAACGCCATGAAAACGCCCGCCGACAGCACCAGGTAGGTCGGAAGGAAGATCGACACCGGCTGGCGTTCGTCGCCGTCGCGGATGCCCTGCCCGATGGCGTAGAACACCACGGCGAGCAGCACGATCGACGACACGACCAGCATCAGCGCCGACAGCCTGTCGACCACCAGCGTCACACCCAACGGACCCATGCCGGCCTCGGTCGGACCCCAGCCGCCGACCTGCAGGGCGATGGTTCCGTCGCGGTCGGCCAGGTACAGCAGCACCGCCGACACCACCACGACCGCCGACAGCCCGAACACCGCGATCGAGCGCTGCAGTCGCGGTCGGCGGCCGGCGAACAGCGTCGCCGCGGCGCCGAGCATCGGGACGAGGACGGGCAGCGGTGTGAGTACCGACGCGAACTGAGCGCCGATCATCGCGACCCCTCGTATCCGGGCAGAGCGTCGAGCTCGTCGGGCAGGTCGGTGTCGCGGGACACGTCCGGCACCATGCGCTCCTCGATTTCGTCGTCCTCCTTGCCGGAGAGCTGGGACACCCTGATGTCCTCGGGGTCGTTGCTGACCTCCTCGATGGTGTTGATCCGGTACGACCGGTAGGTCAGCGCCAGCACGAAGGCGGCCACGCCCATCGTGATCACGATCGCGGTGAGAATCATGGCCTGCGCCAACGGATCTGCGGTTGCCGTCTCCGTGCCGCTGGTGCGCCCGCGGACAGGCGGGTTACCCGACGGACCGCCGGCGTGGAGGATGAGCAGGTTGATGGCATTGCTGATCAGCAACAGACCCAGCAACATCCGGGTGAGGTTGCGTTCGAGAAGCAGGTACACCCCGGCGCTGGTGAGCACCCCGATCAGGATGAGCGGTACGAGAAATGTGGTCATGGCTGCCTCACCGTCCGGCCGGTCCGCTGGCGCAGCTGTTCGCTCATCTCGACGTCGATGCGTGCCCCGAGGCTGCGCAGCACGTCGAGCACCAGACCGACCACGATCAGGTACACGCCCAGGTCGAAGAACAGTGCCGTCACGAACTTGACGGTGCCCAGCACCGGCACGTCGAACGAGATGACCGCCGACGACAGCACGGGCGCACCGAGAAGCAGTGAGGCGGCAGCGGTTCCGGCGGCCAGCGTCAGACCCGCGCCGAGGATCTTGCCCGCATCGAGCGGCAGCGTCTCGCCGAGTTCGTAACGCCCGCCGGCCAGATAACGCAGCACCAGCGCCAGCCCGGCCATCAGGCCGCCGGCGAATCCACCGCCGGGCACGTTGTGGCCGGCGAAGAAGAAGTACGCCGACAGCACCATCATGACCGGGAAGATCAGCCGGGTGGCGACCTCCAGGACCAGCGATCGGTGCCGTGGATCACGCAGTTCGCTGCCCCGCAGCCAGGTGATGTCCCCGGCGGCGGGACTGGTGTTGAACGCCGCGGGCAGCTGGCCGATGTCGGGCTGACCGGCGTCGGACACGCGTGGCGCGGCACCGAAACGCCTGCTGCGGAACACCATTGACGCGACACCCGTGGCGGCGACGAGGAGCACCGAAACCTCACCCATGGTGTCCCAGGCGCGGATGTCGACGAGGATCACGTTGACGGTATTCGAGCCGTGGCCCCGCACGTAGGCCGCTTCGGGCAGCAGCTCGGCGATGGGCCGGCCGGTGCGGGCGGCCATCGCAAACGCCGCGAGCGTCGTCACCGCCGCGCCGACGGCGACAGCGAGCGCGGCGCGCGGCAGCCGGAAGCGGGTGTTCTCCGCACGACTGGTCTCGGCGGGCAGGGTGCGCAGCACGAGGACGAAGGCGACCAGCGTCAACGTCTCGACCAGGAACTGCGTCAACGCCAGGTCGGGTGCGCCGTGAAACGCGAAGATCGCGCCGCAGCCGTAACCGGTGACACCGACCAGCAGGACCGCCGCCAGACGGTTGCGCATCACCACGGCCGCCAGCGCGGCGGCGATCATCAGCAGCCCGACCACCACCACCGGCGGCGAGTCCCACAACTGGAAGTGGGGCCGGTCGCGGGCGCCCGATACCAGCACACCGAGCGGCAGGAGCACCAGCGTGATGAGGATGAACGACTGCGTCTGCGGCAGTGACCCGCGCTGGGTGAGCGCGGTCAAGCGCACCGAGAGCACATCGGCGCCGCGGATCACCGCGTCGTAGATGCGGTCGGCGTTGCCCAGCGGCACAAACGGCATGCGTGCGCGACGAAGTCGGGTCCGCGAGAAGTACACCGCGACGCCGGTGGCCAGCACCAACACCGAGAGCAGTAGCGGAAGGTTCACCCCGTGCCACAGGGCCAGGTGATAGTCGCCCTTGTAGCCCGGTGGGTCGGGCACGGTGTCGCTGTAGTCGCGCAGCACGTTGTCGAGCGGCTTCGGCCACAGGCCGAACAGCAGCCCCGCGGCGGCCAGGATCGCGGGCGGGATCAGGAAACCCGTCTCCGGGCGGTGCATCTCCTCGACCCGGGTGCTCGGGTGCGGCAGCCCTTTCCGGCCGAAGGCCCCGAACACGAACCGCAGGCTGTAAACCGTGGTCAGCACTGAGCCCAGCACGATGCCGGCGAGCACGAACGGCGACGCGGCGCCCAGGTACGGGCTGTGCAGCACCGTCTCGAAGTCCGCTTCCTTGGCGACGAACCCGAAGAACGGCGGCAGCCCGGCCATGCTGGCGGCCGCCGCGCAGCCGATGATCAGCAGCGGCTTGCTGCGGTCACCCAGCCAGGCCAGCCTGCGGATGTCGCGGGTGCCGGTGGCGTGGTCGATGATGCCGACGACCATGAACAACGAGGCTTTGAACATCGCGTGCGCGCACAGCATTGCCAGGCCGGCGAGCATCATCTCGCTGCCGCCGACACCGACCATCACAGTGATGAAGCCGAGCTGGCTGACGGTGCCGAAGGCAAGGATCAGCTTCAGGTCGTACTCGCGGATCGCGCGCCAGCCGGCGAGGAGCATCGTCAACAGCCCGAGGGTGACGACGGTCGGGCGCCATTCGGGGCTGTCGGCGAACCCGGGTGTCATCCGCGCGATCAGGTAGACGCCGGCCTTCACCATCGCGGCCGCATGCAGGTATGCGCTGACCGGGGTCGGCGCGGCCATGGCGCCGGGAAGCCAGAAGTGCATGGGCACGATCGCCGACTTCGACAGTGCGCCGATGAGGATGAGTATCACCGCCACCGAGGCGGCCAGCCCCGTCGGCGGATTCGCGATCAGCTCGGACAGCAGGAAGGTGCCTGCGATATTGCCGATGACGACGATGCCGACCAACATCGCCAGCCCGCCGAACGTGGTCACCAGCAGCGCCTGCATCGCGGCCCGCCGGCTCGTCGCCCGTTCGGCGTAATGGCCCACCAGCAGGAACGACAGGACCGTCGTGATCTCCCAGAACACGTAGAGCACCAGCATGTTGTCGCTGGTGACCAGGCCGAACATGGCGCCGGAGAACGCCACCAGTTCGGCGGCGAAACTGGGCAGGCGTTTTTCCTCGCGACCGTCGTGATGGCGGAAGTAGTCGGCGCAGTAGAAGAGGACGAGAGCGCCGATGCCCAGCACCAGCACGCTCATCACGGCGGCCAGCGCGTCGAAGCGCAACGTGATGTCCATCGACAGGCCCGGCACCCAGGCCACGTCGACCGTGTGCGACTGGCCCTTCGCCGGCCAGTTCGCCACCACCCACACCAATGACGCCAGCGGCACCAGCGCCAGGGGATAGAACGCGGCTCGCCCCCAGCGATACACCAGTAGGGGCGCCAGCAGGGCGGCGGCTGCATGGGCAGCGAGGATGGCGAGCATGGCTCCGTCTCGTCGTGGGCGGCACGCTGTCGGGCGGGCTTACCGTCGGGCAGGTGGACAAAAGTGTCAGCCGTACTGACTTTGGAGTCACTTCAGTCTACGGGTACCCCGCACCATTGCTTTGATGTGCTCCTCGACGCCGGACGCAGACACGAACAGCAATTCGTCGCCGGCATGCAGTACGTCCTGCGGTTCCGGGACGATCAAACGGTTTCCGCGGGTCAGCGTCACCAGCGCGCTGTCGGCCGGCATCGGCAGGTCCTGCACGCGCTGTGCCACGAGCGGGCTGTCGGCGGGCAGGGTGATCTTGGCGACGTTGGCGGCGCGCGCCCCGAGATCGCCGCGTGAGTCCTTGCCGAGTGCCATCAGCCGTATCAGGTGGCCGACGTCGATGGCGCCCTCGATCGCGGCGACGAGCGCCAGCGGCGTCGAGACCGCCACGTCCACCCCCCACGCCTCGGTGAACAACCACTCGTTGCGGGCGTCGTTGATCCGGGCGACCACGCGGTCGATACCGAACTCGGACTTGGCCAGCAGCGCCATCGCGAGGTTGGCCTTGTCATCGCCGGTGGCCGCGATCGCGACGTCGCAGATCTGCATCTCGGCTTCTTCGAGCGAGGCGACCTCACACGCGTCGGCCCACAGCCAGTCGGCGCCGGGCACCGTCGCGGGTTGGTAGCGGCCGAGCTCCTTCTCGATGAGCAGGACTTTGTGGCCGTACTCGACCAGCTCCTGCGCGACGGACCGGCCGACGGCACCCGCACCGGCGATCGCGATCCGCATCGACTCTCCTTTTGCCCGGCCGGGTGAGGACTGTCCTGATTTACTCTTTCCAGTGACACTGCACCAGCTCTACGTGGCGATGTTCATCGGGGGGCTCGTGCTCCTGGCGAGCGTCGCCGCGACGAGGCTGGCCACCGGCATCGGCCTCCCCAGCCTATTGCTGTTTCTCGGGGTTGGTGTGCTCGTCGGTGAGGACGGGCTGGGACTGCAGTTCGACAACGCCCAGCTCGCGCAAGATCTCGGCACCGCGGCGCTGGCCGTGATCCTGGTCGAGGGCGGTCTGACGACGCGCTTCGGGGACATCCGCAAGGTGCTGGCCCCGGCCGCCGTGCTCGCCACCGTCGGTGTCGCGGTGAGCACCGCGGTGACCGCGCTGGCCGTGCACTGGATCCTCGGCATGGACTGGCAGCTGGCACTGCTGCTCGGAGCCGTGGTGTCCAGTACCGATGCCGCCGCGGTGTTCTCGGTGCTGCGGGTGGTGCCGCTGCCGCGGCGGCTGAGCGGTCTGCTGGAGGCGGAGTCGGGCTTCAACGACGCCCCGGCGGTGATCCTGGTGATGTTGTTCAGCGTCGTCCCGCTGGACCTCGACCCGGTGGAAATCGTCGGGACGATGGCCTACGAGCTGGCGATCGGGGCGGTGCTCGGCCTCGGCTTCGGCGTGCTCGGTGCGATGACGTTGCGGCGCATCGCCTTACCCGCGGCCGGGCTGTACCCGCTGGCCACGTTCGGTCTGGGCATGCTCGCGTTCGCCGCGGCGGGATCCGCGCACGGCAGCGGGTTCCTCGCCGCCTATCTGGCCGGCGTGGTGCTGGCGAACTCGGGTCTGCCGCACCGGTCGGCGACGCGCTCGTTCGCCGAGGGCGCCGGCTGGTTGGCCCAGATCGGGGTGTTCGTCATCCTCGGTCTGCTGGTGTCGCCCGATGAACTGCTCGACGAGGTGGTGCCGGCCGTCGTGGCCGGGCTGGTTCTGCTGCTGCTGGCTCGGCCGCTGTCGGTCGTGGTGTCGCTCATCGGTTTTCGGGTTCCGTGGCGTGAACAGGTGTTCCTGTCCTGGGCAGGTCTGCGCGGCGCCGTGCCCATCGTGCTGTGCACCTACCCGATCGTGGCGGGCGTGCCCGACAGCTGGCGCCTGCTCAACATCGTGTTCATCCTCGTGGTGCTCTTCACGGTGATTCAGGGGCCGAGCCTGCGGCTGGTCGCCGAGCGGCTGCACCTGATCCCGCGCGACACCACCCGTGAGATTCAGATCGACGCAGCACCGTTGGACGTGCTGGATGCCGAGCTGTTGACGATGACGGTGTTGCCGGGGTCGCGGCTGCACAACGTGACGGTGCTCGAGCTGAGGCTGCCCGATCCGAGCGTCATCACGCTCATCATCCGGGCGGGTCGGCCGTTCGTCCCGCAACCGGTGACCCGCCTGCAGGTCGGTGACGAACTGCTGATCGTGACGACGTCGGTGACGCGGGAGCTCGCCGAGCGGCGGCTGCGCGCGGTCAGCCGTCGCGGCAAGCTTGCCTACTGGTTCGACGAGTACGGCGACCCGGCCTAGCGACCGCACGGCCCGAACGCGTTCCTGACCGGCAGTGCGTGGCCGAGCACGCCGATACCCGCGCCCAGGATCGGCCAGATCGGCCAGAAGTACCAGGACCCCGCGGTCAGCCCGACGACCAGCCACACCGTGAGCACCACGACGACCATGGCCAGGTACCCCGCCAGATGAAGGTGCATGCCTCGCCGTGCGCTGGCGCGGCGGGCGGCCGCACGCTGCGGGTCGTTGCGCCGTAGCTCGGCCACGGGAAGGTCCGCGGTGAGTCGGCGCAGGTCGGGGTTGGTGTGCGCGTCGTACACGGCCTGCAGGCGGGTCTCGTACTCGGCCATGTCCAGATATCCCTGGGCCAGCGCCTGCCCGAGCAAGGCCGCGGTGGCGTCGCGGTCACGGTCGCCGGCCCGGACGGTGGTTGTGACGGTGGAGCTCACGGTCCCTCCCAAATCTTGACAATGACTAGTCTTGACAGTGCCACTCTTAACTAGTCAGTGTCAAGATTTGTTTCCGCTAACGAGAGTGCGCCCAGGTCGCCGAAACGTCCGATGCGGCGATCTCACCGCACTGGCGCTTTACGAGAATCAGCGGGCGTCGGCGAAGGCCCGGAGCGCCTCGACCTGCACCGGGTCCAGCGACGGGCGCACAGCCTCGCGGGCGGCCGCTACGTCGGCGGCAGTGACGTCGGCGGCGTCGATCGAACGGCGCATCGCGGTCAGCGCGGCCTCGCGCAGCAGCGCGACGCAGTCCGCCGCGCTGTAGCCGTCGAGCTCACCGGCCAGCGCCGCGAGATCGACGGCCTCCGGTCCTTCCGAGACCAATGGGACAGATTTGCCCGCGGTCTTGAGGATCTGGGTGCGGGCTTCGGCGTCCGGGGGCTCGACGAACACGAGCTTCTCCAGCCGGCCGGGGCGCAGCAGCGCCGGGTCGATCAGATCGGGCCGGTTGGTCGCGCCGAGCACCACGACGTCGCGCAGCGGTTCGATGCCGTCGAGTTCGGTCAGCATCGCGGCCACCACGCGGTCGGTGACACCGGAATCGAAACTCTGGCCGCGGCGTGGAGCCAGCGCGTCGATCTCGTCGAGGAACACCAGCGACGGCGCCGAATCGCGGGCCCGCTGGAACAGCTCGCGCACCGCCTTCTCCGACGAACCGACCCATTTGTCCATCAGCTCAGCACCTTTGACGGCGTGCACACTGAGCCGGCCCGAACTCGCCAACGCTCTGACCACGAACGTCTTGCCGCACCCCGGCGGGCCGTACAGCAGCACCCCGCGCGGCGGCTGAACCCCGAGCCGCTGGAATGTCTCCGGATGCTGCAGCGGCCACAGCACCGCCTCGGTCAGCGCCTGCTTGGTCTCGGCCATGTCGCCGACGTCGTCGAGGGTCACCGAGCCGACGGACACCTCCTCGGTCGCCGAGCGCGACAGCGGCCGGATCACGCCGAGCGCCCCGACCAGGTCGCTCTGCTGCAACGCCGGCGCCTCGCCGGTCTCGCTGGCTCGCGCCGCCGCGCGCAGCGCGGCCTCGCGCACCAGCGCGGCGAGATCGGCGACCACGAATCCCGGTGTGCGCTCGGCGATCTCGCCTAGGTTCAGGTCCTGGGCGGGAACGTCGCGCAGCAGCACCTCGAGCAGTTGGGCGCGCACCGCACCGTCGGGCAGGGTCAACCCGAGCTCACGGTCGCACAGATCCGGCGCGCGCAGCCGGGGGTCGACGTTGTCCGGCACCGCCGTGGTGGCCACGAACGCGACACCCCGGGTGGCCACCGCGGAGCGCAACTCGGTGAGGATCAGCGTGGCCACCGGATCGGCGGGCACCGGCAGCAGGGCGTCGACGTCGGTGACCAGCAGCACGCCGCCGCCGTCGCGGACCGCGGCGACCGCGGAGGCCACGTTCGCCAATCGGTCCTCGGCGCGCAGCGATCCGACACCCGGCCCGTCGAGTTCGATCAGCCGCCGGCCCGCACAGACCGTCCGCACCAGGGTGGCCTTGCCCACCCCGGCCGGCCCCGACACGAGCACACCGAGATTGGCTGTGGCGCCGAGTTTCTCGAGTAGCTCGGGCTGGTCGAGGGCGAGCTTGAGCCATTCGGTGAGCCGACCCGCCTGGGCGTGCGACCCCTTCAGGTCGTCGTAGCTCACCGCGGGTGTCCCGGACTGCTCGGACGCGGTCACCACGTGCTCGCCGGTGCCGGCCGACGGTGCCGGAGCAGCCGAATCCCCCCAATCGACCAACGAATTCGGCTGCACGCTGACGGGTCCGGCGGGGTCGACGGAGGTCACCGTCAACAGCTCCGAGGTCCAGGTGATCCCGACCGACGCCGCCAGGGCGGCGCTGGCCTGCGATGTCGACGTGCCCGGCCCGAGATCGCGCGGCAGCAGCGAGACGGTGTCACCGACGGTCATCACCTTGCCGAGCAGGGCCTGCCGCAGTGTGGCGGGGGAGACCGACCGGGTGGCAAGGGCCGAGCCGCTCAGCGTCACGCAGCGGGCCCCGAGCACCGTGACCGGGGCGACGAGCACCGGGGTGTCCTCGCGCAGCCCGGCGTTGGACAGCGTCACGTCGTCGAGCAGTGCCGTGCCCGTCGGTGTGCCCGCCGGGGCGACCCCCACCACCGCGGCGGTGGTGCGCGCGCCGGTCAACGACACCGCGTCCCACTCGCGGATGCCCAGGGCCGCAATGGCTTCCGGGTGCAGCCGGATCACCCCGCGGCGGGAGTCCAGCGCCGAGGTGTTCAGCCGCGCGGTCAGCGTCAGCTGCGCGCGCGACGGGCGGTGCTCGGCGGACCGGTGAAGTTCGGACACGTCATCCTCTCGGCGGCCTGCGCAGGCCCAGGCGCAACATCGAACGCCGGTGCGGTTGGGTCCGCCGGATCGCGCGACGCGCCGCGCGCTGCTGGCGGGGTTTGTCGTCCCAGACCTCGGGGTGTTCCGCCAGGAACCGGCGGGTGCGGATCGCGAACGGGATGTGCAGGAAGTAGACCGCGATGATCACCAGCAGCACGAGGTAGCCGTACAGGATCGAGGCGGCCACCCCGATGGCCAGCAGCGCCAGCAGCGGCGCCACCATGTTGGGCGGCACCGAGAACGTGTGGATTTTGCGCATCGGCACGGTGCTGACCACCAGCAGCGAGATTCCGATCATCCAGATGACGACCGCCGGTTCGGAGGTCCACCAACCGTCACCGAACTGCATCTTGGCCGCCAGCGGACCGATCGCCCCGATCGCACCGGCCGGAGCGGGCATCCCGACGAAGTACTTCTTCTCGTAGGCGGGCTGGTCGACGTCGAGCATCGCGTTGAACCGGGCCAGCCGCAGCACGATGCACACCGCGTACAGCAGCACCACGATCCAGCCGATTCGCGACGTCGACAGCAGGGTGGCGTAGACGATGAACGCCGGTGCCACACCGAAGTTCACCGCATCGGCGAGCGAGTCGATCTCCTCGCCCATGCGCGAGGTCGCGTTCAGGGCGCGCGCGGTGCGGCCGTCGAGCGCATCGAGGATCGCCGCGATCGCGAGGAAGGCCATCGCCTCGGTGGGCCGGTCGTCGAGGGCGAACTTCACCGCGCTGAGCCCGAGGCAGATCGCGGCGACCGTCATCGCGCTCGGCAGAATCCGCACGCTGACGACGGACTTCTTGATGCGCGGCCTCATCGGGGCAGCTCGGCCAGGACGGTCTCGCCGGCCAAGGTCCGCTGCCCGACGCTGACCAGGATCTTCGAGCCGGCCGGCAGGTAGGTGTCCAACCGCGAACCGAAGCGGATCAGGCCGTAGGTGTCGCCGAGCCCGACCTTGTCACCGGGTTTGACATCGCACACGATCCGGCGCGCGATCAGTCCCGCGATCTGCACGGCGATCACCTCGTCGCCGTCCGGGCTGCGGATCACCACGCTGTTGCGTTCGTTGTCCTCGCTGGCCGCGGCCAGGTCGGCGGAGCCAAACAACCCGGGGCGGTGCGTGACGGTGACGACCTCGCCGCCCAGCGGGGCACGCTGGACGTGCGCGTCGAGCACCGAGAGGAAGATGCTGATCCTCGGAAGAGGCGTTGCGGGCAGCCCCAGTTCAGCGGGCGGCACGGCCTCCTCGATCAGGCAGATGAGCCCATCGGCCGGGGCGACGACCACCCCGGGACGGGTCGGTGGGGTCCGCGGCGGGTGGCGGAAGAACGCCGCGTTGGCCACGGCCGAGGCGAGCCCGGCGCGGCGCAGCCATCGGCTCTTGCCGCCGGCCAGAGCGACCGCGAGGCTGGCGCCGACGAACGGCACACCCGCGGGGTGCATCGGGGGAACGGAGGTGCGAACCAGGGCCGCCAGGCGCGCTGGTCCTGTCTTGAGGTCTGGGCGTCTGGCCATCGTGGCCGCGATTCTACGGTCCCCCGGCGCTGTCGCAGGGTCCCCCGCCGCTATCGCAGGTCCCAGACCTGTACGCGGGACCCGGCCGCCACCTCGGCGGTGTCCTCGTCGAGTTCGAGCAGGCAGTTCGCCGAGGCCAGCCAGCGCAGATGATGCGACGCCGGGGGGCCGTAACTGGTGACGGTGTCGCTGACCGGGTCGAATACGCCGCGCCGGAACTGCCGTTTACCGCGCGGTGAGACGAGGTCCTCGGTCAGCATCGCGGTGCGGCGCGGCCGCTCGGTGTCGGGCAGGCCCATCGCGGCGCGTACCGCCGGGCGCACGAACACCTCGAAGGACACCAGCGCGCTGACCGGGTTACCCGGCAGCGTGACGATCGGGACGCCGGGCGCCGGGCCGTCGAGCCGGCCGGCGCCCTGCGGCATACCCGGCTGCATGGCGACCTTGGTGAACTCGACGCCACCCTCGGTCAGCGCGTCCTTGACCACCTCGTAGGCGCCGGCGCTGACACCGCCGGTGGTGACGATCAGATCAGCCTCGCCCGCATGCCGGCGCAGCACGTCACGGAACGCGTCGACGTCGTCGCCGGTCATCGGGCAGGCGATGACCTCGCCCCCGGCTTCCCG
Source organism: Mycobacterium sp. SMC-8 (assembly GCF_025263565.1). Taxonomy (NCBI): domain Bacteria; kingdom Bacillati; phylum Actinomycetota; class Actinomycetes; order Mycobacteriales; family Mycobacteriaceae; genus Mycobacterium; species Mycobacterium sp. SMC-8. The sequence goes on from NZ_CP079865.1 coordinate 2,236,844, forward strand.
GACGGCGGCGGCCAGCATCACCCCGTTGGACTCGTAGATCTGCCCGGGCTGCAGCGGCCGGCCTGCGGCGACCAGCTCGGTGCCGGTGGACACCACGAGCACGCGCTGGCGCGGGATCACCGTCAGCTCGCCGATACCGAGAGCGGCCGCCAGGCCCAGCGCGGCCGGGGTGACCACCTGGCCGGCCCGCAGCACCGTGGTGCCCGCGGTGACGTCCTCACCGGCACGTCGGATGTGCTGCCCGGGCCGGGTGGCGGCGCGGATCGTCACGGTGTCGGTCGCGCCGTCGGTGGCTTCCACGGGGATGACGGCCGTCGCCCCGGCGGGCAGCGGCGCGCCGGTCATGATGCGGTGCGCGGTGCCGGGCCGCAGGGTGGGGACGTCGGTGCGGCCCGCGGGGATGTCCTCGGCCACCGGAAGCCGCACCGGCGCGGCCTCGGTGGCGCTCGCGATGTCCTCGGAGAACACCGCGTACCCGTCCATCGCGGAGTTGTCGAAGCCCGGCAGTGACAGCGGGGCCACCACGTCGTCGGCGAGCGCCAGTCCCAGCGCGTCGGCGACCGGGACCGTCACCGAAGGCCGCGCCGTGACCAGCGACGCGACCACGCGCCGGTGTTCGTCGACCGACCGCATCAGAGGTCGTACCTCACACCGGTCAGTTCCTCGGACACCGTCCACAGCCGCCGTTGCACGTCCTCGTCGCGGGATATCGCGTTCGACGACACCAGCACCGGGTGGCCGACCAGTTCCCGGATGCCGGACGGCCCGTAGTACTGGCCCCCGCGCGCGCCCGGATCGGTCGCCGCGCGCAGCGTCGCCAGAGCTCCGACGGCGGGGCTGTTGGTGACCAGCCCGGCCAGCTTCGAGAACCCGGGGAGGCCCGAGCCGGGGATGTGGCGCATGAGCTCGGTGTTCGAGATTCCCGGGTGCGCGGCGACCGCAATCGTCGGGGCGCCCTTGGCGGCCAGGCGACGCGCCAGCTCGTAGCTGAACATCAGGTTGGCCAGCTTCGACTGGCCGTACGCCGCGACCCTGTTGTAGCCGTGCTCCCACTGCAGGTCGTCGAAGCGGATGCCGGCCCGGATGTTGTGGGCGATGGAGGCCACGGTCACCACCCGGGAGCCCGGCACGTCCAGCAGCGTGTCCAGCAACAGCCCGGTGAGCGCGAAGTGCCCGAGGTGGTTGGTGCCGAACTGCAGCTCGAACCCGTCGGCGGTGACCTGCTTGGGCGGGTACATCACCCCGGCGTTGTTGATCAGCAGGTCGATGCGGGGGAATGCCAGCCGCAGCGCGTCGGCGGCTTCGCGGACGCTGGCCAGCGACGACAGGTCGAGTTCCTGGAGCGTGACGTCGGCTCCGGGATGCCGTCGTGCGATGTCGTCGGCGGCCTTGCGGCCCTTGTCCAGGTTGCGCACCGCGATGACGACACGCGCGCCCCTGCCCGCCAGCACCGCGGCTGTCTCGTAACCGATACCGGTGTTGGCGCCGGTGACGACGGCGACCCGGCCGGACTGGTCGGGCACATCGGCGGCGGTCCATTTGGAAGTCATGGGGTTAACTTACGGTCTGGGCGCGCAACTAGTCTCGGAGCCGTGCACCTGGTCGAACCGGCGCATCCGCCGAGCCGGAAAGCGCCGCTTGTCTGGGCCATCGGGGCAGCCGTCCCGTGGACGATGGCGGCGATCGCGCAGGCGGTGTGGTTCGCCGTCGACGGTCGGTTGCCGTGGCTGCACGTGCTGCTGGCGATCGGCACCGTGCTGGGCGCCACGGTGTCGGTGGCGGTCGCGCCGTTGTGGCGGTACCGGGTGCACCGCTGGGATCTCGACTCCACCGCGGTCTACACCCGGTCGGGGTGGCTGGTGCAAGAGCGCCGCATCGCACCGATCTCCCGGGTACAGACCGTGGACACCTACCGCGGCCCGCTGGACCGGCTGTTCGGTTTGTCCAACGTGACGGTGACGACGGCGTCGTCGGCCGGAGCGGTGCGCATCGTCGCGCTGGACGCCGAGGTCGCCGATCAGGTGGTGGCCCGGCTGACCGACATCGCCGCCCTGGGTGCCGAGGACGCCACGTGAGCACCCCGGACGCCAACAGCGATGCAGGTACCGCGTGGTCCCGGCTGAGCCCTCGCATGCTGCTCGTGCATCCGGTGCACGAGGTGGCCCGCCAGATCCCGGTGCTGATCGGGTCGCTGGTGCTGGGCTCGGCGACGGGGAACCCGCTGTGGGCGGTGGCCGGGGTCGGGATGGTGGTGGCCTACGGCCTGGCCCGCTGGTTCACCACGACGTACCGGATCGGTGCCGAGGATGTGCAACTGCGCACCGGGGTGCTGCAGCGGAACGTGCTGTCGGTGCCCCGCAACCGGATCCGGTCGGTGTCCACCGACGCCCGGCTGCTGCACCGGCTGTTGGGGCTGACCGTGCTTCGGGTCAGTACCGGGCAGGAAGCCAAGGGGGACAACGATTTCGAGCTTGACGCGGTGCCGACCTCCGAGGTGGCCAGGCTGCGCGCGACCCTGCTCGCGGAGTCGCTGGAGCCACCCGGGCGCGCCGAACCGACCCGGCTGCTGGCGCGGTGGCAGCCGTCCTGGTTGCGGTACAGCCCGCTGACCTCGGCCGGCCTGGTGATGATCATCGCCGCACTCGGAGTGATCTCGCAGCCGGGAGTACTTGCGGCGGTGCGCGATTCGGCACTGGTCGCGGAAGGTGAAAGGGTGGCGCAGCGCCTCGGCGTGATCGGCGCGGTGGTCGCGGTCGTCCTGGGTGTGGTGTTCGCGTCGGTGGCGCTGTCGGTGACGCAGTCGCTGCTCAGGTACGGCAATCTGATTCTGCGGCGCGACGCCGAGGTGCTGCACCTGTCGCACGGTCTGGTGCGGCTGCGCGAGCACACCTTCGACATGCGCCGGCTGCGGGGCGGCACCCTGCGAGAACCGCTGCTGGTGCGCCTGTTCGGCGGCGCGCGCCTGGATGCGGTGATGACCGGGGTTGCCGGCGCCGGGGAGGCCTCGCAGCTGCTTCCGCCGTGCCCGCGCGGCACCGCCGAAGCGGTGCTGATGGACCTGATCGACGATCCCGGCGCGGTGACAGGACCGCTGCGCACACATGGTCCGGCGGCGACCCGGCGGCGCTGGACCCGGGCCATGGCTGTGCCCGCCGGTGTCGCGTTGGCGCTGGCCGTGGCGGCGGTGGCGGGCGATGTCGCGCTGTGGGCCTGGGCGCTGCCCGTGCTGCTCGCGGTGATCGCTGCCGGCCTGGCCCACGACCGGGCGCGGGCGCTGGGCCACCGGGCCGGCGGCGGGTGGCTGGTGGCCAGGGCGGGCAGTCTGGCGCGGCGCCGCGACTGCGTGGCCGCAGCCGGCATTGTGGGATGGACGGTGCGGCAGTCGCTGCTGCAGCGCAGGGCGGGGGTGGCGACCCTGATCGCCGCGACCGCGGCGGGCGTGAAGCGCTACGAGGTCGTCGACGTTCCAGCCGAGCTCGCCTGGTCCATCGCCGCGATGACGTCGCCGTGGGTCGGTACGACGTCGTGGGCGCGCGGGTAGCCGGGTCTCAGGTTGCGTGCGCCCGTCGGCGGTTTACTGTCGCAACATGGCGATCGGCGGGGTTCTCTTCGACATCGACGGCGTGCTGGTCACGTCGTGGAAGCCGATCCCGGGCGCCGCGGAGACGCTGCGCACCTTGGCGGACAACCAGATCGCGTGCGCGTATCTGACGAACACCACCACCAGGACGCGGGCGCAGATCGCCGATCTGCTGACCGAGGCAGGGATGGCGGTGCGCTCCGACGAGGTGATCACGGCCGCGGTGCTCACCGCCGACTACGTTCGGGACCGCTATCCGGACGCCCGCTGCTTTCTGGTCAACAGCGGCCAGATCGCCGAGGACATGCCGGGCATCGACATCGTCTACTCGTCGGAGTTCACCGGTCCCCGGGCCCCGGAGGCGCCGGACGTCGTGCTGCTCGGCGGTGCCGGCCCCGAATACAGCCACCTGACGCTGTCCTGGGTCTACGACTGGATGGCCCAGGGCGTGCCCGTGGTGGCGATGCACCGCAGCACCGCGTGGACCACCACCGACGGTCTGCGCGTCGACACCGGCATGTACCTGATCGGGATGGAAGAGACCTCGGGCCGCAAGGCGACTGCCGTCGGCAAACCGGCGCCGGAGGGCTTCCTGTCCGCGGCGGCCAGGCTGGGCGTGGACCCCGAGGAGATGTACATGGTCGGCGACGACCTCAACAACGACGTGCTGGCCGGTCAGGTGGTCGGTATGACGGGGGTGCTGGTGCGCACCGGTAAGTTCCGCCAGGACACCCTGGACCGTTGGGCGGCAGACGAATTCGCCATGCAGCCAAACCACGTCATCGATTCGGTGGCGGATCTGCCCGCGTTGCTGGGGCTGTAGATGCGGTTCGGACTGACCACCGCGCTGCCCCGCGACGGTGTCTGCGCCCGGGAGTTCGCCCAGCGGGTCGAGGCAACCGGAATAGACGTGCTGACCTTCGCCGATCATCTGGCGCCGACGGTGTCGCCGTTCAGCGGTGCGGCAGCCGCCGCGGCGGTGACGTCCCGGCTGCGGGTCGGAACCCTGGTGCTCAACAACGACTTCCGCCATCCGGTCGAGACCGCGCGGGAGAGTGCGGGTGTCGCGATCGTCTCCGGCGGCCGGTTCGAACTCGGTATCGGCGCCGGGCACATGAAGTCCGAATACGACGCGGCGGGACTGCGTTTCGACGGCGGCGCCGTCCGGGTGTCGCGGCTCGCCGAATCGGTGGCCGTCATCAAGGCGCTGCTCGCCGGGGAGGCCGTCGACTTCGACGGCGACCATTACCACGTGCACGCGGCGGCGGGGGAGATCGTCGCCGTGCCGTCCCGGCCGGTGCCGATCTTGGTCGGCGGCAACGGAACCCGGGTGCTGCGGTTGGCCGGTCGGGTTGCCGACATCGTCGGGTTCGCCGGAATCTCGCACAACCGGGACGCCACCAGAGTGCGGCTCAGCCACTTCGACGGTGCAGGCCTGGCCAACCGGATCTCCGTCGTGCGGGATGCGGCGGGGCAGCGTTTTGCACACATCGAACTCAACGCGCTGATCCAGGCGGTGGTCGTCACCACCGACCGGCGCCGCGCCGCCGCCGAGCTCGCGGAGACGTTGGACACCGACCCGGACACCTTGCTGGACTCGCCGTTCCTGCTGCTCGGGACTCACGAGCAGATGGCCGAGCAACTCGTGCAGCGGCAGCGCGAGTTCGGGATCGGCTACTGGACGGTGTTCGACGAACTACCGGGGAGAGAGTCGGCGCTGCCTGACATCGCGGAGGTCATCGCGCTGCTGCGATGAGTCCTGCCCTCGGCGGCGGTCTAACCCGCATGACCGAGACACTGATTACTGACACGATCGTCGATGCCCCTGCCTCCGCCGTATTCGCGGTGCTGGCTGACCCCGCCAATCACGCCGCGATCGACGGTACCGGCTGGGTGCGCGAGTCCCTCGATGGCGAAGTGATCACCAGGTCTGGACAGATGTTCCGGATGGCGATGTATCACCCAAACCATCCCGACGGCCACTACGAGATGGCCAACAAGGTGCTGTCCTTCGAACCCGACCGAGCGATCGGCTGGGAGCCCGGACAGGCCGGCGAGGACGGGGTCGTCGAGTACGGCGGATGGACCTGGAACTACGACCTGGAGCCCGCCGGCCCGCGGCAGACCAGGGTCACGCTGACCTACGACTGGTCGGCGGTAGACGCCGGCCTCCGCGAGCACATCGAGTTCCCGCCGTTCCCCGTAGAGCATCTGCACAACTCGCTGGCCAACCTCGCCAAGCTGGCCGTTGGCTGATCTGGAGAGTGCGGTTCGCGCCCCGTCGCGTTGACGGCGCGCTATGCGGTCAATTCGCGTTGCAGCACGCGGACCGCGGCGATCCGCTCCTGCAGTTGCTCGCGGGTGGCGGCCGCCACCGGCGGGCCGCCGCAGCGGCGTCGCAGCTCGTTGTGGATCCAGCCATGCGGGCGGCCGGTGCGGTGATGAGCCAGCGACACCAGCGTGTTGAGCTCGGTGCGCAGCTCGCGCAGCTGGCCGTGCGTGGTCCTCGGGGCGGGCACCCCGGCTTCGGTGCGTTTGGTGAGCTGTTCTTCCTGCCTGCGCCGCAACAGATCCCGCATCGACTCGGCGTCGAGCAGGCCGGGGATGCCGAGGTAGTCGGCCTCCTCGTCGCTGCCGGCCGGGGTCGCCGTGCCGAACGACGACCCGTCGAAGATCACCTGGTCGAGTTCGGCGTCGGCGCCGAGGTACTCGATCTTGTTCTCTTCCTCGCCGGGCTCGTCGCGCTTCTGCTCGCGCAACTCGGCGTCGAGCGGATCCTCCAGCGTCTCGCGGTGCGGCTTGCCCAGCACGTGGTTGCGCTGCGCCTCCATCTCACTGGCCAGCAGCAGCAGGTTCGGCACCGACGGCAGGAAGATGCTGGCGGTCTCGCCGGGCCGGCGGGAGCGCACGAACCGTCCGATGGCCTGCGCGAAGAACAGCGGCGTCGACGCGCTCGTGGCGTACACCCCGACCGACAGCCGAGGCACGTCGACACCCTCGGACACCATACGCACCGCGACCAGCCAGCGCGACGTGCCCGCGGAGAACTCCGAGATGCGGTCTGAGGCGCCCTTGTCGTCGGAGAGCACCACGGTCGGCACTTCGCCGGTGATCGTGGTGAGCAGGTCGGCGTATGCGCGGGCCGCCGTTTGGTCGGTGGCGATGATCATGCCGCCGGCGTCGGGCACGTGCTGACGCTTGCCCTGCAGCCGCTTGTCGGCGGCCGCGATCACTGCGGGCATCCATTCGCCCTTCGGATCCAGAGCCGACTTCCAGGCGCGCGCCGTCTGCTCCGCCGTCAGCGGTTCACCGAGGCGCGCCGCATGTTCTTCGCCGGCGCTGTCACGCCAGCGGGCTTCGCCGGAGTAGGCCATGAACATCACCGGCCGCACCACCCCGTCGGCCAGCGCGTCGCTGTAGCCGTAGGTGTGGTCGGCCACCGAAGTCCTGAACCCGGCGGCGTCCTCTTCGTAGGTGACGAACGGGATCGCGCTGTCGTCGCTGCGGAACGGGGTGCCGGTCAGCGCGAGCCGGCGCGTCGCGTCGTCGAACGCCTCCCGGATCGCGTCGCCCCAGCTCTTCGCGTCACCACCGTGGTGGATCTCGTCGAAGACCACGAGCGTCCTGCGGTTCTCGGTGCGCACCCGGTGCCGGGTCGGGTGGCTGGCCACCTGGGCGTAGGTGACGACGACGCCGTGATACTCCGAGGACGTCTGTGAGTTCGAGTTGGAGAACTTCGGGTCCAGCGCGATGCCGTGCCGGGCGGCGGCCTGTGCCCACTGGATCTTGAGGTGCTCGGTGGGCACCACGATTGTGACGGCCTCGACCGTGCCCTCGGCCAGCAGCTCGGCGACGATGCGCAGCGCAAAGGTGGTCTTGCCGGCGCCGGGGGTTGCGACGGCGAGGAAATCGCGCGGTTTGGCCGTCAGGTATTTGACCAGGGCTCGTCGCTGCCAGCCGCGCAACGCCTGGGTGCTGGGCGTCCCGGCGGCGCCGGCCGTGGGTGCTGGATCAGCCCGCACCCACGACTCCTCCCGACGAACGTGCCGTCTCTGACGGCGAAACCGGAATGCAGTCTAGGGCAGGCGGTTCCGCCACCGCATTTCTGCGGCGTGTCCTGGCGCGGCGTGTCCGGAAGGCGCCCACGACCAGGGACACGGTGTGAGCTCGCCGCCTCAGCCGACCGGGAACACCACTTTGGTCAATTCCTCGGAGACCGACCACAGCCGCTGCTGCAACGCCATGTCGTAGGACTGCTCGCTGGAGGCGACCACGACGGGGTTGCCCCGTTGCTGGCCGATGCCGTCCGGTCCGTAGTACTGCCCGCCCAGCACGCCCGGATCGGTCGCGGCGCGCAGCGTCGGCAGCGCGCCCCGGTCGGCGGTCTGGGCGAACAGGACGGGGGCGGCGGCAAGGAAGGCGCGTTCGACCGGCCTCGGAAGGTTGCGCGCCAGCTCCGTGGTTGACGTCCCGGGGTGCGCGGCGACCGCGATCGTCTTGCCACGCGGGGCGAGTCTGCGCTGCAGTTCGTACGTGAACAGCAGGTTGGCCAGCTTGGACTGGGTGTAGGCGCCCATCCGGTTGTAGCTGCGCTCCCACTGCAGGTCGTCCCAGTGGATGGCGCCGCCCATCTTGTGGCCGTTGCTGCTGACGGTCACGATGCGTGCGCCCGGGACATCGAGCAACTTCTCCAGCAGCAGGCCGGTCAGCGCGAAGTGCCCGAGGTGGTTGGTGCCGAACTGCAGCTCGAAGCCGTCGGCGGTGGTGCCCTTCGGGGTGGTCATCACCCCGGCGTTGTTGATCAGCAGGTCGATGCGCTGGTAGCGGTTCTTCAGGGCTTCCGCGGCAGCGCCGATGGAGGCAAGCGACGTCAGATCGAGCTCCTGGACCTCGACGTCACCGTCCATGCGGGACGCTGCCTGCCGGCCCTTCTCGGTGTCGCGCACCGCGAGCACCACGCGGGCGCCGCCCGGGCGGCCAACGCTTTGGCGGTCTCGAAGCCCAGGCCGGTGTTCGCGCCGGTGATGACGGCGGTGCGGCCGGTCTGGTCGGGGATGTCGGCGGCGGTCCAATGGGTCATGTCTGTCTCCTGGGGCTCGATACACTCGGTAAACTGGGCCAAACGCCCCGGTTGCTCCGACTATACGGAACGCACGCCCCGTTTCGTGTTCGCCTGAAGGGAAATCGCGGTGACGTCGATGCGCCCGTTGCGGGCCGATGCCGCGCGCAATCGCGCCCGGGTCCTCGAGGTCGCCTACGACACCTTCGCCGCGGAAGGGCTGGCCGTCCCGATCGACGAGATCGCGCGCCGGGCCGGCGTGGGTGCCGGCACGGTGTATCGGCACTTCCCCACGAAGGAGGCGCTGTTCGTCGCGGTGGCCGAGGACCGGCTGCACCGGATCGAAGCGCGAGCGCGCGACCTGCTTGCCACCGTCGGCGACGGTGAAGCCCTGTTCTCGTTTCTGCGCGAGATGATTCGTACCGGGGCCACCGACCACGGTCTGGTCGACGCGCTCGTCGGCTACGGCGTCGACCTGGAGACCGCGGCGCCGGGGGCCGAGGAGGCGTTCCTCGGCTTGCTCGGCGACCTGTTGGGTGCCGCGCAGCGGGCGGGTACGGTTCGGGCCGACGTGGGGGTCGCTGAGATCAAGGCCCTGCTGGTGGTGTGCAAGGTGCCGCAGCTCTACAGCGACGATGTCGCAGGCAGGGTGGCGCGGGTGATCGAAGACGGCTTGCGGGCCCCGGCGGGAGCCGACTGAACCTTGCACTCACCCAGGTCGAGTGCTAAGAATGCAATTGGCACTCGCGACCGGTGAGTGCTAGGTCGGGCCGGTGAGGTCGGGGCCGCATCTGCGAGCACAGCCCCAGCCGTCCGTCGCGGGCATCGATTCCGACCGACAAGACGTGCATCCCCAATCCGGAGGAAACACTTCGCAATGGCCAAGACAATTGCGTATGACGAAGAGGCCCGTCGCGGCCTCGAGCGGGGCCTGAACAGCCTCGCCGACGCGGTAAAGGTGACGCTCGGCCCCAAGGGCCGCAACGTCGTCCTGGAGAAGAAGTGGGGCGCCCCGACGATCACCAACGATGGTGTGTCCATCGCCAAGGAGATCGAGCTCGAGGACCCGTACGAGAAGATCGGCGCTGAGCTGGTCAAGGAAGTCGCCAAGAAGACCGACGACGTCGCGGGTGACGGCACCACCACCGCCACCGTGCTCGCCCAGGCACTGGTCCGTGAGGGCCTGCGCAACGTGGCCGCCGGCGCCAACCCGCTCGGCCTCAAGCGTGGCATCGAGAAGGCTGTGGAGGCCGTCACCCAGACGCTGCTGAAGTCGGCCAAGGAGGTCGAGACCAAGGAGCAGATCGCCGCCACCGCTGCGATCTCCGCGGGCGACACCCAGATCGGCGAGCTCATCGCCGAGGCCATGGACAAGGTTGGCAACGAGGGTGTCATCACCGTCGAGGAGAGCAATACCTTCGGCCTGCAGCTCGAGCTCACCGAGGGCATGCGCTTCGACAAGGGCTACATCTCGGGTTACTTCGTGACCGACGCCGAGCGCCAGGAAGCCGTCCTGGAGGATCCCTACATCCTGCTGGTCGCCTCCAAGGTGTCGACCGTCAAGGATCTGCTCCCGCTGCTGGAGAAGATCATCCAGTCCGGCAAGCCGCTGCTGATCATCGCCGAGGACGTCGAGGGCGAGGCCCTGTCGACCCTGGTGGTCAACAAGATCCGCGGCACCTTCAAGTCCGTCGCCGTCAAGGCCCCGGGCTTCGGTGACCGTCGCAAGGCAATGCTGCAGGACATGGCGATCCTCACCGGTGGCCAGGTCATCAGCGAAGAGGTCGGCCTCTCCCTCGAGACCGCCGACGTCTCGCTGCTGGGCAGGGCCCGCAAGGTCGTCGTGACCAAGGACGAGACCACCATCGTCGAGGGCGCCGGTGACCCCGAGGCCATCGCCGGCCGGGTGGCCCAGATCCGTGCCGAGATCGAGAACAGCGACTCCGACTACGACCGCGAGAAGCTGCAGGAGCGCCTGGCCAAGCTGGCCGGCGGTGTTGCGGTGATCAAGGCCGGCGCTGCCACCGAGGTGGAGCTCAAGGAGCGCAAGCACCGCATCGAGGACGCCGTCCGCAACGCGAAGGCCGCCGTCGAGGAGGGCATCGTCGCCGGTGGCGGCGTGGCCCTGCTGCAGTCGGCTCCTACGCTGGACGATCTCGGCCTCAAGGGCGACGAGGCCACCGGTGCCAACATCGTGCGTGTCGCGCTGTCGGCTCCGCTCAAGCAGATCGCCTTCAACGGTGGTCTGGAGCCCGGTGTCGTCGCCGAGAAGGTGTCGAACCTGCCCGCGGGTCACGGCCTGAACGCCGCGACCGGTGAGTACGAGGACCTCCTCAAGGCCGGCGTTGCCGACCCGGTGAAGGTCACCCGCTCGGCGCTGCAGAACGCGGCGTCCATCGCGGCGCTGTTCCTCACCACCGAGGCCGTCGTCGCCGACAAGCCGGAGAAGGCCGCCGCACCCGCCGGCGACCCGACCGGTGGCATGGGCGGTATGGACTTCTAAGTCCCTGTACGAAGAGGCCCGGTCCCGTTCGCGGGGCCGGGCCTTTCGTCATCCCCAGTGTGGGTCCTATGCACAGGATTGCATCGAAAAGCGTGCAGGAGGCCCACATTCGTCGGCACTCGTGGCGACGGTCGGGGGTATGGAACCTTTTCTGGGCAGTGCCGCTGTGCGCAATGGCCGCCTCACCCGCCGTGGCCTGGCTCGCCATTACCGCGCGATCTTCCGTGATGTCTACCTTCCCAAGGACGTCGAAGTCACAGCCCGGATCAAAGCGGAAGGCGCGTGGCTGGCGACGGGCGCCGTTCTCGGCGGGATGTCGGCTGCCGCTGTCTTCGGGACCAAGTGGATCGATGCGACCGCACCCGCAGAGATCGTTCGCCCCGACCGGCACTCAGCCGCAGGCATTGTCGCGCACTCATGGCATTTGGCGGCTGAAGAGACATGCCTCGTTGCCGGCGTCGACGCGACGACACCCGCACGCACCGCCTTCGATATCGGCCGTACCCGCCCACCCGATCAGGCGATACCGGTCATCGACGCGCTGATGAACGCGACACGCGTCTCTGCGGCTGAGATCGCAGCCGTCGCTGCGGCGCACCCGGGTGCCCGCGGCGTCGCGGGGATACCCCGGTTGCTGGACCTCGTCGACGGCGGTGCGGAATCGCCCCAGGAATCCAGGGTGCGGCTTGTCCTGGTGCGCGGTGGACTGCCTCGCCCGAAGACCCAGATCGTGTTCAAAGACTTGCGTATTCGTGTGGACATGGGATGGCGTGAGTGGAAGGTCGCCGTCGAGTACGACGGTGTCCAGCACTGGAACGACCGCAGCCAGAGGTCCTGGGATATCGACAGACTCGCACTGCTGGAGGCTGCGGGATGGGCCGTGATACGGGTCAGTAGTGACATGCTGCGCCGGCCCGAGGTCATCGTCGAACGCGTTCGCGCCAAACTGATCGAACGTGGGGCCTATGCGCAGATATCCGGCAGTCTCCGTGCATAGGGCCCACGCTCGGCGGACTAAAGCGTATGCAGCGGTGCGGGTTTGAGCGCCAGGGTGGCCAGCACGCTGATGACGGCAGTGGTGACCAGGTAGCCGCAGGCCAGCCACGGGCTGCCGCCGGCGACCCCGATCAGCGCGGTCAGGATCAGCGGGGTCAGGCCCGACGCGTACACACCGGAGAGCTGGTAGACCGTCGACAGGCCGGTGTAGCGGATCCGGGCCGGGAACAGCGAGGCGTACAGCGTGCCCTGGGCGCCGTAGAACAGCGCGTGGACGACACCGAACACCACCACCATCGCAAGCGCGTAGAAGACGATGTCCCCAGTGCCGAACAGCGTGAACACGGGGAAGACGGCCACGGCGTATGCGGCGATCCCGATGGTGTAGATCCGCTTGGCGCCGTAGCGGTCGGTGAGCAGGCCGGACACCGGCAGCAGCGCCGCCATCAGAAGCGCCGCGACGGTGACGACGAGCAGCACGGGCACCTTCCCCAGCCCGAGAGTGCCGGTGGCGTAGGCGATCGCGAACACACCCCAGGTGTTGAAGGCCGCGCCCTCACCCCAGCGAGACAGCATGCCCAGCACCGTCGATTTCAGGATCGGCGGCCGGAACACCTCGCGCACCGGGACCGCGGCACGGTCGTCGCTCTCCCGTACTTTCTCGAAAGACGGTGTCTCACTGGCCTTCAGCCGCACCACAACGCCGAAGATCACCAGCACGATGCTGAACAGGAACGCGATCCGCCACCCGTAGGTCAGGAAGGCCTCGTTGGGCAGCGCCACTTGCAACAGCGCGAAAACCCCTGTGCCCAAGGCGAGCCCGAGCGCCAGCCCGACCTGCGGGATACTGCCGAACAGGCCGCGCCTGCGGGGCGGTCCGTGCTCGACGGCCAGCAGCACCGCCCCGGCCCACTCCCCGCCGAGCGCGAAGCCCTGAACGACACGCAACAGCAGCAGCAGGATCGGCGCCAGCACACCGATCTGCGCGGCGGTGGGCAGCACACCCATCAACGCGGTCGCCCCGCCCATCAGCAGCATGGTCAGCGCCAGAGTCTTCTTGCGGCCGATGCGGTCGCCGATGTGCCCGAACACGAAGCCGCCGATCGGGCGCACGACGAATCCGACCGCGAACGTCGCGAAGGACAGCATGGTGCCGACGAACGTGGTCTGGTCGGGGAAGAAGGCCTGATTGAACACCAGGCTGGCTGCAGTGGCGTAGAGAAAGAAGTCGTACCACTCGATCGTGGTGCCGACCAGGCTCGCCCACAGGGCTGTGCGGGCCTGCGGGGTCACCGTCCGCTGATCGGGGGCGGGCGCATTCGTGACAGTCACGAGGATCTATCAGCCCAACTTCGGCGGGACTTCGCCAGACTTTCGCGCGGGCTGATCCGAACGCGGGATGAAATCCCGTGGTGGGGTAGTGCAGTGTGTTCGTGACCACCGCTGGAATGACCGGAAAGGTCGTCCTCACTCGCGCAGCGGCACGCAGTCGTCCCCGCAGCCGGAGGCGGTGGGGACGCCCGGCGTAGCGGGGCGGTGCAGCACCGCCCCGGCCGGACGGATACGCATGCCGTCGCCGGCGGCTTCGGCCCGGCCGTCGACGATCAGTGAGTAACCACCGGGCTCGCGCGGCGGCCACACCAGCGTGACGGCCGGATGGGCGGACGCGTTACGGCGAGTGCTGTTTCCGATGGAGTCGATCCGCAGGATCCCGTCGGTCGCCACGGGAGCGACCGCGACGGTGTGCGCCCGGTAGTCGTCTCCGACGGTGACGAGATACGCGAACGGGAAGTCACCGAGAACCTCGGCGAGCCGGTCGGGATCCACCTTCACGCTCATGGGATGAGGGTACTCAGAGCGCCTGGGGGTTCGATCGGCTTCACGGTCATTCCATTGATGGTTCAACACGATCGTGGTGTGATGCCACGGGCGCGGGCTGGCGGCCCCGGACGAGTCTGCCCGGCCGGGCCGCCGTCGGGGCGCCGTTCTCGGCGATCACCTCCCCGGAGACGATCGTGGCCACGTAGCCGTCCGCGCTCTGGTCCAGGCGGCGGCCACCCGCGGGCAGGTCGTTGACCACGACCGGGTTGTGCAGCCGTAGCGCCTCGGCGTCGATGACGTTGAGATCGGCCTTGTAGCCCACAGCGATTCGGCCGCGGTCGGCGAGCCCGGCCACCCGCGCGGGCACCGAGGTGAGTTCACGCACCGCGTCCTGGACCGACAACCGGCCCGTGGCGCGGTCGCGCACCCAGTGGGTCAGCATGTAGGTCGGGAAGCTGGCGTCGCAGATCATTCCGTAGTGCGCACCGCCATCGCCGAGGCCGAGCACCACGTCGTCGCGCCGGATCAGCTCGGCGACGGTGTCCAGCGAGCCGTCGCGGAAGTTGGCCAGCGTGACCAGCAGCATGGCGTGACCGTCATCGTCGAGCAACCGGTCGTAGGCCTCCTCCTGCGGGCTGACGCCACGGGCCTGTGCGCGGGCTCCGATCGAATCCGATTGTGAAGGTTCGTAATTCGGGGGATCGCCGAGGGGGAACATGTAGTTCCAGGCTTGCGCGGCGAACATCAGCGGGTGCCCGTCGGAGGCCGGCGTGTCGGTGAGGATGCGTTCGCGCACCTCGGGTCTGCGCATCTCGGCCACCCGCTCGGCCAGCGGAAGCGATGCGATCTCCCGGTACGACGGGTACATCACGAACGGATTGCCGGACAGTTCCAGTCCCAGCATCAGCCCGATGGGCCGCGGGAAGATCTGAGCGCTGATGCGGCCGCCGTTCTGATTGGCCTTCTCCACCATCCGCAGCGCGTCGAGGTAGAACGGGTCACCGGCGTTGCCGATCGCCAGCGTGAACGTCACCGGCAGGCCGACCGCGGCGGCCACGTCGAACACCGTCTGCAGGACGGGTTCGTAGTCGCCGGCCACCAGGTCGGGGACGAACTGGATCAGACCTCCACCGGCGTCGTCGACGCCCCGTGCGATCGCCTCGATCTCGGCGTGGTCGGCGTCGTATGTCGGGATCGGCTTGCCGCTCTCGGTTTTGTGCAGGGTGAAGCGCGAGGACGCGAAGCCCAGCGCGCCGGCCCGCACGGCCTCGGCGGCGAGCTTGCGCATCAGCATCAGGTCATCGGCCGTGGCGGGTTCGCGGTCGACTCCACGCCCGCCCATCACGTACACCCGCAGCGGCGAGTGCGGCAGGAACGCCGCCACATCGATATCCCTGCGCCCCGCGTCCAGCGCGTCGAGAAACTCGGGGAACGTCTCCCAGTGCCACGGCAGGCCGTCGACCATCACCACGCCGGGGATGTCCTCGACACCGGCCATCACGTCGACGAGCACGTCGTGGTCATCGGGCCGGCACGGCGCGAAGCCGACGCCGCAGTTGCCCATCACGGCGGTGGTGACGCCGTGGGCCGACGACGGTGTGAGCCGGTCCGACCAGATCGCCTGCCCGTCGTAGTGGGTGTGCAGGTCGACGAAGCCGGGAGTGACCAGCAGGCCGGTAGCGTCGATCTCCCGGATCCCGGAGCCGGCCGCGGCGCCGACGTCACAGATGACGCCGTCCCGGACGGCGACGTCCCCTGTGAACGGTGCGCCACCGAGGCCGTCGACGATGGTTCCCCCGCGGATCACGAGATCAAATGTCATACCCCGAATGTACGGTCAGCCCATGATCGATCACCTCGGAATCAACTGCGCGGACTGGGAGAAGTCGAAAGCGTTCTACGACAAGGTTCTCGGCGTGCTCGGCTACACGCGGCAGATGGACTATCAGGTCGCGATCGGGTACGGCAGGAACGGCAAGCCCGACTTCTGGATCGCTGACATGACCGCCGGCGACGCCGCGGGCCCGAACCGCGAGGTCCACGTCGCGTTCGAGGCCGCCGACACCGGGGCCGTGCAAGCGTTCTACGACGCGGCGCTGGAAGCCGGGGCGGAGTCGCTGCACGCCCCACGCCTGTGGCCCGAGTATCACCCGGGCTACTACGGCGCGTTCGTCCGCGATCCCGACGGCAACAACCTAGAGGCGGTCTTCCACGGGGCGTAGCTTGGCGGGCATGGCCGAAATAGATGCCGCCAGGGAACTGCTTCGCGACTCGTTCACCCGCCTCATCGAGCACGTCGACGACCTCACCGACGGGCTGACCGACGAGTTGGCCTATTACCGGCCGGCGCCGGACGCCAACACCATCGCGTGGCTGATCTGGCACAGCGCCCGAATCCAGGACGCCCAGCTGTGCGATCTTGCCGGCGTGGAACAGGTGTGGTTCCGTGAGGGCTGGGTGGACAAGTTCGCCCTCGATCTGCCCCGCGACGCGCACGGCTACGGGCACACCCCCGACGAGGTGGCCAAGGTGCGCGCACCGGCGAAACTCCTCGCCGGCTACTACCATGCGGTGCACAAGCTTTCGCTGGAATACGTCGCGTCGGTGACGGCCGACGAACTCGCCCGCATCGTCGACCGCCGGTGGACCCCACCGGTGACGGCGAGCGCGCGGTTGGTCAGCATCATCGACGACGCCGCGCAGCACCTCGGCCAGGCGGCCTACATCCGGGGTCTGGTGCGCTGAGGCCGCTGATCAGGTGGTGGCCGGCGATCGGTCTGGCCGGGCTGATCGTGCTCGGCCTGGCGGTCGGCAAGGGTTCGACACCGGTCGACGACTGGTTTCAGGAACTCGGCCGTCGGCACCCGGAACTCAGATACCTGTTGCTGGCCAGCGACGGCCGACTGCTCATGGCGGTGTCGGCGGTCGTCATCGTGGCGGCGCTCATCCAGCGGCGACGGCGGCTCGCCGTGATCGCCGCGGTGACGCCGCTTGCCGGCGTGCTGGCCGCCCGACTGGGCAAGACCCTGTTCGGGCGAGTGAAGGAAGGCGGGTTGTGCTATCCGAGCGGGCACACGACGGTGACGGTCGTGGTGGTGGCGATGACGGTTCTTCTTGTGGGCGTGACGGTGTGGGCTGTGGTGGGCGCCGCGGCATTCCTGGCGCTCGCGGTGATCGGGCAGGCCGTCGCCTATCACTACTTCACCGATGCGGTCGGCGCTCTGTTGCTGGGCAGCGCGCTGGCGTGCCTGGCCGTGTCCGCCGCGAGACTTGACAGGCGTCAAACCCGAATGCGGGCTGGATCACACCGGTCGTTAGCATGGAGAAATGACAGCGACGTCTGACGCCGGCACCTCCACCGATTTCACCGGCACCGCAACGATCAGGAACCCTGCTACCGGCGCGATCGCCGGAGAGGTGCGCTGGACTGATCCCGCCGACGTGACCCGAGTGGCGGCCGGCCTGCGCACCGCTCAGCGAGAGTGGGAGGCGCGCGGCGCCAAGGGACGCGCGAAGGTGCT
Source organism: Mycobacterium sp. SMC-8 (assembly GCF_025263565.1). Lineage (NCBI taxonomy): Bacteria > Bacillati > Actinomycetota > Actinomycetes > Mycobacteriales > Mycobacteriaceae > Mycobacterium > Mycobacterium sp. SMC-8. The sequence goes on from NZ_CP079865.1 coordinate 2,254,324, forward strand.
GGCCCGCTACGCGGTGTGGCTGGGCGAGCACCGGGACGAGATCGAGCGGCTCTTGATCGCCGAAACCGGCAAGTCGGCCGGGGACGCGGCACAGGAAGTCCCGCTGATCATCATGATCACGTCGTACTACGTCCGGACCATGGCCAAGGCGCTGGCGCCGGAGTCCCGCCCGGCGTCGCTGCCGTTCCTGTCGATCAAGAAGATCACCGTGCACTACCGGCCCCGCCCGGTCGTCGGCATCATCGCGCCGTGGAACTACCCGGTCGCCAACGCGTTGATGGATGCGATCGGCGCGCTCGCCGCGGGCTGCGCGGTGCTGCTCAAACCGTCCGAGCGGACCCCGCTGACCGCCGAACTGCTGCTGCGCGGCTGGCTGGACTCCGGCGGCCCCGACGTGCTGGCGCTGGCCCAGGGCGCGCGCGAGGTGTCCGAGGCCGTCATCGACAACTCCGACTACATCCAGTTCACCGGATCCAGCGCGACCGGTGCGAAGGTCATGGAGCGGGCCGCGCGCCGGCTCACCCCGGTCAGCCTCGAGCTCGGCGGCAAAGACCCGATGATCGTGCTCGAAGACGCCGACGTCGACCTGGCCGCCCACGCCGCGGTGTGGGGTGCGATGTTCAACGCCGGGCAGACCTGCGTGTCGGTTGAGCGGGTGTATGTGCTCGAGCAGGTCTACGACCAGTTCGTCGCCGCCGTGGTCCGCGACGTGCAGAACCTGAAGATGGGTGCGGGGGACGGGCACGCCTTCGGCGCGCTGATCGACGACAGCCAGGTCGAGATCACCGCCCGCCATGTTCAGGACGCGCTGGCCAAGGGCGCCCGCGCGCTGACGGGCGGCAAACGCGGAACCGGGCCCGGCAGCTTCTACGAACCCACCGTGCTGGTCGACGTCGACCACTCGATGGCCTGCATGACCGAGGAGACGTTCGGGCCGACGCTGCCGATCATGAAGGTGTCCTCGGTCGAAGAGGCGGTCCGGCTGGCCAACGACAGCCCCTACGGTTTGTCGGCGGCGGTGTTCTCCAAGGACGTCGAGCGTGCTGAAGCGATTGCGGTGCAACTGGATTGCGGCGGGGTGAACGTCAATGACGTGATCTCCAACCTGATGTGCACCACCGCCCCGATGGGCGGCTGGAAGACCTCGGGGATCGGTGCCCGCTTCGGCGGGCCCGAAGGTCTGCGCAAGTACTGCCGGATCGAGACGGTGGTCAGCCCGCGCACGCGCGTCGGCGCGGGCGGCAACTACTACAACAACTCCCCGCGCGCGCTGAAGCGGATGAACACGCTGATGACCAAACTCGCGTTGATCCGTCCGCGGCGGGTGGCGAAGTAGCTCATCCCGGCTGTTCACCGGCGCGTCACCTCCCGGTCCGTCGTGGTGGGTAGCTTGCGCCGGTGACTCTGGACCTGTCCGGCTACACCGTCGTCGACGACGATGACGACGACCCCGTCCTGCTGCTGCAGCCGAGCGGGCAGGTCGTCGACACCTGGCGCGAGAACTATCCGTATGACGAGCGGATGAGCCGGCCGGAGTACGAGGAACAGAAGCGCCTGCTGCAGATCGAGCTGTTGAAGCTGCAGAAGTGGAGTCAATCCCACGGGCACCGGCACGTCATCGTGTTCGAAGGACGTGACGCAGCGGGAAAGGGCGGCACCATCAAGCGGTTCATGGAGCACCTCAACCCCCGCGGCGCCCGGGTGGTGGCGCTGGAGAAGCCCACCGAGAAGGAACGTACGCAGTGGTACTTCCAGCGCTATGTGCAGCACCTGCCGTCGGCCGGTGAGATGGTCCTGTTCGACCGGTCCTGGTACAACCGGGCCGGTGTGGAGCGGGTGATGGGGTTCTGCACATCGAAGCAGCATGCCGAATTCATCAGGCAGGTGCCGCTCTTCGAGCAGATGCTGGTCAACGACGGCATCAGCCTGACCAAACTGTGGTTCTCCGTCACGGCGTCCGAGCAGCGCACCCGTTTCACGATCCGTCAGGTCGACCCGGTGCAGCAGTGGAGGCTGTCGCCCACCGACCTGGCGTCGCTGGACAAGTGGGATGCCTACACCGCGGCCAAGGAGGACATGTTCGCCTGGACTGACACCGAGACCGCGCCGTGGACGGTGGTCAAGAGCAACGACAAGAAGCGTGCCCGGATCAACGCGATGCGGCACGTGCTGAGTAGATTCGACTACGACAACAAGGACCATGACGTGGTGGGCAGGCCCGATCCGCTCATCGTGGGGCGCGCCCTTTCCGACTGAGCCCGCGCGTCCCGGAGCCGCCACGGCGGCGACCCGCAGCAGGAGACAGGAGGACGCGTCCGTGCGCTTTCTCGCCGCGCTGCTGCTGTGGCTGCTCACGACGGTCGCGCTGGTCGCGGCGGTGCCCGCGGTGTGGGTGCAGACCCACGTCGTGTCCGAGGACGGCTACGCGTCGCTGGCCGCGGCGGCTGCCGGAGACCGGCGGCTGCAGGACGCGATGGCCGCCGAGCTGACCACCCAGATCGTCGCTCTGGGCGCCGCCAACGGTTATCCGCTCAATCCTGAGCTGGTTCGGCAGGTGGCGGAGTCCTATACGCGCAACTCGGGCTTCCCGGGACAGTTCGCGCAGGCCAACCGCATCGCGCATCGGTGGATGTTCACCGGGGCCGTGCCCAGCGGCAACTCCACCGACCAGTGGCTCATCGACGTCGCGCCGATGCTGTCCGACCCGTCGTTCTCGGCCACGCTCGGCAATCTGGACCTGCAGATACCGCCCACTCTCACGGTGCCCATCACCGTGGACACCCCGCAGTTGCAGCCCGGCAAGCTGAGGTGGTTGGCGACCTGGGGGCCGTGGGCCAGCGTCGGCGCCGCGGTGCTCACCGGCGTGTTCGCGCTGCTGACCCTTGCCGCCGCCCGGTCACGCGGCAAAGCACTTACCGCGCTTGGTGTCTCGGCCCTTCTCGTCGGCGCCGCAGGGTGGGCGGCCATCGAGGTCGGCGGTAGGTACGTGGACGCCGCGCTGAACCGGACGACCGGTAACATCCGGACCGTGGCCGAGGTGATGGTGGCCGCCGCCGAGAACAGCCTGCATCAGTGGCTCAACTACACCCTGCTCGCCGGCGGCGGGCTGGTGATCCTCGGAGTGCTCAGCGCCGCGGTGGGCGGCGCGCTGCGCCGGCCCGCATCACCAGCCGTACGTGCCTGACGACCGCTCCCCGCAGTGCCGCCTCCACCTCGGCCGGTTACACGACCATCGGCGGGGCGGCGCACGCGTGCGTCTACAGTCGGTCCATCTCGCGCGACAGCAACGCACTTTCGACGAAGTTCAGGTGGTGCGGGTGGCCGTGCAGATCCCAGTCGGTGCGGACGCGCCTCGGATGATGACTTCTCCAGTGCACCAGCGCTTCAACTCTTGCAGGCATGGTGATCGTCATCGTCGTACTCCCCTCGATCAGTTGCGTCTATGTCATCGTCGTCCCCGTCAGTGGCACTCGACATCAGTAGCGCCGTACTGACCTTTGACGCACCCGTTACCCGTGATTTCTGAGGGGCGAGCTGTCAGCTCGGCTGACGCTTGACGTGGTCCAGCAGGCCGGCGAGCTCGTCGCGGCTGGTGGTTCCGGTCTTGGCCATGGCGTTGTAGATGTGGCTCTCCACGGTGCGCACCGACAGCTGAAGCCGGTCGGCGATGTCACGGTTGGACATCGGCTCGGTGAGCAGCATGACGATCTCGCGTTCGCGATCGGTCAGCGGCAGCCGTTCGACGGCCTGCCGAAGCGCGGGTGTGCAGGCTCCGCCAGCGGTCCGGGCGAGGGTCTCGGCGCGTGCCGAACACCGCAGAGCGGATCCGCGCAGGCTCTGCTTACGGAAGCACACGGCCGCATAGGCGGCCGCGTCGACGGCAGCGACCAGGTCGCCCATCTCTTCGAAACTCCCTGAGAGAGTTTCCAATTGCGGGGCGTCGGCACGCCCCAGGGCGGCGGCGAACAGGCTGGCGAGCTCGACGCGGGGGCCCTCGACGATGCGGCGGAGTTCGGCCAGGCGCGGGGCGGTCGAGCTGTCACCGAACTGGGTCGCAGTCTGCAGGCACAGCACCTCCGCGGCGAATTGCTGTCGGCGGCGAGATGTTTCGGCGGCGGCGCGGACCGTCTCGATTGCGTCGCTGGTGGCGCCTTGGCAGCAGGCCACCCATCCGCCGGCAATCGCTCGGGCGTAGTCCAGATACCGCCAGCTCGGATGGACGGCGTGCTCCAGGCGCTCCAGCGCGGCCGCGGCGTGCTCGGTCAGTCCCCGCATCGCCAGCGCCGTCGTCAGCAGAATCCGATAGCGGTAGTTGAAACCGGTGGCCGGATTCCGCGTCGTCGCCCGCTCGACGGCCTTGGTGAGCAGTGCGCACGCCCGGTCGAGGCCCCCGGCGGCCAGGGCGGCCTGACCGCTGACCGCGACCGCTACCTGACCGAACGGCGCAGCCCGGGAGTTGACCGCCTGGTCGCGCATCAGCGCCGCGACCGCTTCGGCGTCGGCGATCCGACCGGCCAGGGCCAGCGCGTTGGTGTGTGCGTCCGCGATGATGATGAACGCGCGCACCGGGATCGAATATCCGGCCGTGGCGGCGGCGACGGCCTCGGTGGTGCGTCCGCCCTCACCGTGCGCCACCGTGGACGCCCACGCGGTCAATCTGCGCTGGAAGTCGTCGGGCAACTGGGCCGGCTCGAACGCCGCTGCGCACTCCAGGGCGGCTGCCGGATTGCCCATGCCCGCCCAGTACACGCAGCTGAAGGCGTTGAGCGACGGGTGTTGCGGGATCGCGAGGGCTGAGACGTCGTCGATCAACTCCTTGGCGCGCCGCGGCCGGGCCATCGTGAAGAACAGGTTGACCGCGCGCAAGAACGTCAGCCGGGCTCGGTCCCTGTCCGTGAGTCGGGTCGAATCCACCTCGGCGAGAAGTTCTTCGGCTTCACTGCCCGCCCCCTGCAGTGACAGCACGAAAGCCCTGACGATACGCGCTTCGGGTCCTCCGCCGGCGCGGATGGCTCCCTCCGCCAACCGGTCCGCCAGTGCGAGGTCCATCATCCAGGCCGCGCCGCGGGCGGCGGTGAGCAGCAGATCGACATCGGGCGGCAGATCGGAGTCCAGACTCAGAGCGCCGCGGCGCACCACGGTGTGGATGTCGTCGTGGTGGTCGGAGCCACCCAGCTCGGTGCCTACCAGTCCTCGTAGCCGCCGCAATGTCGTCTGCGGCGCCCGGCTCCGGCGCACCTCGCCGTAGAGCGGATGCGCGAGCCTGACCTCGACCGTGTCGCCGCCGGGTTCGAACGAGACGAGCCCCCGGCGGTCGGCCTCTTCGATTGCGGCCGGATCGGTGATTCGGGTCAGGGACCGCATCGCGATCGGCTCGCCGACGGCGACGACGTCGACGACGGTGCTGACCGCGTCGGACAGCCCGCCGATGCGGGCCTCGACGAGCTCCACGAGGCGCCGCGGGATCACGGGGTTGCCGTGCCAGGCCCACACACCGCCGCGGACCGCCAGCCGCCCGTCGGACACCTCCTGTTCGACGATGTTGCGCAGGTACAGGGGATTGCCGCGGGTCAACGTCCACAGCCGGTTGACGGCATCCGGATCCAGCTGTCCGCCAAGGGTTTCCGAGAGAAGTCTGGCGGTCTGTGACTCCGAGAGGGGGCCGACCTCCAGCCGGTCGAGCTCTCCGCACTTCCACAGCTCCTGGGTGGCCGCGGGAACGGGTTCGTCGTCGCGGACCGTCAGCACCACCTGCGCCAGTCCGCGCTGGATGGTCTGATGGACGACGACGGTGGACAGGTCGTCGAGCAGCTGGACGTCGTCCACCCCGAGTGCCACGGGGGCGCCCTCGGGCGAGGCGGTCAGCGCCGTGATCACGTCGTGGATCAGTTGCAGGCTGTCGTTGCCGGATGCTCGGGCCCACGGTGTGAGCGCACCCAGCGGCAGGTTGCGCGCGGCCGAGGTGCCGACCACCCAGCGCACCTGCCATCCGCGAGCGGTGAACGCCGCGAGCGCGTCCCGCACGATGCGGCTCTTGCCGACACCCGCCGGACCGCTGACCACGATGCCCGCCGAGGCGGAATCCAGCAGCGCGGCTTCGATCTGTCGCGTCTCGTCGGAGCGGCCGGTCAGCGGCCATGTCAACCGCACACGCCAAGCCTAGAAGCCTGAGCTGCGCGAGATAAAGAGGTTCTCGGGTACCGAAATCTCGGTACCCGAGTACTGATGTTCCGGCTCGGCGCCGCAGCAACACTGAAATCCATGACGATTGACACGACGGCCATGCGGGCTCTGCCTTGTCTTTTCGACGCCGGGCTACCGATGTTGGCTTACCACCACGTGGAAGACCCGCTCGAAGCCCATCGGCTCATCGCGCCGGCGCGAGCGTGTGGCCCGATCGCGATCGGTACCCATGGACCGGAATTGCTCAGCTATCACCTTGCGCGCGGGGTGTTGCGTGATCCCCGGTTTCGGGTGCCGCGGGGAGTGTTTCTGTCTTCACAGGGAATCCAGTCCGGAGGACTGGCAGGCGTTCTCGGACTGGACCGACGACATCTTCCTGGCATTGCGCTGGACAGCCGCTGAGAACCAGTGTCGTATTCCGGTCGCCTTCGACGCCGCCTGATCCCGGCGGCCTCCGTCGTCACCCTCGGGGCGGTGGATCGGGTTGCCGGTACGGCGCGTAGGCCGAGTGAATTCGTCCGCCGATCTTGATGTTGGGTGTGCGGAAGTACGCCCAGCCGGTCATCAGGATCACCGCGGCGGCGGTGAACGCGACCGAACTCTGCACGTCGGGCAGACCCCCCAGGAACAGCAACAACACTCCGAGAACAGTTCCAGCCCAGTAGATTCGGCGTTTCCTCGCGCGAGCCGCCACCGTGGCGGTGTCCCATCCCGGGACGACGGCGCCGAAGAGCAGCGCGAGGGCGCCCGAAGCCAGCAACACCCACGAGACGGTGCTCATGAACTCGGCAACAGCATCTGGAACCCGTCGACGATCTCTTGGGAATCCTTGACGTATTTCGGGTTGATCGGGTCGGTGGTCTGAATCGTCAGCGTCGCCAGGTACGTAGCGCCGCCCGCCTCGGCCGCGACCGCATGCATGATGATCGGCCGCTCCGGGGCCGGCCCCAGCGGGGGAGCCGTGTAGTGAGTTGTCTCAGAGGGGAATCCGCAGGTGGTGTTGTCCTGGGTCTCCAGATCGAAGGCGCCCATCAAGGTCTTCAGGTTGCCGCGGTTCTGCTCGAATATCTCGTCGGGCGACGGATTACCGCGCGTCGATTCCAGGGTGACGACGGCATTGGTGGCGAAGCGGTCGGCCACCAGATCGGTCGAGACGATCGTGTAGCGGATGATCTGGCTGTCCATCATGGTGTTGCGTTCCCAGCCGTCCGGTACCGGGATACGCAAGCGTGGTTCACGGGCGTCGTCGCTGGGGATGTCCTCCAGTGGCGCGTCCACCGCCGTGCACAGGCCCTCGCCGCCGCCGGATGTCGCCGCCGCGGGTGCATCGCCCACCGCCGTCACCGCCGTTCCGGTGATCTGCTCTGCGCAACCGGTCAGTGTCAACGTCGTCACCGCGACGGCGAATAGCGGCCTCCATGGCGCGGTCATGTTCAGTGCCCGCTCAGCGTTCGGTGCAGGAATTCGAAGATCAACGCCGAACGGAACGCGATCTGCGGGTTGTCGGAGGCGCCCGCATGGCCGCCCTCGATGTTCTCGTAGTAGCGCACCGGGTGCCCGGCGGCCTCCAGCGCCGCGGTCATTTTCCTCGCGTGACCCGGATGCACCCTGTCATCGCGGGTGGACGTCGTGATGAGCACCGGCGGGTAGCGCTTGTCGGCCGAAATGTTCTGATACGGCGAATATTCGGAGATGAACGCCCAATCCTCGGGATCGTCGGGGTCGCCGTACTCGGCCACCCAGGACGCCCCCGCGAGAAGCAGGTGGAACCGCTTCATGTCGAGCAGCGGCACACTGCACACCAGGCCCCCGAACAGCTCCGGGTACTTCGTCAGCATGATGCCCATCAGCAGGCCGCCGTTGCTCCCACCCTGCGCACCGAGCTGCTCGACCGTCGTGATGCCGCGAGCCACCAGATCCTTTGCCACAGCGGCGAAGTCCTCGGCGACTCGGTGGCGCCCTTCGCGCATGGCCTGGGTGTGCCAGGTGGGGCCGTACTCTCCGCCGCCGCGGATGTTGGCCAGCACGTAGGTGCCGCCGCGGGACAACCACAGCCGCCCCAGCACTCCGTCGTAACCCGGGGTGCGGGACACCTCGAAACCGCCGTACCCGCCGAGCAGCGTCGGGCCGGCTGCCTCGACATGCCGGTGACCGACGACGAAGTACGGGATCTGCGTTCCGTCGTCGGACGTGGCGAAGTGCTGCGAGACGTCGATGTCGGCGGTGTCGAAGAACGAAGGCGCCCGTTTGATCTCGGTGAGCTCACCGCCGGCCGGGCCGTGTAGCAGCCGGGAGGGGGTGTCGAAACCCGAAGAGTCCAGGAAGATTTCGTCGCCGAGGCTGTCGGCGCCGACGATCGAGGTGTTGGTGTTGTCCGGCAGCCCGGTCACCGGCTCGGCTGTCCACGGCCCCGGCGTGTAGACCTGCACTCGGCTGGCGACGTCGGCCAGCGTGACGACGACCAGGCGATCTCGGGTCCACGCGTAGTGGTGCAGGCAGGTGTGCTCGTCGGGGGTGAACACCACCTGCAGTTCGGCTGTGCCGCCGAGGAATGTTTCGTAATCGGCGGCCAGCAGCGATCCGGCGGGGAAGGGCGTGGTGCCGTAGGTCCAGTCGGTGCGCAGTTCGATCAGCAGCCACTCGCGGTGGACCGAGATGCTGGCGTCGGTGGGGGCGTCGATACGGATCAGCTCGCCGTCGCGCAACTCGTAGACCTGCTCGTTGAAGAAATCGAGCGCGCGGCTGACCAGCGTGCGCTCGAATCCTTCGGTGCGGTCGCGCGAGCCGGCCACCAGCACATCAGATTCCGCACCGCTGAACACGGTTTCGGCTTCCGCCAGCGGCTGCCCGCGCCGCCACCGCTTGACCAGTCGCGGGTAGCCCGACTCGGTCAGCGATCCCTCGCCGAAGTCGGTGCCGACCAGCAGGGTGTTCTCGTCCTCCCAGGAGACCTGTGACTTGGCCTCGGGCAATTCGAACCCGCCCTCGACGAAGCTGCGGGTGAGCATGTCGAACTCCCGCACCACGGCGGCGTCGGATCCACCCCGCGACAGGCTGATCAAGGCCAGTGAATGGTCCGGCTCGATGACGTCCGCGCCGGCCCACACCCAGTTCACGCCGTCGGCCGCCGCGAGTTCGTCGACGTCGATGATGACGTCCCAGTCCGGTTGTTCGGTGCGGTAGCTGTCCAGGGTCGTGCGCCGCCAGACGCCCTTTTGATGTTCGGCGTCGCGCCAGAAGTTGTACAGGTAATCACCGCGCCGGCGGACATACGGAATCCGCGCGTCGGTGTCGAGCACCTCCAGCGCTTCGGCCCGCATCTGCTCGAAGCGTTCACCGGCGAGCTCGGCCAGCGTCGGTTCGTTGTGCTCGCGCACCCACCTCAGCGCGTCGTCGCCGGTGACGTCCTCCAGCCAGAGATGCGGGTCGGTGTCGGTGTGCTCGCTGCGGGTATCCGTCACGCCACCCATTCTGCGCAACCGCCGAAATCGCATTCCATGCGGGCGTCAGGCAACTTGACGCGCGTGGAATGCGATTTCGGCGGAAGCTGAGCCGAGGCTCAGCTGAGGTGGTGAACCTCCTGCAGGCCGTACACCGGGGTCGGCATCCCCTCGAAACGGGCCTTGAGCTGCAGCGCCAGGTACAGCGAGTAGTGCCGTGACTGGTGCAGGTTGCCGCCGTGGAACCACAGATTGGGCTGCTGGGTGGGCTTCCACATGTTGCGCTGCTCGCCCTCCCACGGGCCCGGATCCTTCGGGGTGTCGCTACCGAGACCCCACACCTTGCCCACCCTGTCGGCAACCTCTTGGCCGATGAGGTCGGCGGCCCACCCGTTCATCGAGCCGTAGCCGGTCGCGTACACCACCACGTCGGCGGGCAACACGGTGCCGTCGGCGAGCACCACGGAGTCCTCCGTCAGGCGGTCGACCTCCCCGTGGGCCAGCTTGATCCGGCCGTCGGCCACCATGTCACACGCGCCGACGTCGATGTAGTAGCCCGACCCGCGGCGCAGATACTTCATGAACAGCCCGGAACCGTCTGTGCCCCAGTCCAATTGGAATCCGGCGGCCTCCAGCCGGTCGTAGAACTCCTTGTCGCGCTCCCGCATCTGGTCGTACAGCGGGATCTGGAACTCGTGCATGATCCGGTACGGCAGCGACGCGAACGTCAGATCGGCCTTCTCGGTCGTCATCCCGGCCGCCAGCGCCCGCTCGGAGTACAGGTCGCCCAGCCCGATGTCCATCAGGGTGTCGGACTTGACGATGTGCGTCGACGACCGCTGCACCATCGTCACGTCGACGCCGTTCTCGTAGAGCGCCTTGCAGATGTCGTGGGCGGAGTTGTTCGATCCGATCACCACCGCCTTCTTGCCGACGTACGCGTCGGGGCCGGGGTGGGCGCTGGAATGGTGCTGGTCGCCGCGGAACACGTCCTGCCCGGGCAGCGTCGGCACGTTCGGCTTGCCCGACATGCCGGTGGCGAGCACCAGTTGAGTTGGGCGCAGGGTCAGTCGCTCGCCGTCGCGGTCGACCTCGACGGTCCAGGTCTGCGACGCCTCGTCGTAAGACGCGGACAGGCAGGTGGTCTTCGACCAGTACGGCACCTCCATCACCCGGGTGTAGAACTCCAGCCAGTCGCCGATCTTGTCCTTCGGCGCGAACACCGGCCAGTTCGGCGGAAACGGCAGGTAGGGCAGGTGGTCGTACCAGACCGGATCGTGCAGGCACAGCGACTTGTAGCGCTTGCGCCACTGGTCGCCGGGGCGTTCGTGCTTGTCGACGACGATCGCGGGCACCCCGAGCTGGCGCAGCCGGGCGCCGAGCGCGATACCGCCCTGCCCGCCGCCGATCACCAGCACATACGGCTGGACCGTCCGGCCCAGCTCCGCGTCCTCGGCGGCCTTCTTCTCGGCCCACGACCGCGGGTCCGGGGCGTCGCCGTGCACCGCTCCCAGCACCCTGGTGGGCCCTTTGCGCTCCTCGTGCCCCTTGAGTTCCTGCAGCGCGGTCAGCAGCGTCCAGGCCTGGTCGGTCCCCGAGTCGCCTTTGAGCCGAAGATGCCCGGTGCCGCGGCCGGCGGCGGTCTCGAACTCGATGAACGCCGAGACGACATCACCGTCGGCAGTGGCGTCCTCGCGGGTCCGGAAGCCGGTCGGGTCCGTCTCGGCCAGCCGTGCGCCCAGCATGTCGGCGATCTGATCGCGGCCTTCCAGGGTCTTGAGATTCCAGGTGAAGGACACCAGGTCGCGCCAGAAGCTGTCCATGGCGAACATGCCGACAGCGCGTTCGATGTCGCGGACGGCCAGCGCCGCCTCGAAATCGGCCAGCCAGTACTCGACCCGCTGTTGCGGGCTCAGCTGGGTGGTGGTCTGAGGGTCAAGAGTCGAAGTCATGTGAGCCAGGACACACCGCTGCTGTGCGGGTCGGCAAGAGTTGCGAAGCGTTGCAATGACACCGAGTGTGCGGCGGCGACTCCCGCTGCAACCCCCTGCAACCCTTTCCCGGTGTGGCCGTGGTCACATAGAAATGCGGCCATGAGAGCAGCTGTGTACTACGGACCGAACAAGCTGGAAGTCGGCGACGTCGCCGAACCCGAACCCGGGCCGGGCACCGTCAAGCTGAAGGTCGGGTTCAACGGCATCTGTGGCACCGATCTGCACGAGTACTACGCCGGGCCGATCTTCGTGCCGACCTCGCCGCATCCACTGACCGGTGCCCAACTGCCGCTGACCATGGGTCACGAGTTCTCCGGCACCATCACCGCGGTCGGCGCCGGGGTGAGCGGCTGGAGTGAAGGCGACCGGGTGGCGGTCGAACCGATCTACAAGTGCGACCGCTGCGGCCCGTGCCGGGCCGGCAACTACAACGTGTGCCAGCAGATCGGCTTCCACGGCCTGATGTCCGACGGCGGCATGGCCGAGTACACCGTGGTGCCGACAGGCATGTTGCACAAGCTGCCCGACCATGTGTCGCTGGAACTCGGCGCTCTGGTCGAGCCGATGTCGGTCGCCTACCACGCCGCGACGCTCGGCGACGTGAAGCCGGGGGACACCGCGATGGTGTTCGGGGCCGGACCGATCGGGATCGGTTTGTGGTTCGCGTTGCGCGGCAAGGGCCTTGATGACGTGCTCGTGGTCGAACCGTCACCGACCCGGCGCGCCGCCATCGAGGCGCTCGGTGCCACCACGTTGGACCCGACGAGCGTCGACGTGCCGGCGTTCGTCGCCGATCACACGCGCGGTGACGGCGCCGACGCCGTGTTCGACGCGGCCGGCGTCGCCCCAGCCGTCAGCACGGCACTGGCCTGCATCGGCTCGCGCAGACCGATGATCAGCGTCGCGATCTACGAAAAGCCGCTGGAGACACCGCTGTTGAATCTGGTGATGAACGAGTCCCGAATCCAGGGGTCGCTGTGCTACACCGGCGCCGACTTCGAAGCGGTGATCGCGCTGATGGCGCAGGGCAGGTATGACACCACCGGCTGGGTGACCCGGATCCCGATCGACGACGTGGTCGACGAAGGCTTCGAGGCACTACATGCCGGCACCAAGATGAAAGTGCTCGTCGATCCGAACGGAGAATCATGACACTCAACGGCAAGGTGGCCCTGGTGACCGGCGCCGCGCGTGGCATCGGGCGTGGCATCGCGCTGCGCCTGGCCCGCGACGGCGCCGACGTGGCGCTGGTCGACGTGGCGCCCGACGGCATCGCGGCCGTCGCCGACGAGATCGCCGAGATCGGCCGCAAGGCAACGACGTTCGTGGCCGACGTCAGCGATCGCGAACAGGTCTTCGCCGCCGTCGACCATGCGGACTCTGCGCTCGACGGCTTCGACATCATGGTCAACAACGCCGGCATCGCGCTGGTCGGGCCCATCGCCGACGTCACTCCCGAGCAGGTCGAGAAGCTGTGGGCGATCAACGTCAACGGCGTGCTGTGGGGCATCCAGGCCGCGGTCGCGAAGTTCACGGCGAACGGCACCAAAGGAAAGATCATCAATGCCTCATCGATCGCGGGCCACGACGGTTTCGCGATGCTCGGCCCGTACAGCGCGACCAAGTTCGCGGTGCGCGCGCTCACCCAGGCCGCCGCGAAGGAACACGCCGCCCACGGGATCACCGTCAACGCGTACTGCCCCGGCGTCGTCGGCACCGACATGTGGGTCGAGATCGACAAGCGATTCGCCGAGCTGACCGGCGCCGCCGAGGGCGAGACCTACGAGAAGTTCGTCGGCGGTATCGCGCTCGGCCGTGCCGAGACACCCGAGGACGTCGCCGGCTTCGTGTCCTACCTGGCCGGCCCGGACGCCGACTACATGACCGGCCAGTCCGGCTTGATCGACGGCGGCCTGGTCTACCGCTGAGATGGGGAGCACTATGGGTACCGATGCCCAGCAATGTCGGCAGCTCGCCCGTGCCTGAACCCGCGGTGGCCGTCGGGGAAGACCCGCGCGACTACGCGCGGCTGATGTCGGCCGTCTACGACGCGACGATGGCCGGCCACCGGGCGCCGGCGCGGCCCCGGGACGTCATCGGCGACTCCTGGCAGCGCCTGATGGCCAGCGGCATGCACCACCGGACCCCCGATGACCACACGCCGACGGTCGTCGAAACCGGTGCGCTGGAGATGCTGCGCCGGTCGTCGGGGCTGATGGAGGTGCTCGACGAGATCTCTCACGGGCTGGAGTCGCTGGTCGCCGACGGGGACAACATCCTCGTCGTGGCCGACGCCCACGGTCGGGTGCTGTGGCGTTCCGGGTCGCCGGCGGTGCTCAGCAACGCCGACCGGCTCGGCTTCGTCGAAGGTGCGAACTGGGGTGAGGGCGCGGTCGGCACCAACGCGATCGGCACTGCGCTGGTGTCGCAACGCGCCGTGCAGGTGTTCTCCGCCGAGCACTTCCTGCGCAGCCATCACCCGTGGACGTGCGCGGGTGCGCCGATCCGGGATCCCCGCACCGGCCAGGTCATCGGCGTGGTGGACGTGTCCGGCCCGGCGGCGACCGTGCATCCGACCACCGTCGCGCTCGTCGACGCCGTCGCCCGGCTGGCCGAATCGCACCTGCGGCAGGAACACGACCGCACCCTCAACCGGCTGCGGGCGGTGGCCGCCCCGATCCTGGCGCGGATGGGCAGTCCCGCGCTGGCCGTCGACACCGAGGGCTGGGTGGCCGCCGTCGACGCGATGCCCTTGCACAACCGGATCCTGTTACCCGAACAGATGGAGCCGGGACGGGTCTGGCTGACCGCGCTGGGAATGTGCGCCGTCGAACCGCTCCCCGGTGGGTGGCTGGTGCGCTTGGCCGAGCCCGACGGCGCGGACGCGCGGGTGTCACAGGTAACCCTCGACTTCACCGATCCGGACTCGCCGTCGCTGATGATGACCGGACACTTCGGCAGCTGGCGCCACGACTTGACCCTGCGGCACGCGGAAATCCTTTGTGCACTGGCTATTTCACCGCAGGGTCGAAGCGCGCCGCAGCTCGCCGAGGACCTGTACGGCGACCGGTCCCGGGTGGTCACCGTGCGCGCGGAGATGTCGCGGCTGCGCAAACAGTTCACCGGACTGCTCGCGGCGCAGCCGTACCGGTTCGCCGGCTCGATCGACCTGCAGGTGCACTACCCGGCCGACTGTCGGCTGCTGCTGCCACCGTCAGTGGCCCCGGCGATCCGCACTGCGCGCACGGCCGGCGCAACCGCGACGACGAAGGGCGAGAATGGCTGACGTGGAGATCCCGAAGCGGGCACTGGTGACCGAGGCCGCGGCCGAACTGCTGCGCACACTGCAGCAGCGGCACGGCGCGTTGATGTTCCACCAGTCGGGCGGGTGCTGCGACGGGTCGTCGCCGATGTGCTATCCCGCCGGGGAGTTCCTGGTCGGCGACCGCGACGTGCTGTTGGCGGTGCTCGATGTCGGCGAGGACGGGGTGCCGGTGTGGATCTCGGGTCCGCAGTTCGACGCGTGGAAGCACACCCAGCTGGTGATCGACGTGGTGCCCGGGCGCGGCGGCGGCTTCAGCCTGGAATCCCCCGAGGGCAAGCGATTCCTGTCGCGGGGCCGCGCGTTCACCGGCGACGAGAACCGGGCGCTGGAAGGCGCGCCACCGGTCACCGGGGCCGCCTACGAACGCGGGGAACGGCCCGCGACGAGCGGCACGCACGTCGTCGCCGAAGCGGTCGACGCCTGCGCGCTCCCCGTCGCGGAATAGCATTCCTGGCGGTCAAACCGGCCCGGGTCGCGACCAGGAACGCGCTTCCGCGTTCGGGCGCGCCGCCCGGGTTCGGGCCCGCCGCGGCGTTATCGTCGACATCGTGATCCCGCTGCCCCGAGCATCGGTATTGGCCGGAGTGATGATCATCGGCGTCGCTCTCGGCATGATGGCCGCGCTCGTCGCCGCCGTCGAGGTCACCGCGACCATCCGTCCCGACATCGCCATCGGCGTGGTGATCGGCGTGCCGAGCGTCATCGGGATGTCGGTGATCCTGCTGTCGGGCAAGCGGTGGGTCACCGCCCTCGGCGCGATGATCCTGGCCATCGGTCCGGGCTGGTTCGGCGCGCTGACCGCGATCCAGGTGGCTTCCGGTGGCTGAGCATCAGGTCGCCCTCGACGACCCGGCGGACACGGGGGCCATCCCGCCGCCACCCGCGCAGCCTGTCGCGATCCCCCCGGCCGCGCAGTACATGAGCCGGTGGCGCTTCCTGCTCGTCCTCACCGGCGTGTGGCTCGTCGGCGCCGGGGCCGGCGCCGGACTGTACTTCTGGTGGTTTCACTCGCCGGCCAAGGATGTGCCGGTGTTCGCGGTGTTGGTGTTCGTGGTGGCCTGCGTCGTCGGCAGTCTGCTGACCGCGATGGTGCAGGAGCGGCCCGGCATCGCCGCGATGGCGCTCGCGATGATGTCGGCGCCGCTGGCCGCGGCGGCAGGTGCGGCGCTGCTGTACGGCGCGTACGTGTTCGGCTGGATCCCCAGATAGGCAACCGTCCACCCGGGTAGTTGCGCCGTCATGTAGTTCATGTGTTCAGATAGACACATGAAATTGCGTCCGGCGCTGGTCTGTGTCATGAGCACGCTTGTCGTCACGGCGTGCGCCGGCGAACCGGACGAGCAGCAGGCCGAGCAGATCGTGCTCGCCGAGAGCTACGAGCTCGGCGGATACAACCCGGTCAACGGCTACTCCGAGTCCGGGGTCTCACCGATCTACGAAGGGCTCTACCGCCCCAGTGCGGACGCCGACAGCACGGTCCCCGGGTTGGCACCGGCGCTGGCCGGTGCGGAACCCGAACCCGCGGGCCCCAACCGTTGGCGCATACCGTTGCGCCCCGGCGTGACGTTTTCCGACGGCAGCGCGTTCGACGCGGCCGACGTCGTCGCGACCTACGCCGCCGTGCGCGACCCGCAGGTGGCATCCCAGATATCGACGTCGGTGGCCCCCATCGTGTCGATCACCGCCGACGGTTCGGGCGCCGTCGTCATCGAGATGGACACCGCCGCCGACCCGAAGCCCTACCTGCTGATCGGCATCCTGCCGTCGGAGAAGGTCGAGGAGACGCCGGCCGCGGACTGGGCGGTCAACACCGCGCCCGTCGGCACGGGGCCATACCGGCTGGACAGCTTGCGGCCTGACCAGGCGGTGTTGGTCGCGCGCGACGACTACTGGGGTCGGCCGGCTCAGGTGAAGCGGCTTGTGTACACCTACACCCCCAACGACAACGCCCGCGCCCAGAGCATGGTCGCAGGCGCGGTGGACGGCACCACCCTGCCGCCGCGGCTGATCGCTTCGATCGACAGCGACGACATCCAGACCGTAGGTGTGCAGTCCGCGGACTGGCGCGGCGTGGCCCTGCCCGCCGGGAACCCGTTCACCGCGGACGTGCGCGCCCGGTTCGCGATGAATCTCGGTGTCGACCGCGCGGCGATGGTGCGTGACGTGTTGGTGGGCTACGGGCGTCCCGCGAGTACCCCGGTGGCGCCGGCGTACGGCGACGCCTACAACCCCGACGCGCAATACGCATTCGATCCCGAGGGCGCCAAAGCCGTTCTCGACGAAGCCGGTTGGCGCCCCGGGGCGGGGCAGATCCGCGAAAAAGACGGAGCGAGAGCATCTTTCGAACTGCTGTACAACGCGCAGGACACCTTGCGGCGCGACCTCTCCGTCGCGTATGCGGCCGCGATGAAACCGCTCGGGGTCGACGTCAGACCCCGCGGCACCAGCTGGGACGAGATCGACACCCGCTTCGGTGACTCGGCGGTGCTGCTCGGCGGTGGCGCGACGCCGTACAGCATCGATGCTCAGGTCTACGACACCTTGCACACCCGGGTGCCCGACTCGTCGCCGTACTCGAACCCCGGCAACTTCACCGCACCGGGCCTGGACAGGATGCTCGAAGAGGCGAGCCGATCGGCCCCCGGCCCCGCGAAAGACCGCCTCTATCGCGACATTCAGTCGAGCTACGCGGCTCAGCCGTCGCAGGTGTTTCTGGTCTTCCTCGATCACGCTTACGCCTATCGGGACCGGGGCTGGAACCAGACGGCGCCGATCATGGAGCCGCACTCGCACGGGGTGTCCTGGGGTCCGTGGTGGAATATCGCCGCGTGGACGCGATAGGTAGCCGTGGCGTGGACGCGCTGACCTCGGCAGCGGTTTCCGAAGCCGCCGAACAATACCCGGCGGGACGGCCCGTCCGGCGGTCGCGTGCGGCCGTCCGGTTGCTCGCGGTCCGAACCGCGATCGCGGTCCCGCTGACGCTGACCATCTCGGCGGCGATCTTCGCCGTCGCGTCCCTGTCCCCGTTCGACCCGCTGGCCGCCTACCTCGGCGGCAACTACCAGTTCGCCACCGAGGCTCAACGCGACGCCATGCGCGCGGCCTATGCCACCGACCAGCCCTGGTACCAGGCCTGGTTGCAGTGGCTCGGCGGTCTGGTCCGCGGTGAGCTGGGGTGGTCGTCGACGCAGTCCCAGCCGGTGGCCACCGTGTTGGCCGAGCGTCTGCCGTTCACGCTCACATTGTCCGGTGCAGCGCTGCTGAGCGCGACGGCGGTGGCTCTCGCGCTGGGTTGCGTGGCCGGCATGCGCCGCGGCGGGTTGATCGACCGAGCCGTCACCGGGGTTTCGGTGACGTTCGCGGCCGTGCCGCCGTTCGTGGTGTCGCTGGCTCTCGTGGTGGTCGTGGCAGTGGGTCTGCGCTGGCTGCCGGCCGCCGGAGCTGCTGCACCGGGCGCCGACTACACGGTGGAAGGCATTGTGCGCCATGGCATCCTGCCCTGGGTCGCACTCACGGTGGCGATGATCCCGTGGCTGCTGTTGACCACCCGTGCTGCGGTGGCGGCGAGCGCCGACTCCGACGCGGTGCGCGGCGCCCGGTCACGCGGTGTGCACGGGTGGGCGCTGCTGCGCGGGCATATCGCCCCCGTCTCGGTGCTTCCCACCCTCGCGTTGTTGGGCACCCGGCTTCCGGAGCTCATCGCGGGCGCGGCGATCGTGGAGACCGTTTTCGGCTGGCCGGGCATGGCCGCTGTGCTGGTGGATTCTGCTGCAGCGCTGGACTTTCCGCTGCTCGCTGCGTTGACGGTTGCCGCCGCGGTGGCGGTGCTGGCGGGATCGGCTCTCTCGGATGCGGCTGCGGTCGCGATCGACCCGCGGATCAGGATGGCCGCATGAAGAGGGACGCGCCCTGGATCGTGCTGGGCGTCATCGTCGTCGTCGCGGTGGGGATCCCGCTGGCCGCCGGCGACCAGGTGGCGGACTTCTCCGCCGCGTTGCAGTCACCGAGCGCCGAACATCCTGCCGGCACCGATCATTCGGGCTATGACCTGCTGACGAGAACGGCCGAAGGCCTGCAGATGTCCCTGCTGATCGCCGCGGTGTGCGCGGTTGCGGCCACCGTCCTCGGGCTGGCCATCGGTGTCTGCGCGGCGCTGGTCGGCGGGTGGCTCGACGCGGTGGTGATGCGACTGGTCGACGGCGTCAACGCGCTGCCCCACCTGGTGGTGGGGATCGTCATCGCCGCGATGTGGCGGGGCGCCCCGCTGGCGATCATCGCCTCGATCGCGTTGACGCACTGGCCGGCTGTGGCCCGGGTGGTGCGTGCCGAACTGCTCGCGGTCGCCGAGGCGGGTTGGGTACAGACCTCCCGGCTGGCCGGCGCCTCGCGATGGTTCGTCGCGCGCAGTCACTTGGTGCCGGCGGTGTTGGCGCAGGCACTGGTCGCGATGGTCGTGCTGCTGCCGCACGCGGTGTGGCACGAATCGACGCTGTCGTTCCTCGGGGTCGGGTTGTCGCCGGACCGCGCCAGCCTCGGCACACTGCTCAGCGAAGCCCGTGGCGCCGTACTCACCGGTGCGTGGTGGACTTTGGCGGTGCCGGCGGTGGCACTCATCGCGTCCGCGTTGACCTTCGCCGCGGCAGGCGCATCCGTGCGCGAGCGACACCGCGCACCGGCGGGCCGGGTCTGGTGACCGGCGCGCGGCTGGCCGGTCTGACGGTGGATATCGCGCTGCGACGCGGACGCCGCCCGGACACCGTCAACGTCCTCGACGACGTGAACCTGGAGGTCCCGGCGGGACAAGTCACGGCCCTGATCGGTGAATCCGGTTGCGGCAAGTCACTTGTCGTGGCTGCCCTGTCCGGTCTGCTGCCACCGGGATCCCGGGCCCGCGGCCTCGTGCACATCGGCGACCGCGAACTGCGTCCCGACGACGAACGGTCCTGGCGCGCGTTGCGGGGTCGGCATGTCGGGGTGGTACCCCAGTCAGCGGCGACGTCGTTCACCCCGGTGCGCACCGTCGGTTCCCAGCTCGCCGAGATCAGCGCACGGCTGGGTGTCAGCGGACGCGAAGAGCAAATCGGCGACCGCGGACGCGAGGAGCAAATCGGTGTCCGCGGACGCGAGGAGCAAATGGGCGTCAGCACCCCGGAGCAGTTGTGCGCGGCCGTTGCGCTGCCGGCCGGGGTGGTGCACCGGTACCCGCACGAACTGTCCGGCGGCATGGCTGCGCGGGTCGCGATCGCCGCGGCACTGGCAGGCCGTCCCGCACTGCTGCTCGCCGACGAACCCACCTCGGCGCTCGACCCCGAGAATGCCGCACTGGTCTGGCGGCTGCTCGGCACCGCGGCCGCCGACGGCGCGGCGGTGCTGGTGGTCACCCACGACATGCCGTCGCTGCTGCGCGCCGAGGTTTGCGACGACGTCGCGGTGATGACCCGCGGCACCGTGCGGTCCCGGCAACCGCTGGCCGACGCGCTCGCCGACCCCGACCCCTATTTGCGAGCGCTGCTCGGGACGGTGCCGGTGTGAGCGGGATCGAGGCGCGCGGCCTCACGGTGTCCTTCCGCGGCGCGCCGGTGTTCGAGGGTGTGGACCTGGACGCGCCGGCCGGGGCGGTCACCGGTGTCACCGGCACCTCGGGCAGCGGTAAGACGACGCTTCTGCGGGTACTGGCCGGGCTGCACCCCGCCGACGCGGGCGAGGTCCGCTACGACGGCGCGCCCGCACCGGCGAAGGGGTCGGTCGCGCTGCTGGCCCAGCATCCCCGTCTGGTGTGCAACCCGCGCTGGACGCTGGCCCGGGTCCTCGCCGAACCCGCCGTGATCCGCGGACAGCGGCCCGCCGTCGACGAGGTGGCCCGCCGCGTCGGACTCGATCCTGAACTGCTGGACCGCTACCCGGGCCAGGTCAGCGACGGCCAGCTGCAGCGGGCCTGTCTCGGCCGGGTCCTCACCCAGCGAGCCCGCTTCCTGCTGTGCGACGAGCCGACCGCGATGCTGGACCCGATCGCCACCGGGTCGGTGGTGTCGCTGCTGGGCGAGTTCGCCGCCGACGGCGCCGCGGTTGTGCTCGTCAGCCACGACCCCGCGTTGGTCGACGCCCTGGCGGCGCACGCACTCGCCTTGCCGCGCCCATTAGGGTGAGAACCGTGACCCACTATGACGTCGTTGTTCTCGGAGCCGGTCCCGGCGGGTACGTCGCGGCCATTCGTGCCGCCCAGCTCGGGCTGAGCACCGCCATCATCGAACCCAAGTACTGGGGCGGCGTGTGCCTCAACGTCGGGTGCATCCCGTCAAAGGCGCTGCTGCGCAACGCCGAACTGGCCCACATCTTCACCAAGGAAGCCAAGACTTTCGGCATCAGCGGCGAGGCCACCTTCGACTACGGCGCGGCGTTCGACCGCAGCCGCAAGGTCGCCGACGGCCGCGTGGCCGGCGTGCACTTCCTGATGAAGAAGAACAAGATCACCGAGATCCACGGGTACGGCAAGTTCACCGGACCCAACAGCATCGAGGTCGACCTGAACGAGGGCGGCACCGAGAGCGTCGAGTTCGACAACGCGATCATCGCGACCGGCTCGAGCACCCGCCTGGTGCCCGGCACCTCGCTGTCGGAGAACGTGGTCACCTACGAGAACCAGATCATGTCGCGCGAGCTGCCCGGCTCGATCATCATCGCCGGCGCCGGAGCCATCGGCATGGAGTTCGCCTACGTGCTGAAGAACTACGGCGTCGATGTCACGATCGTCGAGTTCCTGCCGCGCGCGCTGCCCAACGAGGACGCCGAGGTCTCCAAAGAGATCGAGAAGCAGTACAAGAAGCTTGGCGTGAAGATCCTGACCGGCACCAAGGTCGAGTCCATTGAGGACGAGGGCGGCCAGGTCACCGTCAAGGTGAGCAAGAACGACAAGTCCGACGAGCTCAAGGCCGACAAGGTGCTGCAGGCCATCGGCTTCGCGCCGAATGTCGAGGGCTTCGGCCTGGACAAGGCCGGCGTCGAGCTGACCGACCGCAAGGCCATCGGCATCGACGACTACATGCGCACCAACGTGCCGCATATCTATGCGATTGGCGATGTCACCGGCAAGTTGCAGCTCGCCCACGTCGCGGAGGCGATGGGTGTGGTCGCCGCCGAGACCATCGCCGGCGCCGACACGCTGGCGCTGGGCGACTACCGCATGCTGCCGCGCGCGACGTTCTGCCAGCCTCAGGTGGCTTCCTTCGGCCTGACCGAGCAGCAGGCCAAGGACGAGGGCTACGACGTGGTCGTCGCGAAGTTCCCGTTCACCGCCAACGGCAAGGCCCACGGCCTCGGTGATCCGACCGGCTTCGTCAAGCTCGTCGCGGACAAGAAGTACGGCGAACTGCTGGGCGGCCACCTGATCGGTCACGACGTCTCCGAGCTTCTGCCCGAGCTGACCCTGGCGCAGAAGTGGGACCTGACCGCCAACGAACTCGCTCGCAACGTGCACACCCACCCGACGATGTCGGAAGCGATGCAAGAGTGCTTCCACGGTCTGGTCGGCCACATGATCAACTTCTAATTGAGAGCCATCTGGGTTGCCGGTGTCGGCGGATTGATCCTGGGTCACATCCTGTGGCTGGCGGGGATCTCCGCGGCCATCTCGTCGTCGAACGTGCCCACCTGGGTGCTGGTCGTCGCTGCTGCGTCGCTGGGCATCGGGCTGATCTCGGCGCTGCTGGCCCGGCGGGCATGGCGGCGTAAGGACCGGCGGTCCGAGATCTGGGCCGCGTTTCTGTGGGGTCTTCCGGTTTCTCCGGTGTTGCTGTCGCTGATTGTGCTTGGTGTGACCTACCTCTAGGCCACAATGGTCCGGTGCGGGACGGGTCGGTCGGCAGTTTGCTACGTCAGTGGTGGCGTCAGAGCGATGACTACCAGTGGCGGATCGATTTTCTGCGGAGCCGCGGACTGCTGTCGGTACTGCGCTGGGTGATCGCCGGTATCGGCGTCACGATGGGCGCGCTGTCGGTCGTGAATGCCTTCGCGCCGCCGGGAGCGGTCGATGCGGTGTTTCGGATCGGCTGGGCAGTGGTGGCCATCGGTTCGCTGGGCTGGGCGGCGCGCTGGGCGTTTCTGCCGTGGCCGACGGCACGGGCCTCCGCCGGGCTGGTGGTGTTCGTCGACGTCCTCATGACGTTGTCGGCGCTGCTTTTCGGTGACCCGAACCTGGCGATGTCGGGCATCACCATCCTGTTGTGCGCGGGCGGCTACGTGGTGTTCTTCCACGGTCCTCGGCTGCATCTGGCCCACATCGGCTGGTGCATCGTCTCGGTCGTGGGCATCGCGGTGTGGCTGGCGTCGGTCAGTGGGGAGTACGGGCTGCAGGTGGCCGTCTCCCGGGCCGTGATCGCGTTGCTGGTGACGGTATGCGTCCTGCCTGCGCTGCAGTTCGGGTTCTGGTTGCTGCAGGGCAGCTCGAAGCAGTCGTTCACCGATCCGCTGACCGAGCTGACCAATCGCCGCGGGTTGGAGGTGTCGATGAAGCGGCTCAACGAGGCCGCGCGTGGTGATGCGCAACTATGCGCATTGCTGATCGACGTCGACGGTTTCAAGGAGGTCAACGACACCCTGGGGCACGCGGTCGGCGACGACGTGCTGATCCGCACGGCGAGGCGGATCCGCGAGAGTGTGCGCGACGATGCCGTGGTGGTCCGGTGGGGCGGCGAGGAGTTCCTGGTGGTGGACCGGATCCCGGCACCTCAGGCCGAGACGTCGCAGAGCGGATCCGTTCCGCGGTGTCGGCGCCGGCCCATCCGGCCATCACGGCGAGCATCGGCGTGGCATCGTGCCGGCCGTCCGAGTCAGCCCTTGTCGACGTGATCGTCGCCGCCGATTCGGCCATGTACGAGGCCAAGGCCTGCGGCGGGGACCGCGTCATCGTCACCAACGGGGCGCGCTGACCCGTCGGTCCTCAGGTGGTGCGCCAGGAACGCGAGCACGTCGTCGGCCTTGGCGAAGCCTCCGAGGTGACTCTCGTCGGGCATCAGCAGCAGTTCGACGGCAGGCAGGTGCTCGGCGGCGGCCTGGGCATCGGCCAGCGAGATGATCGAGTCGGCGTCGCCGTGCCACCAGCGGACCGGCACCTTCACATCGGCGAGCCGGAAGCCCCAGTCCCGGCCGAACAACCGGGCGTCGTCGAGGAGCGCCTGGAACCCGCCGGCGGCGGCGTGCACGATGTCGTCGATGAACATCGCCTCGATCTCAGGGTTGGCGAACACCTGCTTGTCGCCGTCGGGCATCGCCGCGCTCAGACCGCGGTAGGCCAGGTGCGCCAGCGGTATCACCGGGGTGAGCAGCCCCGCGGTGACCCTGGCGAACGGGCGTCGCAGCGCCGAGGTCACCGGGGCGAACCTGCGCGCCAGCTCGATGGGTCCGCTGCAGGTGGCGTCGGGACCCACCGACGGGGTCACCCCGCCCAGGACGGCGACGGCCGCGACGCGGTCGGCCAGTGCCGGCGTGCCGGCGCAGGCCAGCGCGAACGGACCGCCGCCGGACAGTCCGACGACGCCGACCTTGTCGGCGCCCAGCACGTCGGCCACATGGGCCATGTCGTCGGCCCAGTCACCGATGCGGTGGTAGCGGTGCGGATCGCTGAGCCCGGAACCGGCGCGCTCGACGAGGACCACCCGCAGCCCGAGGTTCTCGGCCGCGCGTCGCCCGACGATGGGCAGCTGTCTGCGGCCGCCGGGCGTGCCGTGGAACCACAGCACCAGCGGCCCCGACGGGTTGCCGTACTCCGCGTAACCGAGGCGGCGACCGTCGGGCAGGAAGACGGCGCCCTCGGCGCGGGGTGGCGCACAGCGCGGCACCCCGGGCGGGTGGCGCCACGGATTCGACAGCATGGACGCATGGTAGCCGTGGGGTTTACAGCCGTGGCCGGCTATGTCAAAGCGGCGGCTGAGCCGTCTAATCGGGGAAGTCCAGCGGAACCTGCAGGGTGGCGATGGTCGCGGCGAGGCCGTCGTATTGTGCTGCGAGCAGGCAGAATTCGATCAGCTGAGGCCTGGTGTAGTGGGTGGCGAGCGCCTGCCACGTCTCGGTGGAGACCCCACGGGTGACGACGAACTCGTCGGTGGCGGTGATCAGGACGCGTTCCCTGTCGGTCAGTCCCTCGGCATCGGGACCGGCGAAGATGCGCGCCTGCATGGTGGCGTCGAGACCGCGGCTGCGGGCGAGTCTGCGGTGCTGCTGCAGCTCGTACTCGCTGTCGCGCAGGTGCCCGACTCTCAGGATCACGATCTCGGCGTCGCGGCGGGACAGCTTGCCCGCATACAGCAGATGCCCCGACAGCGGCAGCCAGGTCAGGAACAGCAGCCGGTGCTGGCCCAGCACGTTCATCAGGCTGAACCGCGGCCTGCGGATACCGCGGGCGCCGAGCTTGGCGATGGCCCAGTTCAGCGGACCGAGTTGCTTGAACCCGCCGGGCGGGATACGGGCGGGTGTACTCATTGCTGCCTCACCAGATAGGGGGACACGGTCGACCGGTGTTCGTCGATGTCGAGCGCGCGGCCGAGCGCGGGGAACGCCCGCTGCGGACAGTTGTCTCGTTCGCACACCCGGCATCCGGCACCGATCGGGGTCGCAGGGACATTGGGGTCACCTGTCATCAGCCCCTCCGAATAGACCAGCCGCTGCGCATGCCGCAGTTCGCAGCCGAGGCCGATCGCGAACGTCTTACCCGGCTGACCATAGCGCGACGCGCGCCGCTCCACGGTGCGCGCCACCCATAGGTAGGCGCGTCCGTCGGGCATCTCGGCGATCTGCACCGAGATCTTGCCGGGGTTGGCGAACGTCTCGTAGACGTTCCACAGCGGACAGGTACCGCCGCTGGAGGAGAAGTGAAACCCGGTGGCGGACTGACGTTTCGACATGTTCCCGGCCCGGTCGACGCGGACGAACGAGAACGGCACACCTCTCATCGAGGGTCGCTGCAGCGTGGACAGCCGGTGGCAGGTGGTCTCATAGCTGACCGAGTAGTAGGCCGAGAGCCGCTCGATGTCGTAGCGGAACTTCTCGGCCACTTCGTGGAACTGGCCGTAGGGCAGCACCGTGGCGGCGGCGAAGTAGTTCGCCAATCCCATCCGTGCCAGCTTGCGCGACTCCTCGCTGGTGAACTTGCCCTCGTCGACCAGCTTGTCGATCAGTCCACCGCATTCCAGGTAGGCGAGCTCGGCGGCCATCCGGAACACCGTTTGACCCGCCGACAGGTGCGCGCCGACCTCCAGGCGCCTGGTCGTCGGGTCGTAGCGGTGCAGCACCCCCTCGCCAAGGTCGATGCGACGAATCACGGTGACGCCGTGGACGAATCGCAGCCGGTCGGTCAGGTCGCCGGCCAGATCGCCGCGGTGCACCCGCATGTCGGCGGTGAGTTCCTCGGCGGCGGTGTCGAGTTCGTGCAGATAGTTCTGGCGTTGGTAGAAGTAGTCGCGCACCTCTTCGTGGGGCATGGAGATGGAGCCGGAGCCCGAGCTTGTGCCGCTGCCGCTTCCGGCGCTGAACCGGTCCTCGGTCGCGGCCACGAGCTGGGTGGTGGTCAGTTGGTAGCGGCGGTGCAGGTTCACCATCGCCCTCGCCAGCGCCGGGTGGGCGCCGACCATGTCGGCGACCTCAGCCGGATCGACGTCGACGTCGAGGTCCCGATCCATCAGGACCTCACGCAGCTCGGCGATCAGGCGGGTGTCGTCCTGGGAGGCGAAGAACGTCGCGTCCACCCCGAAGACCTCGGTGATGCGCAGCAACACCGGCACGGTCAACGGCCGCACGTCGTGCTCGATCTGGTTCAGGTAGCTCGGGGAGATCTCCAGCATCTGGGCGAGCCCGGCCTGGCTGAACCCGCGTTCGCTGCGGAGTTGCCGGACGCGAGCGCCGACGAACGTCTTGGCCACGGTAGGTCAGCCTAGCCGGGACCTAGCATGGCTGCTAAGTGATAATTCGCAGCGTTGGCAGCGGAGGTCGGTGTGGCAGTATCGACCTTCGTGAGTACCACCCCGGGGGCTACCGGCCTGGCCAAGACAATGATGCCCGTCCCCGATCCGCACCCGGATGTCTTCGACGTCCAGTGGCCGCTGCGGGTCGCCGACGCGGACCGTGAGGGCCGGCTCAAATTCGACGCGGCCACCCGACACATCCAGGACGTCGGCACCGATCAGCTGCGTGAGATGGGCTACGAGGAGACCCATCCGCTGTGGATCGTGCGCCGCACGATGATCGACATGATCGAGCCGATCGTGTTCAAGGACATGTTGCGGCTGCGGCGCTGGTGTTCGGGCACGTCGAACCGGTGGTGCGAGATGCGGGTGCGCATCGAGGGCCGCAAGGGCGGACTCGTGGAATCCGAGGCGTTCTGGATCAACATCAACCGGGAGACCCAGGGCCCGGCGCGCATCTCCGACGACTTCATCGAAGGCCTGCGGCGCACCACCGGCGAGAGCCGTCTGCGCTGGAAGCCGTATCTGAAGCCGGGCAGCCGGGACGACGCCGAGCACATCCGGGATTACCCGGTCCGGGTCAGTGACATCGACATCTTCGACCACATGAACAACTCCGTGTACTGGAGCGTCGTGGAGGATTACCTTTACTCGCAGCCGGAGCTGATGAAGTCGCCGCTGCGGGTCACGATCGAGCACGACCTGCCGGTGGCGCTGGGCGACAAGCTGGAGATCATCCGGCACGTCCACCCGGCGGGTTCCACCGACAAATTCGGCGAGGAACTGGCCGATCGGACTGTTACAACGCTCACATTCGCCGTGGGCGAGGAGACCAAGGCCGTCGCGGCGATCTTTCCGGTCTGATCGTCGTTGCCAAACAGTACGGGCGTACTGACCTGCGCGAATTCGCTACTGGTCGGTAGCTTCTGAACCGGTTCAGGTCGTTCCGTCTTCGCAAGATTTGCAACTTGGCAGAATTGCTTGGCGGAAATTCGCAGGGGAAACGGGTGGACCTGCGATAACAGCTTCGGGCATCCTCGGATTAGCAAGCCAGCGAAATGCTGGAGCGTTAACAAGGCGCCGAGGTTCACAGAGCCTTTGCAATTTGCAACAACCGAAGGAGCAGCCGATGTCGACTGTTGGCACGCCGAAGTCGCCCGAGCAGATTCAGCACGACTGGGACCACAACCCCCGCTGGAAGGGCGTCACCCGCACCTACACCCCGGCCGACGTCGTCGCCCTGCAGGGCCACGTCGTCGAGGAGCACACCCTGGCCCGCCGCGGCGCCGAGGTGCTGTGGGAGCAGTTGCACAACATGGACTTCGTCAACGCGCTCGGCGCGCTGACCGGCAACATGGCCGTCCAGCAGGTGCGCGCCGGCCTCAAGGCCATCTACCTGTCCGGGTGGCAGGTCGCCGGCGATGCCAACCTGTCCGGCCACACCTACCCCGACCAGAGCCTCTACCCGGCCAACTCGGTGCCGCAGGTGGTGCGCCGCATCAACAACGCGCTGCTGCGTGCCGACGAGATCGCCAAGGTCGAGGGTGACACCTCGGTGGAGAACTGGCTGGCCCCGATCGTGGCCGACGGTGAGGCCGGCTTCGGTGGCGCGCTGAACGTCTACGAGCTGCAGAAGGCGATGATCGCCGCCGGTGTCGCCGGATCGCACTGGGAGGACCAGCTGGCCTCGGAGAAAAAGTGCGGCCACCTCGGTGGCAAGGTGCTGATCCCGACCCAGCAGCACATCCGCACCCTGACCTCGGCCCGGCTCGCCGCTGACGTGGCCGGCGTTCCCACCGTCGTCATCGCCCGTACCGACGCCGAGGCCGCGACGCTGATCACCTCCGACGTCGACGAGCGCGACAAGCCGTTCATCACCGGTGAGCGCACCGCCGAGGGCTTCTACCGGGTCAAGAACGGCCTGGAGCCCTGCATCGCCCGCGCCAAGGCCTACGCGCCGTACTCCGACCTGATCTGGATGGAGACCGGCACCCCGGACCTGGAGCTGGCCAAGAAGTTCGCCGAGGGCGTCAAGAGCGAGTTCCCGGACCAGATGCTGGCCTACAACTGCTCGCCGTCGTTCAACTGGCGCAAGCACCTCGACGACGCCACGATCGCGAAGTTCCAGAAGGAGCTCGGCGCGATGGGCTTCAAGTTCCAGTTCATCACGCTGGCCGGCTTCCACGCGCTCAACTACTCGATGTTCGATCTGGCCTACGGCTACGCCCGCAACCAGATGAGCGCCTACGTGGACCTGCAGGAGCGCGAGTTCGCGGCCGAGGAGCGCGGCTACACCGCCACCAAGCACCAGCGTGAGGTGGGCGCGGGCTACTTCGACCGCATCGCCACCACGGTGGACCCGACCAGCTCGACCACCGCGCTGGCGGGTTCGACCGAAGAGGGCCAGTTCCACTAAGCCCCTTTGCTCGCGAGCGTGCGTGCCTGCAGGCGCCACGCCGTGCAAAACGCAGATAACGTGCACGCTCGCGACGAACGCGTACGCGAAAAGCGTTCGCAGCGAGCTTGACAGCGCAGACCCCGCCCATGAATCTTGGGCGGGGTCTGACGCGTGTCGGCGCGAAATAACCTGTACGCGTACAGAAGCGGGACACCGCGAGCCAGGGAAACCGCGGACTTCCCCAACAGAGGACTTCCCGCACGTTAGGAGGACGAAGGACAGATGAGCATCGAACGCGTAGGTGTGGTCGGCGCCGGCCAGATGGGCTCGGGAATCGCCGAGGTGGCGGCCAAGGCGGGCGTGAACGTCGTGGTCTACGAGCCCAGCGAAGAGCTCGCGAACGCGGGCCGGGACCGCATCACCGCGTCGCTGGAGCGTGCCAGGGCCAAGGGCAAACTGGCCGCCGACGACTTCGAGGTCACGCTCGCCCGTCTGACGTTCAGCTCCGACCTGTCCGACCTTGCCGACCGCCAGCTGGTCATCGAGGCGATCGTCGAGGACGAGGCCGTCAAGGCCAAGGTCTTCGCGCAGCTCGACGAGGTGGTCACCGACCCGGAGGCGGTGCTGGCGTCGAACACCTCCAGCATCCCGATCATGAAGATCGCCGCCGCGACCAAGAACCCGAGCCGCGTGCTGGGACTGCACTTCTTCAACCCCGTGCCGGTGCTGCCGCTGGTCGAGCTCGTCAACACGCTGGTGACCTCCGACGAGGCGATCGCGCGGGTGGAGCGGTTCGCCGGGGAGGTGCTGGGCAAGAAGGTGGTGCGCTGCGGGGACCGGTCGGGCTTCATCGTCAACGCGTTGCTGGTGCCCTATCTGCTGTCGGCCATCCGGATGGCCGAGGCCGGGGTCGCCACCGTCGAGGACATCGACACCGCTGTCGTGGCCGGGCTCTCGCACCCGATGGGGCCGTTGCGGCTGTCCGACCTGATCGGCCTGGACACCATGAAGCTGATCGCGGACTCGATGTACGACGAGTACAAGGACCCGAACTTCGCCCCGCCGCCGTTGCTGCAGCGCATGGTCGAGGCCGGACAACTGGGCAAGAAGTCGGGGAAGGGCTTCTACACCTACTGACCCACCGAATCGCGATATGCGTACCGCCGGCGACTTCGTTAGGGTGCGTAGCGGAATATTGACGCGCCGGTTCAGAAGGTAGCCGGCACTGCGGTAGGGCACGTATGCGGCCCGCCCGGGTGTCCGCTGCGTTCTCGGCCGGCGGACGAACCGCAAGGGGTTGCCTGCCGCATGTCGAACGCTGTATCTGATCTGTCGCCGTACTACGAGGAATCGCAGTCGATCTACGACGTGTCCAACGAGTTCTTCGCGCTCTTCCTCGGGCCGACGATGGGCTACACGTGTTCGTATTTCGAACGCGACGACATGACGCTCGACGAGGCGCAGATCGCGAAGTTCGACCTCGCACTGGGCAAGCTCAACCTCGAGCCCGGAATGACCCTGCTCGACGTCGGTTGCGGCTGGGGCGGCGCGCTACGCCGCGCCGTCGAGAAATACGACGTCAACGTCATCGGTATCACGTTGAGCCGCAATCAGTTCGAGTACAGCAGGGCGCTGATGGCCGGTCTCGACACCGACCGCAACGCCGAGGTTCGGCTGCAGGGCTGGGAAGAGTTCGACGAGCCCGTCGACCGCATCGTCTCGATCGGTGCGTTCGAGGCGTTCAAGGCCGAGCGCTATCCGCTGTTCTTCGAGCGGGCCTACGACATCCTGCCCGCCGACGGCCGCATGCTCCTGCACACCATCCTCGCGCACACGCAGAAGTTCTTCCGCGACAACGGCATCAAGCTGACGATCTCGGACCTGAAGTTCATGAGGTTCATCGGCACCGAGATCTTCCCGGGTGGGCAGTTGCCCGCGGTCGAGGACATCGAGAAGCTCGCCGCCGGGTCCGGGTTCACGCTCGAGCGCACCCATCTGCTGCGGCCGCATTACGCGCGCACGCTCGACATGTGGGCCGCCAACCTGGAGGCCAATCAGCAGGAGGCCATCAGGTTGACCTCGCCGGAGGTCTACGAGCGCTACATGCACTATCTGACGGGCTGTGCCGACTTCTTCCGCCGCGGCATCACCAACGTCGGGCAGTTCACCCTCGTCAAAGGCTGAGGCCCCGGCGACCTCCGACAGCGCCCACGTCGGCGATCAGGCCGAGGCCAGCCGCTTCTTCTCCGCCTTGACGTCGAAATGCGGTGGCGGCCAGGACATGTTGAGGCGCTTGAGCGCTTCGATCAGCAGCTCGGTGACAGCCAGCCTGCTGTACCACTTCCGGTTGCACGGCACGATGTGCCATGGCGCGTACTGCGTGGAGGTGCGATCCAGCATCGCCTGGTAAGCCTCCTGGTAGGCCGGCCATTTCAGGCGTTCGTCGATGTCGGCCGGGTTGTACTTCCAGTACTTGTCGGGCCGCTCGAGCCGTTGCGCCAGCCGCTTCTTCTGTTCGTCGAGCGAGACGAACATCGCGACTTTGACCAATGTGGTTCCACTGTCGACGAGTTCGCGCTCGAACGCGTTGATCTCGTCATAGCGCGGCTCCCACACGTCGGGCGGCACCAGGTTGTGCACGCGCACGATCAGCACGTCCTCGTAGTGCGACCGGTCGAACACCCCGATGTGCCCGGCCTCCGGCAGCGCCCTGCGGATCCGCCACAAATAGTGATGTGACAGTTCCTCAGCCGTCGGCTTGCCGAAGCTGCGGTACTGCACCCCTTGCGGGTTGCAGCCGCCCACAACATGTTTGACAATTCCACCCTTGCCGGCAGTATCCATTCCCTGAAGGACCAGCAGCACCGAGCGGGTGTCCCCGGAACGGCTATTGGCGTAGAGCATCTCCTGCAGCTCGGCGAAGCGGGTGTTGCGCTCGGCCTGCAGGGTCGGTGCGTCGGACTTCGAGCCGCGGAAGCCGGGGGTGGCGTCGGCGTCGATGTCGGCCACCTTGTCTCCCGGGCGGAACGCCAGGTAGTCGTGGGGTTCATGGCTCCACAGCGACGGCAGATCGTCGGGCTCAGGAAGCATCATGCCTCTAGTCAAGCAGCCGGGAGGGCAATTCCGGCGAAGGATGGGGACTCTGGCGGAACCTGTCCAGCGACCCGTTCACCTCGACGATGCCGCACAGCGCGCTCCACGACAGCATCGTCAGGTAGTCGATCAGTTCTTCGGCCGTCATCCGCGGGTTCGACATCCACGAGTGCGTGGCCAGTTGCACCCCGCCGACGATGTGAAACGCCCACGGTTCCGCACCACCGGTGTCCATCCCGGCCGTGACCATGCGCCGGCGCAGCATCACCGCGAGCATCCGCGCGATGATCTGCTCGGAGTCGGCGACCGCCTTGCTCTTGCTGGCCGAGTTGTTGGCCATGACGAACCGGTAGGGCTCCGGCTCGGCCGCGACGGTCTGGACGTAGACGCGGATGATCTCGCGGGTCAGGTCGTAGCCGTCCAGACTCGACGAGAGTGCGGCTGCCATATTCGGGATCAGCGTGGTCTGCGCGAAGCGCATCATCACCGCGGTGGTGAGGTCGTTCTTGTCGACGAAGTAGCGGTACAGCACGGTCTTGGAGACGCCGATCTCGGCGGCGATCTCATCCATGCTGACGTTGCTTCCGAGCCGGCGGATCGCCTCCAGGGTGCCGTCGACAAGCTCATTTCGGCGCTCGACCTTGTGCTGGTGCCAGCGCCGTTTCCGTCCGTCGGTTTTGACCGCCACCGGCGGGGATTGTTGTGCCACGTTCGCGGTGATCCGTTCCCTAAGTCCGTGTCGATAATACGGTGGCCGGCCGTCGCCGGTTGCCCGCGCGGGGATGATGGGGGAGTGGCTCACCGACTAGACGCCCCCGACAACCGGCACGTCGGCGCGCGTCCGAGTTTCGCCGAGGCGATCGCCGGCGCGGATTCCGCGGCGGACGCCGAACGCAAGCGCTCGTTGCGGCGCATGAAGCTCGTCGCGCTCAGCTTCCTGCTGGGGGCCAGCGTGGTCTTCCTGCTCTGCACGTGGGCGCAGTCGCGGGGGGCGGCATCCGGGGGTGCGGCCCCCTGGATCGGATATGTGCGCGCGGCGGCCGAGGCGGGCATGGTCGGCGCCCTGGCCGACTGGTTCGCGGTGACCGCGCTGTTCAAGCATCCGCTGGGCATCCCGATCCCGCACACCGCGATCATCAAGCGCAAGAAGGATCAGCTCGGGGAGGGACTCGGCAGCTTCGTCCGGGAGAACTTCCTGTCCCCGGCCAACGTCGAGACCAAGTTGCGCGACGCCGATGTGGCGGGTCGGGTGGGCAAATGGCTGTGTGAGCGCAACCACGCCGAGCGGGTGGCCGCCGAAACCGCGACGGTGCTGCGGGTGCTGGTCGAGATGCTGCGCGACGAGGACGTCCAGCAGGTGCTGGACCGGATGATCGTCAAACGCATCGCCGAACCGCAGTGGGGTCCGCCGATCGGCCGTGTGCTGGCCAGCCTGCTGGCCGAAGGACGCCAGGAGGCGCTGCTGCAGCTGCTGGCCGACCGGGCGTTCCAGTGGTCGCTGAACGCCGGTGAGGTGATCGAGCGGGTCATCGAACGCGATTCGCCGACGTGGTCGCCGCGGTGGGTGGATCACCTCGTCGGGGACCGCATCCACCGCGAGCTGATGGACTTCACCGACAAGGTGCGCCGCGATCCCGACCACGAACTGCGCCGCTCGGCGACCCGGTTCCTGTTCGAGTTCGCCGACGACCTGCAGCACGACGATGTGACGATCCGCAAGGCCGAGAACGTCAAAGAGCAGATCATGGCCCGCGACGAGGTGGCCCGGGCCGCCGAGACCGCGTGGACCGCGGCCAAGAGGATCATCCTCGAGTCTGTGGACGACCCGTCGTCGTCACTGCGCACCCGCATCGCCGACACCGTGATGCGCCTCGGGGAGTCCTTGCGCGACGACGCGGAGCTGCGGGAGAAGGTCGACAACTGGCTCGTGCGCGGCGCTCAGCATCTGGTCGGTGAGTACGGGGTGGAGATCACGACGATCATCACCGACACCATCGAACGTTGGGACGCCGACGAGGCCAGTCGCCGGATCGAATTGCACGTCGGCCGTGACCTGCAGTTCATCCGTATCAACGGCACCGTGGTGGGTTCGCTGGCGGGCCTGGTCATCTATTCGGTAGCCCAGCTACTCTTCTGACCTGCGCTAACTAGTGCTTGCAAAAGTTAGCACTCCGCCGTACGGTGGCAGATGTCGGTAATCGGATAACCCACAGCGCGAGGGGGCAACCCATGTCGCAGGATGAGAATCTTGCCGCTGTCGTGTCCAACGCCGCACAGGACATCGGCTCGTTCATCCGGGTGCAGCGCGAAGCTGCACAGGTGTCGGTACGGCAGCTGGCCGAGAAGGCGGGCGTCTCCAACCCGTATCTCAGCCAGATCGAGCGGGGCCTGCGGAAACCGTCCGCAGATGTGCTCAACCAGATCGCCAAAGCACTGCGGGTTTCGGCCGAGGTGCTCTACATCAGAGCCGGAATCCTCGAACCGAGCGAGACGAACCAGGTTCGCGACGCCATCGTCACCGACACGGCGATCAACGAGCGGCAGAAGCAGGTGCTGCTCGACATCTACACCTCGTTCTGCCAGCAGAACGAGGCGTCCCTCGCCGAAGCGAACGCAGCAGCGGACGCCGCGCGAGGGGACAGTGTCAGCGACGCAGACGAGGAGCCCGCGACTGAACAAGACAAGAGCCCTCTAGAGATCCCCGAGACTCCGCAATCCATCACAGAACTCAACCTTGAAACGGAAGGACACAGCCATGGCTGAGACCAAGAACCAGCTCGACATCGACGACCTGAAGGCCCCCTTGCTCGCCGCGGTGGGTGCCGCCGACCTGGCGCTGGAGCGCGTCAACGAGATCGTCGCGACCCTGCGTGAGCGTGCCGGCGACGCCCGCACCGACGCCGAGAGCCGCGTCGAGGAGAGCCGGGCCCGGATCACCAAGCTGCAGGAGGATCTGCCCTCGCAGTTCGGTGACATCCGCGGCAAGCTGACTTCCGATGAGCTGCGCAAGTTCGCCGAGGGCTACGCCGAGGCGGCGCAGACCACCTACACCAAGCTCATCGAGCGCGGCGAGGCGGCCATCGAGCGGCTGCGCAGCCAGCCGGCGCTGGAAGAGGCCGCCAGCCGGGTCGAGGGGTACACCGACCAGGCCGTCGAGCTGACCCAGGAGGCGCTGGGCAACGTCGCGTCGCAGACCCGCGCGGTCGGCGAGCGCGCCGCCAAGCTGGTCGGCGTGGAGCTGCCCAAGAGGGCCGAGTCGGCCGCCGAGCCGGTGAAGAAGGCCGCCGAGAAGGCGCCCGCCAAGAAGTCTCCGGCCAAGGCGACTTCGGCCACCTCGGCCACCCCGGCCAAGAAGACCCCGGCCAAGAAGGCTCCGGCCAAGAAGGCCGCCGCCAAGAAGGTCACCCAGAAGTAACGACACCACCGCGTCAGCGGTGGAGTTCGAAAAGGGGACGTAACCCGCATAGGCTGTGAAGCGTGGAGCTCCAAGGCCTTGTGGGTTACGTCCTCTTCGCGTTGCAGGTCGCTGTCCTGGTGACGTCGGTCTACGCGTTCGTGCACGCCGCGATGCAGCGCCCCGACGCCTACACGGCCGCCGACAAGCTCACCAAGCCGGTGTGGCTGGTGATCCTCGGTGTCGGAGTGCTGCTCGCGCTGGTGCTCGGCATCACCGGTGTCGCGATCGCCGCGGTCGCCGCGGGCGTGTACCTCGTCGACGTCCGGCCCAAGATCCTGGAGATCCAAGGGAAGTCACGCTAGTGCGCACGGTGGTGATCGCCGTCGCCGCGGCGGCGGCCGCTGTGGCGTTTGCTCCCACCGCGCAGGCCACCCCGGCTCCGGCGGCGCCCTCGTACGTCGACCACGTGGAGTGGGCGAAGTGGGGGGACCTGTCCAGCCTGCGTGTGTACCCGACCGCGTCGGCGCGACGCATCTCCGGTCACGCCGGCACCCAGGAGCTCGCCGCGGCGGCATGGGCCGAGGTGCTCGCGCTGTCTCCCGATGCCGCGATCCCCGGGATGCAGGAGCAGTTCTTGTGCCACTGGAACTTCGCCGAGTTCGTCCAGCCCGGTAAGACGAGCTGGAATCTGGAACCGTGGCGGCCCGAGGTCAGCGCCGACGAGATGATGGCCACCAGGTGCAATCCGGGCGGCACCGAAGAGCCCTTCTGATGGGTTCCTACACGCGCGGCGCGGTCGCCGCGCTCGTCGACCACACCCTGCTCAAACCCGAGGCCACCGAGGCCGACATCGAGTCCGTGGTCACCGAGGCCGCCGGACTCGGCGTCTTCGCGATCTGCGTGTCGCCGACGTTCGTCACCGCGGTGACCATGCTGGCGCCCGACGCCACCGTTGCCTCCGTGGTCGGATTCCCGTCCGGCAAGCACCTTTCGGTGGTCAAAGCCGAGGAGGCCCGGTTGGCGGCCGAGGCCGGTGCCCGGGAGATCGACATGGTCATCGACGTCGGGGCCGCGCTGGCCGGAGAACTCGGCGCCGTTTGCGCCGACATCACCGCGGTCCGCGAGGCAGCTCCCCGGGCGGTGCTCAAGGTGATCGTCGAGTCGGCCGCGATTCTCGGCATCAGCGGTGAACCGCTGCTTGTGGACGTGTGCCGGGTCGCCGAGGACGCCGGCGCCGATTTCGTGAAGACCTCCACCGGCTTTCACCCCAGCGGCGGGGCGTCGGTCCGTGCCGTCGAGCTGATGGCCGGCGCGGTGGACGGCCGGCTCGGCGTGAAGGCCAGCGGCGGGATCCGGTCGGCCGCCGACGCGACCGCCATGCTCGATGCCGGCGCCACCCGGCTCGGATTGTCCGGCACCCGAGCGGTGCTCGCTGGTTTCCCCGACTGACCGTTACCGGGACCGACTCTTACAGGCCGGCGAAGCAGGGATCGTCGGTCTGCTTCGGGATCGACGCGTTACGGGTCGAGAACTGGCTCACCACACCGGCATCGGTGACCTCGACGGAATCGGCGCGGATGTCCATCGGGTAGTCCTGCGTCAGCTGCGAGGTGAACGCGTCCAAGGCCGGCTGCACGGCCTCGCGCGGCAGTGTGAACCCCAGCCCGGTGACCTGCTGCACCTGCAGCGCGATGCCGCCGTCGGCGACCTCGGGCCGCGCGGTGATGCTGCCGAGGGCGCCCTCGAGCTCGATGGTGCCGTCGCTCGGGTTGGTGGTCACCCCGGTGACGAAGCTGCCGACGAGCGGGATGGCGCCCTGGATGGTCTGCTTGATGCCCTCAGCGCTCCAGGTGATGTTGGCGACCAGCGACCCGATGGTGCCGGCGGAGTTCGCGGTGTCCTGCAGCCGGACGTCGTTGATGTCCAGGTGCACCTTCATGCCCTTGGCGTCGCGGACCTGGTTGCCCGCGGTTTCGATCCGGATGTTGGTGTAATGCCCGGACACGTGCTGCATCAGGAACGGCGGCAGCACCCCGAACGACGCGGTGGCGTCGTCCTGCACCACGCACTCCACGGTTGCGGCGACGACGGTGTCGGCGCGATTGCGTGCGTAGAGCTCACCGCCGAGCAGGCCCGCGATCACCAGCGCAAGCACGATGACGACGGCCAGCACGATCGAAAGGGGGTCGCTGAAGAGGTTCTTCAGTTTCGCCGGCAATGAGGAACCTTCCTGCGGGGCGGCGGAGGTCGGCCCTGGCGCATGGCCGGGGGGCTGGTCCTGCGGAAACGGCATCGGCGGCGGACCGGGCGGTTGCTGCGGCGGACGGGCCCAGGGATCAGTCACGCCAGCGATTGTGCCTTACCGCGATGAGCCAATCCTGAGCGGTTGTGCATCACCGCGACCGTCTCGCGGGCTTTGCGGGCGGCGTCCAGGTCGATGTCGCACACCAGGAGCTCGGGTTCGTCGCCCGCCGAGGCCAGCACCTCGCCGAGCGCGGAGGCCACCACGCTGCCGCCGACCCCGGTGGGTCCGAGCGCGGCGATCTCGTCACCCGGATACGCCTGCCCCACGGCCGCGACCACGCTGTTGGTGTCGATGGCACGGGCCCGGGCCAGCAGGGTCCACTGGTCCCGCTTGCCGGGCCCGGTACCCCACGACGCGTGCGCGGTGATGACCTCCGCCCCGCGTTCGGCCAGTTCGACGTACAGCTCGGGAAAGCGGATGTCGTAGCACAGCGTCAGACCGACGTTCACCGTCCCCGACCCGCTGTCGACGGCTATCACCACCGGTTCCCGGCCGGGTGCGACGGTCGCGGACTCGGTGAAGCCGAACGCGTCGTACAGGTGGATCTTGTCGTAGCGCGCCTCCACCCCGGGGCCGGTGGCCAGCAGGGTGTTGGTGACGCGGTCGTCGTCGGCGGACGGGACGAACATGCCCGCGACGACGACGATGCCGGCCCGGACGGCCACGTCGCGCACCGCGGTGGACCAGGGCCCGTCAAACGGCTCGGCGACCTGGGCCAGTGGCACCCCGAAGCGGCACATGGTCGCCTCGGGGAACAGCACGAGGGACGCGCCCGCCTCGGCGGCGCGGCCGGTGTACTCCTCGACCAGCGCGAGGTTGCCGCGCGGATCGGTGCCGCTGCGGATCTGGGCCAAGGCAATACGCATGCCCCCAGACTAGTTAGGGCCCCCAGGCCGGGCGGTTGGCCTTGGCCGCCTTCTTGCCGAGCTTGCCGGACCGGACCTGCGCGGCCAGGCTGTCCAGGATCACCCGTGAGCTCATCAGCGCGGTCTGCTCGGCCCAGTCGTAGGGCGGCGAGCATTCGACCACCTCGATGCCGGCCAGGCCGGGTTCGGAGACCATCTTGACCAGGTTGAGCGCCTCCCGGGGCAGCAGTCCGCCGGGTTCCGGCCAGCCGGTTCCCGGGACGAACCCGGCGTCGATGACGTCGATGTCGAAGGACAGGTAGACCGCCTTGGCGTCCTTCCACGCGATTTCAAGGGCGACTTCTGCAATCTTCTCCACGCCGACGCGCTCGACGTCGCCGACGGTGATCACCGTCGACTTGCGGTCCCGGCCCACCTTCACGCCTTCGCGAGGGCTCTGCCAGCCGCCGATGCCGATCTGCACCAGGTTGGTCGCCGGCGCGTTCTTGATGTTGGTGGCGTGGAACCAGGGTGTGGTGTGCATCCGCTCGTCGAGGTCGGTCTCCTGGGTGTCGACGTGCCGGTCGAAGTGGATGATGCCGATGTTGCCGTCCATGTACGGGGCCAACCCGCGGATGGTGGGGAAGCCGATGGAGTGATCACCGCCCAGCACCACCGGCATGACGCCTTTCTGGGCGACGTGGGCCATGGCCTGGCTGATCTGATCGAACGACTTCTCCAGGTTGCCCGGGATGGTGAACACATCACCGATGTCGACCATGTTCAGCTGTTCGCGCAGATCGACACCGGACTCATAGTTGTAGGTCCCGAAGAGGTTGGTGGAGCGGCGAATTCCCTGAGGGCCGAACCGGGTTCCGGGCCGGTAGGTGGCGCCGGCGTCCAGCGGAACACCGAATATCGCGACCTCGGCGTCGTCGACCTCGTTGACGTCCTCGATGAACGGGCACTTCAGGAAAGTGCCGCGCTCACCGGCGAAATGGGGTTTCTCGCCGCGGACGAACGTCGAGATCGTCCGGTCGTTGATCGTCGGCGCGGCCTCCAGGCCGTAGCTCAGGCCGCGGTCGATCTCCTCGCGCAGCCGCCGATCGCCGAGCCGGGCCTCGGCCTGTTGAGCCCACGCGCCCTCGGCGTTGGGCAGCGACGGGTCGGGATAGTCGGACATGAAAGCTCCCAACGCGCCGTCTTGTCGCTGACCGGGTACGACGCACCTCGTCCGGGGCGCCGGATCGCACGGCGCCTGCGACAATTGTCAACACGTCGGTGAATTGCTGTCCACTGGAACAGGAAACGCATCGTTTACATCCGGTGCGCCCGGACGTAATGCACGGGAGTTTTCCTGGCTGGGACTCACATCGGCATGTGGGGCGCGCCTAGGGTTCCGCCGGCAGGCAGCCGGGTCTGGTCCGAGAGACGCAGGCGGCCGGCACCGGAGCCCGGCCGCTCCACGGCGGGACAAAAACCCGGGAGACTTCCGCAAGTGTGGAGGCTCGGTCTCCGCGTGATCTCGGGAGATCCCCAATGATCCTTCTCGGTGTGGCGATCAGCATCGCCATCGTGGTGGCCGTCGGTTTCGCTGTATCGCGGCGCATCGAAGGCGACAGCGCGAATTTCCTTGTCGGCGGCCGGATGTTGCCGTTCTGGCTCGTCGGCGGTGCGTTGATGGGCGCGGCGGTCGACACCAACGCCACCCTCGGAAACACCGATCTGGCCTTCGAATTCGGATTCTGGGCCGGTGCCTGTCTGCCGCTGGGGCTGGCGTTGTGCCTGACGATCACCGGCATCTTCTTCGCCAAGCCGATGAACCGGATGGGGCTGACGTCGTTCCCCGACTACTACCGGCTGCGGTTCGGTCGCTCGGTGGAGATCGGCGCCTCACTGCTTCTCGTGGTCGCGTTCTGCATGCTGGTGGCCGGCAACCTGGTCGCCGGCGGCCTGCTGTTCAACTACTTCCTCGGTATGCCGTACTGGCTCGGGGTGGTGCTGATCGCGGCCATCGCGGTGGCCTACACCGGGACCGGCGGACTGATCGCCGACGCGTACACCGCGATCATCCAGATGGCACTGATCCTGGTCGGCGCGATCGGGCTGTTCATCTGGATGACGAGCACACATGGGCTCGACATCGCCGAGGGCACAGGACCATTAGCGCTCGGTCAGCTCTCCGACCCGGCTCAGGGTGCGGTGATCAACTGGGCGACACTGATTGCGCTGGGGATCGGCGACATCGTCGCGATCGACTTCATGGCGCGGGTGTTCTCGGCGAAGTCGCCCGAGGCCGCCCGCAAGGCCTGCTTCACCGCGGCGGCCGGCACGGTGGCGATCTGCATCCCGTTCGGACTGGTCGAGCTCGCCGCGCATTCGTTCCTGCCGGAGGAACTCGACGGGCCGGTGCTGTTCGTGCTGCTGGACCGGTACGCGCCGGCCGGGCTGACGGTGCTGGTGCTGTGCGGGCTGGTCGGCGCGTCGATGTCGACCGCCAACGGTGCGATCCTGGCGATCTCGAACGTGTGCGTGCGCAACCTCGGCGGGGTGCGGCGCGTGCATGTGCCCGGGAAGAAGGATCCACTGCTGCGCGCCGCGCGCATCGCGATGGCGCCGATGACCCTGTTCTCCATCCTGTTCGCGATCTACGTGCAGCAGACGGGAATTCTGCTCACGCTGGCATTCGACCTGATGCTGGCCTGCCTGATCGTGCCGTTCATCCTCGGTCTGGTGTGGCGGCGCGGGACCACCACCGCGGCCGTCGCCGCGATCGCCGTCGGTTTCGCGGTCCGGATCGCGCTCTTCGTGCTCACCCCGACGATGTTCGGCGTCGAGAACACCATCCTGTACATCCCCAACGACCTCATCAGCGCCTCCTTCGACGGCTGGCCGACGTTCATCGCGTTCCTCGCGGGTCTGCTGACCTATGTCGTGGTGGCACTGATGACCCCGCCCGCGCACATGCGGGGTCTCGACATACAGGTCGCCAAGGATCTCGACGACGTCCTCGACGATGCGGACCGCTTCGAGAAGGAGCCCGAGCCCGAGCCCGTCAGCTGACCGGTGCGACGGCGTCCCACGGCACCGTGAGGACGCCGTCGCGCCGACTGCGGCGCGGCGATGTCACCGGAAACCCTTCGCCGGCAAGCAATTCCAGCATTGCCCGCCACCGGATCCGCGGACCGAACACGCCGTGGCCGGCGACGCTGGCCCAGGCGCGATCGGCGGCACGCAGCAGTGTGTGGATCGGCTGACCCGGCACGTTGTGGTGGATCAGCACCTTCGGCAGGCGTTCGGCCAGATCCGACGGCCGCTCGATCGCGAACGGATCGCAGGCCAGCGTGAGGCTGACCGGCGAGGCGGTGTCCAGCAGCACCCAGCAGCACAGCCGGCCCAGCTCGTCACAGGTGCCGTCCACGATCAGGCCGCCGGGGGCGACGCCGCGG
Source organism: Mycobacterium sp. SMC-8 (assembly GCF_025263565.1). Lineage (NCBI taxonomy): Bacteria > Bacillati > Actinomycetota > Actinomycetes > Mycobacteriales > Mycobacteriaceae > Mycobacterium > Mycobacterium sp. SMC-8. The sequence continues at coordinate 2,296,704 of NZ_CP079865.1, forward strand.
CGCATCGCGGCCCAGGCGTCGTCCACCTCGTCGACCGGATACTGACGCAACACGTTGAACGCCCGGACCAGGATCGGCCGGTGTCCGGCCAGTTCGAAGCCGCCCAAAGCGAATTCGACGCCATCGGGGGTCCCGTCCCGCACCGCGGCCTGACCGGCGCGCACCCGCTCCGGGTCGATCTCCAGTCCGATCACCCGTACGTCGGGGCGAACCCGGCGCAGCCGGATCGCCAGCTCCAGCGTGGTCACCGGTTTGGCGCCGTAGCCCAGGTCGACCACCAGCGGGTCGGCCGTCGACTGCAGCGCGGTGCGGACCCGGCAGGAGTGGACCAGCCAACGGTCGCTGCGCCGAAGCCGGTTGTGGCCGGTGGTGCCCCGGGTCACCTGTCCGAGCGGGGCAGCCATGGCGTGAATGGTAGAGACCCGGTCAGCTGTTTTCGGTGATCCACACCGTGGTGAACCGCTGTTCGGCGATCACCAGATCCACCAGCTGACTGCCGATGAAGTTCTCGATCTTGCCGCCGATCAGAGGTACCCGGACCTCGACGGTGGCCGTCAATGTCATCCGCGCCCCGGCGCCGGCCGGCCCCAGCTGCGCCTCGCCGGTCAGCTCGGCCGGAGCACCCGGGATCGAGCCGCGCACCACCCCCGAGGCGCGCCCGTCGCTGATCGGGGTCCAGATCTCCTCACGCACCAAGCTCAGGTCACCGCGGTGGAACTGCGTGACCACCGCGGGCAGACGGTCGGCGCGCAGCGTCTGGGTGGTCTTGACGCGGACGTTTCCCGCCTCGTCGACCACCATTTCGTCGAGCGAGGCGTGATCGGCACCGGAGTCACTGAGCCGGACCAGCCAGTAGTGCTCGTCGCTGAACGCGTTGTGTACCTGTTCGACCGTGCCCTCGTACTCGGCGGCCATGTCGAATGAACGAGGCATAGCTGGCCACGCTACCGTTAGCTGTCGTGGTCAGTTCGTTGTCCGGCGGCGTGCCGTGTGCCCAGCACGTGCCGCTCGCACCGCTGACCACGCTGCGTGTCGGTCCCTCGGCGCGTTGCCTGATCACCTGCGAGACCACCGAGCAGATCGGTCCCGCGGTTCGCGAGGCCGGACCGGACGCGCTGATCCTGGCGGGCGGGTCCAACGTGGTCATCGCCGACGACCTGGCCGATCTGACGGTGGTGCGGCTGGCCAACACCGGCATCGACATCGACGGCGCCGTGGTGCGCGCCGAAGCCGGCGCGGTGTGGGACGACGTCGTCGCCGCGTCGTTGGCGCACGGTCTGGGCGGTCTGGAGTGCCTGTCCGGTATCCCGGGATCGGCGGGTGCGACGCCGGTGCAGAACGTGGGCGCCTACGGGGCCGAGGTGGCCGACACCATCACCGGGGTCAGGCTGCTGGACCGCCGCACCGGTGAGGACCGCTGGGTCACCCCGGAATTCCTGCAGTTCGGTTACCGCACAAGCATTGTCAAGCACTCGTCGGCCTGGGTGGTGCTGGAGGTGGAGTTCACGCTCGACCCGTCGGGTCGCAGCGCGCCGCTGCGCTACGGGGAGCTGGCCACCGTACTGGGCGTCGCACCGGGGGAGCGCGCGGAACCGGCCCGGGTGCGGGCGGCGGTGCTGTCGTTGCGGGCCGGCAAGGGCATGGTTCTCGACGACGCCGACCACGACACCTGGAGCGTCGGCTCGTTCTTCACCAACCCGGTGGTCAGCCGTGCCGAACTCGACCGGCTCGCCGCGTCCGTCGACGGTCCGGTGCCGAACTATCCCGTCCCGGGCGGGGTGAAGCTCGCCGCCGGCTGGCTCGTCGAACGCGCCGGATTCGCCAAGGGCCATCCCGGGGACGGTGCGCCGGCCCGGCTGTCGACCAAGCACGCGCTGGCGCTGACCAACCGCGGGTCCGCCACCTCCGCGGAGGTGATCGCGCTGGCCAGGGCGGTGCGCGACGGTGTGCGGGCCGCGTTCGGGATCGACCTCACACCCGAGCCGGTGCTGGTCGGCTGCTCTCTCTAGGTACCGTGGCTTCACGTGAGCCCTGCTGAACCGCTGCCGTCGATCACGCGGCGGCGTGCCCTCGCCGCCCTGGCGGTCGGCGTCGTCGTACCCGGTGCGTTGGCAGCGTGCGCGTCCAGCGACAACGGCGCGCCCGGCGGATCCGACGCCGGCGAGGCGGCGAAGGCGCCGACGCTGCGCTTTGAGCCCGCGAACGCGTCCGACGACGTCAAACCCAACACGCCGGTCAGCGTCGAGGTCACCGACGGCTGGTTTCAGAAGGTGACCCTGACCAATGCCGGCGGCAAGGTGGTCCAAGGCGCCCTGAACCGGGACCGCAACGTCTTCACCGTCACCGAACCGCTCGGCTACGGCGTCGAGTACACCTGGGCGGGCACCGCGGTCGGCAAGGACGGCAAGTCGGTGCCGGTGGAGGCGTCGTTCACCACCGTCGACCCGTCCGTGCAGGTCAACGGCCGGTTCCAGCTCGCCGACGGGCAGACCGTCGGGGTGGCGGCGCCGATCATCCTGCAGTTCGACTCCGCGATCGCCGACGACGACCGCGCCGAAGTCGAGAAGGCGCTGACGGTGACGACCACGCCGCCGGTGGAGGGCAGCTGGGCCTGGCTGCCCGACGAGGCCGCGGGGTCCCGGGTGCACTGGCGGACCAGGGAGTACTACCCGGCGGGCACCACCGTGCACGTCGACGCGAAGCTCTACGGCGTGCCGTTCGGCGACGGCGCCTACGGGGCCGCGGACTCGACGCTGGACTTCTCCGTCGGCCGGTTCCAGGTGGTGAAGGCCGAGGCGTCCTCACACCGGATCCAGGTCCTCACCGACGCCGGCGTGATCATGGACTTCCCGTGCAGCTACGGCGAGGGAGATCTTGACCGCAACGTCACCCGCAGCGGGATCCACGTGGTCACCGAGAAGTACGAGGACTTCTACATGACCAACCCGGCGGCCGGCTACGCCAACGTTCGGGAGCGGTTCGCGGTCCGGATCTCCAACAACGGCGAGTTCATCCACGCCAACCCGGCCAGTTCGGGCGCCCAGGGCAACAGCAACGTCACCAACGGCTGCATCAACCTGTCGCTCGAGGACGCCGAGCAGTACTTCAACGTCGCGATCTACGGCGATCCCGTCGAGGTGACCGGCACCCGCATCCCGCTGTCCTACGCCGACGGTGACATCTGGGATTGGGCGGTGCCCTGGGACGAATGGGTTTCGATGTCGGCGCTGTCGGAGCGCGACGCTCCGGAGAACATCCCCAGCACCGCGCCGGTGACGCCGTCGGAGGCGCCGCAGCCGGTGGGCGACCGCCCCGGCCGCTGACCGGTTTTCCCGCCGAAATCGCATTCCACGCGCGTCAAGTGCGACTTGACGCGCGTGGAATGCAATTTCGGCGGAGGTCAGGTCACCCGGTTGAACCGTGACCCGGACGCGCCACTGACCTGGTCGCGCGGGCGGACCACGATCAGATCCAGGTCGACGTGGGGCGGGCGGCTTGCCACAAACCCGATGATCTCGGCGATGTCCTCGGCGACCAGCGGCGTCACGCCCTCGTACACCTTGTCGGCGCGTTCGGTGTCACCGTCGAACCGGTTGAGCGAGAAGTCGGTTCGCACCATGCCCGGGGCGACCTCGGTGAGCCGGACCGGCTTTCCGAGCAGCTCGCTGCGCAGCGTGCGGTGCAGCACACCCTGGGCGTGCTTGGCCGAGGTGTAGCCGGCGCCGTTGTCGTAGATCTCCACCGCGGCGATCGAGGTGACGGTGACGATCAGCCCGTCACCCGAGTCGATCAGCTTGGGCAGCAGCGCGCGGGTGACGTGCAGGGTGCCCAGCACGTTGGCCTCCCACATCCAGCGCCAGTGCTCGACGTCGGCGTCGGCCACCGACTCGAGTCCGCGGGCTCCGCCGGCGTTGTTGACGAGCACATCGACGCGGTCGAGCCGTCCGGCGAGCGCCGCCACGGCCGTCGGATCAGTGACGTCGGCCACAATCGCCGTCCCGTCCAGCTCGGCGGCCAGCGCTTGGATCGGAGCTTCCCGGCGGGCCACGCAGACCACGTGAAAGCCTTGTGCAGCAAGCGTTCTCGCGGTCGCTTCGCCGATTCCGGCGCTGGCTCCGGTGACCACTGCGACCCGGCGGGCATCTGATGGCGTCGTCATGAGGCCAAGCCTAGGCGCACGCATCCGACCGTCGCGCGGGCCCGCGAAGCCGTGCTAAGTTCTCGCCATGTCTCCGAACAGTCAGGCAGTTCCCGCTGCCGCGCGGCGTGCGTGTTGTTGTTGCGCACCTCGCCGCGCCTGACTGCGCCCGGACTGATCACGTCCTGCTGAGTCGCCAGGTGTGGCATCTGCCAGACCATCCCCGACTCGACGAAGGACAGCTCCGTGAGCACTGCCACTCTCGCCCCACGCTCCCGCACCGCACCGCCTAAGAGCGTCAAGCCGGCTGCCGGGGGCGGCCGCTACCCGCAGGCGCTGCTGCACCACATCGTCGCCCCCGCGCTGCGCGTCCCCGAGGCCGCCGCGGCGGCGGTGTTCGCCGCGGCCCGCCAGCGCGGGCCCATCGCCCGTGACGTCATCGCCCAGGTCACCGGCCTCAGCATCGCCACGGTGAACCGCCAGGTCACCGCGCTCCTGGACGCCGGCATGCTGCGCGAGCGCGCCGATCTCGCGGTGTCCGGCGCCATCGGCCGGCCCCGTGTCCCGGTAGAGGTCAACCACGAACCCTTCCTGACGCTGGGCATCCACATCGGCGCCCGCACCACGATCATCGTGGCCGCCGATCTATTCGGCCGCACGCTCGACGTCGTGGAGACGCCGACCCCGCGCGGCCCCCAGTCCGCCGCGCTGACGGCGATCGCGGGCAGCGCCCGCCGCTACCTGAGCCGCTGGCACCGTCGCCGCCCGCTGTGGGTCGGGGTGGCCACCGGCGGCGTCGTCGACAGCACCACCGGCTATCTCGACCACTCGCGCCTGGGCTGGTCTGACGCGCCGGTCGGCCCGGTGCTCGCCGAGGCCATCGGCTTGCCGGTGTCGGTCGCGTCGCACGTCGACGCGATGGCCGGCGCGGAACTGCTGCTCGGTGTGCGCCGCCAGCCCGACACCACCTCCACCAGCCTGTACGTGTACGCCCGCGAAACCGTCGGCTACGCGCTGTCCATCGGGGGTCGGGTGCACTCGCCGGCCAGCGGTCCGGGCACCATCGCCGGACTGCCCGCGTTCTCTGAACTCCTCGGCGGCACAGGGCAATTGGAGTCTACTGTCAGCGACGAGGCGGTACTGACCGCGGCTCGCAGGGCGCGCATCGTGCCCGCCGAGGGGCCGGCGTCGACCGTCACGGCCGTGCTGCGCGCGGCCCGGCAGGGCAACGAGCAGGCCGCCGCGCTGGTGGCCGAACGGGCGCGGGTCCTCGGCGAGGCCGTCGCCCTGCTGCGCGACATGCTCAACCCCGACGACCTGGTGGTCGGCGGCCAGGCCTTCACCGAATACCCCGAAGGCATGCCACTGGTCGAATCCGCGTTCGCCGCCCGCTCCGCGCTGCCGCACCGCGACATCCGGGTGACGGCGTTCGGCAACCGCATCCAGGAAGCCGGCGCGGGCATCGTGTCCCTCGGCGGGCTGTACGCGGACCCGATCGGCGCGATGCGGCGGGCGGCTCGCAGGCCCGAAGTCAGTGCCTGAGGTCGGCCCGCGGCCCGGCGGTGTAGACATGACGATGTGCGTCTAGCGACCGAACCGGCTGGCCTACCGTCCGGACTGCCCCAGCCACGCCGGGTGGCGGTGCTGTCGGTGCATACCTCCCCACTGGCCCAGCCGGGCACCGGCGACGCCGGCGGCATGAACGTCTACGTGCTGCAGACCGCGCTGGAACTGGCGAGCCGCGGGGTCGACGTGGAGATCTTCACCCGGGCCACCTCGTCGTCCGACCAGCCGGTGGTGCCGGTCGCGCCCGGGGTGCTGGTGCGCAACGTCGTGGCGGGCCCGTTCGAGGGGTTGGACAAGAACGACCTGCCGACGCAGCTGTGCGCGTTCACCGCCGGGGTCCTGCGCGCCGAGGCCACCCACGAACCCGGCTACTACGACGTGCTTCATTCCCACTACTGGCTGTCGGGCCAGGTCGGGTGGTTGGCCGCTGACCGGTGGGCCGTGCCGCTGGTGCACACCGCCCACACCTTGGCGGCGGTCAAGAACGCGTCGCTGGCGGACGGCGACACCCCGGAGCCGCCGATGCGCTCGATCGGCGAGCAGCAGGTGGTCGACGAGGCCGACCGGTTGATCGTCAACACCGAACACGAAGAGCACCAACTCGTTTCGCTGCACCAGGCCGATCCGTCGCGCATCGACGTGGTGCACCCCGGGGTCGATCTGAAGACCTTCACACCGGGCGAGCGCAGAGCCGCCCGGGCCGCTCTCGGGCTGGACATCGAAGCGCAGATCGTGGCGTTCGTCGGCCGGATCCAGCCGCTGAAAGCTCCCGACGTGCTGTTGCGCGCGGCCGCCCTGCTGCCGGGAGTGCAGGTGGTCATCGCCGGTGGCCCGTCGGGGTCGGGACTGGCCACTCCGGACAACCTGGTTCATCTCGCCGCGGAGCTGGGTATTTCCGAGCGGGTGACCTTCCTTCCCCCACAGTCGCGCGACCAACTGGTGCAGGTCTACCGGGCCGCGGACATCGTCGCGGTGCCCAGCCACTCGGAGTCCTTCGGGTTGGTCGCCGTCGAGGCCCAGGCGTGTGGGACGCCGGTGGTGGCCGCCGCGGTCGGCGGACTCCCGGTCGCGGTGCGCGATGGTGTCAGCGGCGCCCTCGTCGATGGCCACCACCCCCGCGCATGGGCGTCGACGCTGTCGGCGGTGCTCGCCGCCGACGCGGCCGCGATGAGCCGCGCCGCCCTCGACCACGCCGCCACGTTCTCCTGGTCTCACACCGTCGACGCTCTGCTGGCCGGGTACGGCCGGGCCATCGCCGATTACCGTGCTGCACACCAGCTTTCGGCTCGGCGCAGCGGGCGTCGGTTCTCAATGCGCAGAGGAGTCCGGGCATGAGCGGCGATGAGCTTGCGCGAAGGGCGAAGAGCGCAGCGGCGGTGCAGGACCTGATCGAGCAGACGCTCAAGGAACACGACCTGGAGTACAGCCACCATGACGGCGGGGCCGGCGGGCTGCCCGGGCTGGTCGTCGCGCTGCCGGGAGAGCGCAGGCTCAAGACCAACACGATCCTTTCCATCGGTGAGCACTCGGTGCGCGTCGAGGCGTTCGTGTGCCGGAAGCCCGACGAGAACCACGAAGGCGTCTACCGGTTCCTGCTCAAGCGCAATCGCAGGCTCTACGGCGTCGCCTACACTCTCGACAACGTCGGCGACATCTACCTCGTCGGCCGGATGGCGCTGGCCTCCGTCACCCCCGACGAGGTCGACCGTGTGCTCGGGCAGGTGCTCGAAGCGGTGGACTCCGACTTCAACACGTTGCTGGAGTTGGGTTTTCGCACCTCCATCCAGAAGGAATGGGAGTGGCGGGTATCGCGCGGGGAGTCGCTGAAGAACCTGCAGGCCTTCCAGCACCTCATCACCGACGACCGCGACGACGACTGGACCCGGCCGTGAGAAGATCAGCCCATGGCTGAAACCTCGACGCTGATCCTGCTCCGCCACGGCGAGAGCGAGTGGAACGCGCTGAACCTGTTCACCGGTTGGGTGGACGTCGACCTCACCGACAAGGGCAGGGCCGAGGCGGCACGCGCCGGTGAGCTCCTCAAGGCGCAGGACCGGTTGCCCGACGTGCTGTACACGTCGCTGCTGCGCCGGGCCATCACCACCGCCAACATCGCGTTGGACAAGGCCGACCGGCATTGGATCCCGGTGCACCGCGACTGGCGCCTCAACGAGCGCCACTACGGCGCGTTGCAGGGGCTGAACAAGGCCGAGGTGAAGGCCAAGTACGGCGAAGAGCAGTTCATGGCGTGGCGCCGCAGCTACGACACCCCGCCGCCGCCCATCGAACCCGGCAGCGAGTTCAGCCAGGACCGCGACCCGCGATACGCCGACATCCCCGGCGGCCCCCCGCTGACCGAGTGCCTGAAGGACGTCGTCGAACGCTTCGTCCCCTACTTCACCGAGGTGATCGTGCCGGACCTGAAGGCCGGTAAGACCGTGCTGATCGCCGCGCACGGCAATTCGCTGCGGGCGTTGGTCAAGTACCTCGACGGGATCTCCGACGAAGACATCGTCAGCCTGAACATCCCGACCGGTATCCCGCTGCGGTACGACCTGGACGAGAACCTGAAGCCGACGGTGGCCGGCGGCAGCTACCTCGACCCCGAGGCTGCGGCCGCGGGCGCCGCGGCCGTGGCCGCCCAAGGCGCCAAGTAATCCTGCGGTGACGTCGGGCGAACGCCGGGTGAACAACCGGGGACATGAGACCGAACTTCCGGCTCCGACGTTGTGACATGTCCCGTTTTGGCCGCTCGCCGCTGGGATGACGTTCACCGAATGCGTACGATTTGCCCGTGAGTGTCGGATCGGCGCTGCTTCTCGTAGCGGTGGTGGCACTGCTCGCATCGGCGGTCGGTGTGGCGTGCGGAGTGCTGGTGGCGCCCCGGCTTCGAGACGGCCGTCAACGGCGATCCAGCGAACAGATCGGCCTCACGGTGTCGCAGATGCTGGATTACATCGTGTCCCAGGCTCCGGTCGGCATCGCGGTCGTGGACACGTTCCGTGACGTCGTCTACACCAACGACCGGGCCGAGGAGTTCGGCCTGGTGCGTGACCGGCTACTCGATGACCAGGCATGGGGGGCCGCGGAACGCACGCTGCTCACCGGTGAGCCCATCACCTTCGACCTGTCGCCTCGCCGGCGCAGCCGTCCTGTCCGGGCGGGGCTGTCGATCCGCGGACACGCGCAGCTGCTCACCGATCAGGACCGGCGGTTCGCGGTGGTCTACGTGACCGATCACTCCGAGCAGGCGCGGATGGAGGCGACTCGCCGCGACTTCGTCGCCAACGTCAGCCATGAGCTCAAGACCCCGGTCGGTGCGCTGGGGGTGCTCGCGGAGGCCGTGCTCGCCTCGGACGACGACCCCGACACCGTGAAGCACTTCGCCGGCAAGATGGTGGCGGAGTCGACCCGGCTGGCCGACATGGTCGGCGAGCTGATCGAGCTGTCCCGGCTGCAGGGTGCCGAACGGCTGCCCGATCTGGAAGCCGTCGACGTTGACACCGTGGTCTCCGAGGCGCTGTCCCGGCACAAAGTCGCCGCCGACAACGCCGATATCGCCGTCACCACCGACGCACCCACCGGGTTTCAGGTGCTCGGTGACCAGACGCTGCTCGTGACCGCTCTCGCGAACCTGGTGTCCAATGCGATTGCATACTCCCCCAACGGATCTGCGGTCTCCATCAGCCGCAGACGCCGTGGCGACAACATCGAGATCGCGGTCACCGATCGCGGTATCGGCATCGCCCCGGAAGACCAGGAGCGGGTGTTCGAGCGGTTCTTCCGGGTCGACAAGGCGCGGTCCCGGGCCACCGGCGGTACCGGTCTCGGGCTCGCGATCGTCAAACACGTCGCCGCCAATCACAACGGCGATATCCGACTGTGGAGCCAGCCGGGCACCGGCTCGACGTTCACCCTGTCCATTCCTGCCTATCACCGCGGCGCCGACGCCGACGGTGCCGACGACCCCGAAGAGCGAGAGGGCTGATGCATCGATGACCAGCGTGCTGATCGTGGAGGACGAGGAGTCCCTGGCCGATCCCCTGGCCTTTCTGTTGCGTAAAGAAGGTTTCGAGACCACCGTGGTGACCGACGGGCCGGCCGCGCTGGCCGAGTTCGACCGCGCCGGCGCCGACATCGTGTTGCTCGACCTGATGCTGCCCGGGATGAGCGGCACCGACGTGTGCAAGCAACTGCGGTCGCGGTCGAGCGTCCCGGTGATCATGGTGACGGCCCGCGACAGCGAGATCGACAAGGTGGTCGGCCTGGAGCTCGGCGCCGACGACTACGTCACCAAGCCGTACTCGGCGCGTGAGCTGATCGCACGAATCCGTGCGGTGTTGCGTCGCGGCGCCGACAACGACGACGCCGGCATCGATGACGGCGTGCTGGAGGCCGGGCCGGTGCGGATGGACGTCGAACGGCACGTGGTCAGCGTCAACGGTCAGCCGATCACGTTGCCGCTCAAGGAATTCGACCTGCTCGAGTACCTGATGCGCAACAGCGGCCGGGTGCTCACCCGCGGACAGCTCATCGACCGGGTCTGGGGTGCGGACTATGTCGGCGACACCAAGACACTCGACGTGCACGTCAAGCGGCTGCGCAGCAAGATCGAGACGGACCCGGCCAATCCCGTTCACCTGGTGACCGTGCGGGGGCTGGGTTACAAGCTCGAAGGCTGACCCGTCGCGGCGCCGCTCCCCGGTATCCCGGTTTGCGGTGAGATTAAATCTCGGTGCTGACGCCCTTAATGGCAACCACCGTTAATTCGTGATCTTGGTAACAGTCGACAGGTCGTTTTCGTTGTCTTCTGTTTGCTAACTCTGCACAAGATCGCACAAAATTACGCGACACCACAAGCGTCGGTGTCTCATGAACTTCCACGGTTATACGGTCTACCAGCTGGTACATGCCCGAGTATTAACGCGGATGTCGATACACAGCTAACTCTCAGAATCGGTTAGCTAGATCCAAAATACCTTGCCTAGCGCGTCGATTGACGCACTGATAACGTCCCGCGCTAACGCCGAACGGCCACGATCTGTCGCCGTAGCGAACGCAGTGAGGTTTGCAGCCGAATGTGCTGACTGCACCTGTGCGGCCGCGGGCGGACCGGTCCGAACCACGGGAACCTGACCCGGAACAGAGGGAGTCGAGCAGTGACTGAACTGGCGGCGCAGAACGGGCACGACACGACCGCGACGATGCGGGCCACCGGCCTGATCGACGGCCGAAGCGCGCGCACGGCGGCGGGCCGCACCCCTGCCGCGTCGGCGATGACGGTCAGCCTGGTCATCCCGGTCCGCAACGAGGCCCGCAACGTCGCGTGGGTGCTCGAACAGATCACCGACGACGTGGACGAGATCATCCTGGTCGACGGCAGATCGACCGACGCGACCGTGATCACCGCGCGCAGCTACCGCCCCGACATCACGGTGGTGTCGCAGCAGGGGACCGGCAAGGGGGATGCGCTGCGCGCCGGCTTCGCCGCCGCCACCGGCGACGTCGTAGTGATGATGGACGCCGACGGCAGCATGGCCCCCCAGGAGATCCGGCACTACCTGCACTTCCTGGCCAACGGCTACGACTTCGTCAAGGGTTCGCGGTTCATCGCCGGCGGCGGGTCGCTGGACATCACACCGTTCCGCCGGGCCGGCAACAAATTCCTTCTTGCGGTGTTCAACTCGCTGTTCGACAGCGAGCTCACCGACCTGTGCTACGGGTTCTGTGCCTTCCATCGCCGGTATCTCGACTTGTTGGCCTTGCAGGCAACGGGTTTCGAGATCGAGGCGGAGATGACGGTGCGCGCCAGTCAAGCGGGGCTGCGCATCGCCGAGGTGCCCAGCATGGAGATGCCGAGGCGCTACGGCACATCGAACCTGCACGCCATCCGGGACGGGATCCGGGTGCTGCGCACGGTGTTGCGCAACCACCGGTCGGGCGTCTCGGGCCGCGTGGCCCAGGCGCTGGCCGCCGAGAAGCGCTCGGCGTAGCGATCATCCGGGGGGTTGACGACGTGACCAGCATCATCGCCTCGACGTCGCCGTCGAGAACACCGCGCGAGCGCAAAGCCCGTCCCGCAGTGTCGATCTGCATCCCCGCCTACCAGGCGCAGCGCCATCTGGGCGCGACCCTGGACAGCACGCTGGCGCAGGACAGCGACGACTTCGAGGTCGTGGTCGTCGACAACAACAGCTCCGACGGCACCGGCCGACTACTCGACGGGCTCACCGATCCGCGGGTTCGGGTCCTGCGTAACGACGTGACCGTGCCGATGATCGACAACTTCAATCTCGCGATCCGCCGCAGCCGCGGCCGCTACGTCAAACTCGTTTGCGCCGACGACATTCTGGCGCCGGACTGCGTGCGGGTACAGGCGGCCGCGCTGGAGGCGATGCCCGAGGTCACGCTGGTCTCGGCGCGGACGGACTTCATCGACGACGCAGGCACGATGATCCGGCCCGACCGGGGCCTGCCGGGCATCGAGGGCAGGCGGCCGGCCGACCACGTCGTGCGCCGCATCGTCCGCAGCGGCACCAACCCGATCGGCCCGCCGGTCGCCGCGATGTTCCGGCGCGCCGACTTCGACCGCTGCGGCGGGTTCCGGCACGTCAGCTCGTTCCTCAGCGAGCTCGACCTGTGGGTGCGTCTGCTCGGCCGCGGCGAGTTCTACGGCGTCCCGAGAACTCTCGCGGCCTTCCGGATCGCCAGCGGTTCCACCACGGCGCTGACCTCCGCGCGGTCCCAGCTCGGGCAGATCCTCGGGTTCTCCGGCATGCTCGCGGCCGACCCGGCCTGGAACGTCACCGTCGGCGACCGCATCTACGGCCGTGTCCGGTCCTGCGACATGCAGCTCCGGCGCACCGGTCTCTACGCGTTGAGCACGATCCGCAGCCGCAGGAGCGCACATGACCATTGAGCACGTCCGCAACCACCGGGTACTGCCGCACGTTCGGCGGGCCGAACTGCGGCCGGTGGAAAGCCTGTCCGTCGTCATCTGCGCCTACACCACCGAACGCTGGGACGACCTGTGCCGGTCGGTCGAGTCGGTGCTGGCCGACCGGGGCCCGCAGCTGCAGGTCGTCGTGGTGATCGACCACAACGACGAGCTCTACGCGCGCGCAATCGTACGGTTCGGCCACGATCATCGAATCCTGGTGCGTCACAGCGACGGTCCGCGTGGGCTGTCGGGGGCTCGCAACACCGGAGTGGATTTCGCCGACGGCGAGGTGGTGGCGTTCCTCGACGACGACGCGGCCGCCGAACCCGGATGGAGCCGGGCCCTGCTGCGGCACTACGACAATCCCCGCGTGCTCGGGGTCGGCGGCTCCGCGGCGCCGGTCTGGCCGGACGGCCGCCCCCGTTGGATGCCCGCCGAGTTCGACTGGGTGGTCGGCTGCAGCTATACCGGCCAACCCGAGCGTCTCGCACCGGTGCGTAATCCGTTGGGCTGCAACATGTCGCTACGCAGGTCCGCGCTCGACGACATCGGCGGATTCCGCCCGGAGGTCGGCCGGGTCGGAAAGAAGCCGGTCGGCGGCGAGGAGACCGAGCTGTTCCTGCGGCTGCGCACCATGCGACCGACCGGCCGGGTGCTGCTGGATCCCGCTGCGTCCGTGCGGCACTACGTCAGCAGCGACCGGGCGACGCTGCGGTACTTCGTCAGCCGCTGCTACCACGAAGGCTTGTCCAAGGCGGTGGTCACCCGGCTGGCCCGGGCGTCGCGGCCACTCGACAGCGAACGTGCCTACACCACCAGGGTTCTGCCGCGTGCGGTGGCCCGGGAAGCAGTGTCCCTGCGCCGCGGCGGCCGGGCCAGAGCGGCGGTCATGGTGCTGGGGCTCGGCGTCACCACCGCCGGCTACCTGCGGGGCAGGCTCACCCGGCGGAGCAGCTGAGATGACCGACCTCACCGTCCCCGACGTGACGCTACGCCCCGTGCTCGCCGGTGCGGCGCGGCCGGACTGGGACGGCGCGCTCTGGGTGGGCGAGATCTGGGCGGACGCGTGCGGCGTGCACCGGCTGCACGCCGCCGACGGATACCGGCGGGCCCGCCTGCTGGTGCGCGCCGAGTCCGGCCCGCTCGGCTTCGTCGAGCTCGACATCGTCGACCGGGCCGTCGATCCGCGGCAGCTGCGGGCGGCTGTCGCCGACCTGCCCGCGCGGGACCCGTCGCCGACGGGCCCCGCATCGACGGTTCCCGGCGCGCGAGCCGTGCCGATCAGCATCGTGATCTGCACCCGCGACCGCGTGTCCATGCTGCGTACCGCCGTGGAATCGGCTCTGGCCGTGAACTATCCGGACTTCGAGATCGTCGTCGTCGACAACGCCGGTGCCACGGACGCCACCCGGCGGTACGTCGAGAGCCTGGCCGACCCCCGGGTGCGGGTGGTCGAGGAACCACGCCCCGGACTGTCCCGGGCGCGCAACACCGGACTGCTGGCCGCCGGGGGCGAGGTCGTCGCGTACACCGACGACGACGTCGTCGTCGACCGGCACTGGCTGAGCGCGATCGCCCACGGCTTCGGTCGCGGACCGTCGGTCTCGTGCGTGTCCGGGATCGTGCCCGCCGCCGAACTGCGCACCCCGGCGCAGGCGTACTTCGACGCCCGGGTGGCGTGGTCGAAGTGTCTGGACGCGCGGGTGTTCGACCGGTCCGCGCCGCCGGCCGACATCCCGCTGTTCCCGTACGCGGTCGGGCATTACGGCACCGGCGCGAACTTCGCCGTCGACCGGGCCGTCGCCCTCGCGTTGGGTGGATTCGACGAGGCCCTCGGGGCCGGCGCCCCGGCGGGCGGCGGGGAGGACCTCGACATGTTCTTCCGTGTGCTGGCCGCAGGCGGGCAGCTGGTGTACGACCCGGCTGCGCTGGTGTGGCACCGGCACCGCGCCGACGGTGACGGCCTCGCCGCGCAGAGCCGCACCTACGGGACAGGCCTGGGGGCCTGGATCGCCAAGATCGCGTGCGATCGCCGCACGGCCCCCGACGCCGTGATGACGGCGGTGCGCAAGGCTCCTGCGTTCGTCGGGCACCTGTCGTACTCGGCGTCCACGGCCCGCCCCGCCGACGACCTGACCGACCTGCTGCCCGACGGGCTGACCACGCCCGCGTGGCGCTCGGTCCTCGCCGGCTTCCGCGCCTACCGCGCCGCGCTGCGCGAGGGGCGAAGCCCCGCACCGCTTCTGGGGACGACGTGAGCCTGCACGCCGAACGCAACCTGCGGCTCAACACCGTTGCGCTGATCCTGTCGACGGCGTCGACAGGTGTGCTCGGCCTGGCGTTCTGGGCCGTGTCGGCCCGGCTGTTCCCCGCTCACGAGGTCGGTCTGGCCTCGGCGCTCATCACTTCGGCGGTGCTGTTGTCGTCGCTGTCGTGTCTCGGCCTCGACGTCCTCTACGAGCGCTTCCTGCCGGTGGCGGGAACGCGCGCGCCCGCTCTGCTGCACCGTGGCTTCCTGCTGGTCGCAGGCACCGGTGCGCTGACCGGGGCGGTGCTGGTCGTCGTCGGCCCGCGTCAGCCGCTGTTCGAATCCGGCTGGGCGATGGCGGGTTTCCCGCTAATGGTGATGGTGCTGGCTGTTTTCGCCCTGCTCGACAAGGCCACTTCGGGGCTGGGTGTGGCGCGCTGGTCGGCGGTGAAGAACCTGGCGCACGCCGCGGCGAAGCTGGTGGCGGTCGTCGCACTGGCGGTCTGGGAGCAGGCCGCCACCATCGTGCTGAGCTGGACGCTCACCGCCGCGGTCGCCGCTTTGTGCACCTACGTGGTGCTACACCGGCGCAGCCGGCGGCATCCCCGATGGCACCGCCCGGCCGATCTGCCTCCGCGCAAACAGATGTGGTCGTACTTCGGTTCGTCACTGGGCATCGGGTCGTTGTGGTCGATCGGTCCGCTGGTGGTGCCGCTGATCGTGGTCACCCAGATCGGACCTGCGGCGAACGCGTACTTCGCGATCAGCTGGGCCATGATCAGCGCGCTGTACCTGATGATGCACCTGGTCGTCGGACCGTACGTGGCCGAGGTCGCGGCCAACCCCGGCCAGGTGCGGGCGCTGTCCTGGCGCATGGTGCGGATGATGGCCGCCGTGGCCGTGCTGTCCTCGGCCGGTCTGCTCCTGGTGGGACCGCTGACGCTGGGCCTGGCCGGTGACGAATACCGTGCCGAGGGCACAGCTCTGCTGTGGCTGGCGGCGGCGTTCCTGCCGCTGTCGGCGGTGGCCGCCGTCTACGAGGGCTTCGCCCGCGTGCAGCGCAGACTCGCGCTGTACCTGTCCGTGCAGGCACTGGTCACCGTGGTGATCGTCGCCGGATCCTGGTACGGCACCCGCGCGCTCGGTGTCATCGGCGTCGGCTGGGCCTACCTGGTGGCCGAAGCGCTGGCCGCGCTGATCCTGATCTGGCCGACCGTGGCGTGGCTGCGCGGTATCGGTGCCGCACCGGGCGCGCGGCCCCGTCATGCGGCGCCGTCGAACCGGGTCCCGATCCGCGTCGGGGCGGTGCTGCTGGCCGCGGCACTGCCGGTCGGTCTGCTTTATGTGATCGAACGTCCCACTGCAGCAGCGTCGTTGGTGCTCTTCGACGATTTCAACGGTGCCGCGGGGACGCCGCCCGACCCGGCGCGGTGGGGCCACGACGTCGGCGGCGGCGGATGGGGCAACGGCGAAGTGCAGGTGTACACCGACGATCCGGCCAACGCGGCGCTGGACGGCGACGGCCACCTCGTGGTGACCGCCCGGCGCGACGGCCGGCATATCACCTCCGCGCGGCTGACCACCAAAGACCGTCTGTCCTTCACCTACGGACGTGCGGAGGCGCGGCTGAAGCTGCCCCAGGGCGCGGGGCTGCACCCCGCCTTCTGGCTGCTGGGCACCGACCTCGACAGTGTGGGCTGGCCCGCCAGCGGAGAACTCGACGTCGTCGAGACCATCGGTGAGGCGCACTTCGTCCACTCCGGCGCGATCGGCCCCTACACCGACGGCACGGAATACAAGCTGGCTGCGGCCGTGCCGATCGATCCGGCCTTCGTCGACGGCTTCCACACCTACTGGGTGCAGCGGGAACCGGGCATCGTCTCGATGGGCGTCGACGACCGGACCACCGGCGTGTTCCACGCCGCAGACCTTTCCCCCGAACAACTCTGGGTGTTCGACAAGCCGTTCTTCCTCGTGCTCAACGTCGCGGTCGGTGGGGACTGGCCGGGGCCCGTGCAGGACGGCACACCGTTTCCCGCCGAGATGACGGTCGACTGGGTGAGGGTGACCGGTGACTGATCTCCTCGAACGCCCGGTCCATCGCGTGGCGCCGCCGTCGGGCGGCGGCAGGCACCGCAAGGTCGCCCCGGTCGCGCATCACCTCGACACCCCGGCGGTGGAACCGTTCGCGCTGGCGTCGGCGGTGCTCGGCACGCTGTCACTGGCCCCGGTGCCGCCGTGGCTGCGGGCGGTGCTGCTGGCGGTGTTCGTCCTGACCGGTCCCGGGTTGGCGACGGTGCTGTGGTTGCGTCTGCCGTCGGCCACCGTCGTCGCGGTCGTGCCGGTCACCGGCCTGGCCGGAATGGCCGGGGCCACCGCGGTGTGCAACTGGGCGGGGCTTTGGCTCCCGGTGCCGTTGCTGCTGTCGGCCACGGCGGCCGTCGCGGCGTCGGCGCTGGTGTCAGTCTGGCGCCGCGGCACTTTCACCACCGCCTGGCCGCTGCCGGCCGCGCAGCATTGGCGGGTGACCGCGCCGTACCTGTGGATCATCGCGGCGTTGTGCGGATGGGCAGCCGCGCTGCCCGGGATGGCAGCCGCCCCCGACTCGCCGTTCGGCCTGCTGTTCAGCGGCACCGGACCGATGCTCGTCGCGGTGGCCGCCGTGCTCGTCGCGGTGTTCGTGGTCGCGCTGCGGGACGACGCGCTGGTGGTCGCCGCCGCGGCGGTCGGCGCCGTGATCGTGGTGCTGCGGTTGACCGTCACGCTGATCACCGACCTGCCGTTGTATCCGTGGACCTACAAACATCTCGGCATCGTCGACTACCTGATACAGCATCACGGGTTCCCGCCGTCCGGCGTCGACGTCTACCGCGAATGGCCCGCGTTCTTCACCTCGTTCGCCTGGTTCAGTGACGTCACCGCAGTGGATCCCGTGACCGTCGCGCACTGGTTCGCGCCGGTGACCCACGTGGTGCTGGCACTGGTCATTGCGGGCCTGTCGGCCACGCTCGGATTGGACCGGCCGCAGACGCTCGCCGCGGTGATGGTCGTCGAACTGGCGAACTGGGTGGCTCAGGACTACTTCGCCCCCCAGGCCTATGCGATGGTGCTCGGTCTCGGTGTCGTCGTCACGCTGCTCGCCGCGCGCACCGCCCCTGCGGCCGGATGGCTGTCGCTGGTGTTGTTCGCCGCGCTGGTGCCCACCCACCAGCTCACGCCGTACTGGGTGTTCGGTGTGGTCGTGACGCTGGCGGCGGCGCGTCGGCTCAGGTCGGCCTGGATCGTGATCCCTTATGCCGCAGTGCTGATCGGATACCTGATTCCGCGCAGTTACATCGTCTTCCAGCACGGCGGCCTGTCGAGCATGAACCCACTGGCCAACGGCGCCGGAAACGCCGAGTACGCCGGGTCGGCCGCGAAGATGTTCACCTCGCTCGTGTGTCGCGGGCTGTCGGCCGGGATGGTGCTGCTGGCGCTGGTCGCGGTGGTGGTGTGGTGGCGCAGTGGGCGCCGCGTGCTGATCCCGGCCGTGCTGGCGTTCAGTCCGTTCGGTCTGCTGCTGCTCAACAGCTATGGGGGCGAGGCGATCTTCCGCGTCTACCTGTACGCACTGCCGGGCTGCGCGGTGCTGATCGCTCCGCTGCTGGTCGCATCGATCAGAGTCCGTGCCGGCCGGTACGTGGCCGCGCTGGCCCTGGCCGGGATCGCCGGCGCAGGGCTGCAGGGCTATTACGGCACCTGGCAGCTCAACGTGCAGAAGCCTTCCCAGCTGGCGCTGTTGGCGAACCTGGTGGAGGGTGTGGACGCGTCCCGGGGCCCGGCCACCGTGTGGAATCTGCACACCGCAGGCTTCCCGTCGCGGGCGACGGCGACGGCGGTGTCCCTGGCTGTCGCCGACAGCGCCTACGACGGAACCATTTTCGAACGCTGGCCGGGTTTCGAGACCGGCTTCCCGGACGCCGGACAGTTCGACGACGTGACCGCGCTGGCCGCGGCCGGGACGGGGGACACGTACTTCGTGTTCTCCGACGAGGCGACGGCGGCGCTGTCCTATCTCGGCCACGCCGAACCCGGCACGGTCGAGCGCTTCGAGGACATGTTCGCGACAAGCCCGGTGTGGTGCCTGCGAATGCAGGACGAGACCACCACCGTGTACCGATACCAGGAGGTGTGCCGATGAGATGCCGATTGTGTGGATCCGCCCGCATGCACAGTGTGCTCGACCTCGGCGCCACGCCGCCGTGCGCGAAGTTCCTCACCGCAGACGAACTCGACGTCGCGGAGCCGACCTACCCACTGCACCTGCGGCTGTGCCAGGACTGTCTGCTGCTGCAGATTCCGGCGCTGATCACGCCTGAGGACAACTTCACCGAGTACGCGTACTTCTCGTCGTACTCCGACACCTGGGTCGACCACGCCCGGCGCTTCGTGGCCGACGCCACCGAACGTGCCGGGCTGGGCCGGGATTCGTTCGTGGTCGAGGTCGCCAGCAACGACGGGTACCTGCTGCAGCACGTCGTCGCGGCCGGCATCGGGTGCCTGGGCGTGGAGCCCTCGATCAACGTCGGGGCGGCCGCGCGCCGCCGCGGAGTGCCGACGCTGTCGGCGTTCCTCGACGAACAGACCGCCGCCGAGGTGCGCGCCCAGCACGGGCCCGCCGATCTGGTGGTCGCCAACAACGTCTACGCCCACATCCCCGACCTGCTCGGCTTCACCCGGGCGCTGCGTGGTCTGCTTGCCGACGACGGCTGGCTGAGCATCGAGGTCCACCACGCGCTGAATCTGGTTGCGCTGGGCCAGTTCGACACCGTCTACCACGAGCACTTCCAGTACTACACCGTGCTCTCGGCGATCCGGGCGCTGGCCACCGGAGGGCTGACGGTGGTGGACGTGGAGATGCTGCCGACCCACGGCGGATCGATCCGGCTGTGGGCACGTCCCGCGGAGAGCGCCGGTGCACCGGGCCCTCGGGTCACCGCGGCGCTGGAGGCCGAGAACGAGGCCGGATTGCACCACCTCGACGGATATCTCGGCCTGCGGCCCCGGACCGAGGCGATCCGGCACGACCTGCTGCGCTTCCTGCTCGACTGCCGGTCCCGCGGCCTGCGGGTGGTCGGCTACGGGGCACCCGGCAAGGGCAGCACGCTGCTCAACTACTGCGGTATCCGCGACGACCTGATCGAGTACACCGTGGACCGGAACCCGTACAAGCATGGCCGGTTCACCCCGGGCACGCGGATCCCGATTCACGATCCGGCCCAGCTCGACAAGGACCGCCCCGACGTGATCGTGGTGCTGCCGTGGAACCTGCGGGCCGAGATCACCGAGCAGCTCGCGTACACCGCCGAATGGGGTGCGCGGCTGGTCTTCCCACTTCCCACCCTGCACGTCGTCGACGTGACGGAAGGAACCGTGAAATGAAAGTCGTGTTGTTCTGTGGTGGCTACGGGATGCGCATGCGCAACAGCAGCGACGACACCATCCCCAAGCCCATGCAGATGCTCGGTCCGCGACCGCTGATCTGGCACGTCATGCGCTACTACGCCCACTTCGGGCACACCGAGTTCGTGCTGTGCCTGGGCTACGGCGCCGAGCACATCAAGAACTACTTCCTCACCTATCAGGAATCGGCGTCCAACGACTTCGTCATCCGCGGCGGCAAGGTGGAGCTGCTGCAGACCGACATCAGCGACTGGTCCATCACCTTCGTCGACACCGGCACGGAATCCTCGATCGGAGAACGGCTCCGGCGGGTGCGCCACTTCGTCGAGGACGACGAGTACTTCCTCGCCAACTACGCCGACGTGCTCACCGACGCGCCGCTCAACGACATCATCGACGAGGTCAAGGCGTCGGGAGCGACGGCGTCGATGCTGATCGTGCCGCCCCAGTCGTCGTTCCACTGCGTCGACGTGGCCGACTCCGGGCAGGGATGCGGTGCGATCACCGGGATCACCCCGGTGTCCCGGCTGCCGATCTGGGAGAACGGGGGCTACTTCGTGATGTCCTCGCAGATCCTGAACCTGCTCACCGAGAACTGCGATCTGGTCGAGGACACCTGCGCCCGGCTGGCCGCCGACGGAAAGCTGTTCGGGTACCGGCATCTCGGCTTCTGGAAGCCCGCCGACACCTTCAAGGAGCGTGCCGAGCTCGAAGTCGCCTACCGCAGCGGGGACCGGCCGTGGGCACTGTGGGAGCACGCGAAGGCGGCCTCGTGATCGACCTCACCGCAGGACCCGTCCGCGAGGTGGCGGCGCTCGGCGCGCACTGCGACGACATCGCGATCGGCGCAGGCGCAACACTTCTCACGCTGTCTCGGGCGAACCCGGGACTGCAGGTCCATGCACTGGTGCTGTGCGGCGCCGGCACCGAACGCGAAGCCGAGGAGCGGGCGGCGCTGGCGGCGTTCTGCCCCGGCGCCACGGTGCACCTGACCCTCCTGGGCCTGCCCGACGGGCGCACCCCGGCCCACTGGGACAGCGTCAAGGACGGGCTCAGCACAATGCGCCGCAGCTGCGAACCGCAACTGGTGTTCAGCCCGCACCGCCATGACGCCCACCAGGACCACCGGCTGCTCGCCGAACTGACCCCCACCGAGTTCCGCGACCACGTGGTGCTGGGCTACGAGATCCTCAAATGGGAGTCGGACACCCCGTCGCCCAACGTGTTCCACCCGGTGGATGCCGAGATCGCCGAGGAGAAGGTCAGGCTGCTGCACAAGCACTACCCGTCGCAGGCCGGCCGCGACTGGTTCGACGAGCAGTCGTTCCTCGGGTTGACGCGACTGCGCGGCGTGCAGTGCCGCAGCGCGCACGCCGAGGCGTTCGTCGCGGAGAAGACGGTGCTGCGATTCCCGCGGCGAGGTGCGGCATGAGCCGGCGCGTACTGGTCACCGGTCACCAGGGCTATCTCGGCACCGTCATGGTGCCGGCGCTGCGCGCGGCAGGCCACCAGGTCACCGGTCTGGACGTCGGGTACTTCGCCGACTGCGTGCTGGGCCCCCGCCCGGACGACCCCGTGGGCCTGGCAGTCGACCTGCGCGACGTCCGCCCCGAGCACCTGGCCGGCTTCGACGCGGTCATCCACCTGGCCGCCCTGTCCAACGATCCGCTCGGCGCGCTGGCGCCCGAGGTCACCCACGACATCAACCACCACGCCTCGGTGCGCCTGGCCCGCTTCGCGAAAGAGGCCGGGGTGCAACGGTTCCTGTACGCCTCGACGTGTTCGGTGTACGGCGCGGCAGGGGACGGGGCGGTCGACGAGGACGCCCCGCTGCGCCCGCTCACGCCCTACGCGGTCAGCAAGGTCCGCGTCGAGGACGATGTGGCGGCACTGGCCGACAGCGACTTCGCTCCCGTGTTCCTGCGCAACGCCACGGCGTTCGGTTTCTCGGCGCGGCTGCGCGCAGACATCGTGCTGAACAACCTGGTCGGATCCGCGGTGCTGACCGGGGTGGTGCGCGTGCTGTCCGACGGCACCCCGTGGCGTCCGCTGGTGCACGCCCGCGACATCGCCGCGGCGTTCATCCGGTGCCTGGAGGCGCCGGCGCCGACGGTCGCCTGCCGCGCTTTCAACATCGGCAGCGAGCGCAACAACGTCACCGTGGCGCAGATCGCGCGGCAGGTGGCCGACGCCGTGCCGGCCTCACAGGTGTTGATCACCGGCGAGACCGGTGCCGACCCGCGTTCCTACCGGGTCGACTTCACGAGGGCCAGAACCGAACTCGGCTTCGAGGCCGCCGTGTCGGTGGCCGAAGGGGCCGCCGAGCTGTGCTCGGCGTATCTGCGCCACGGCCTGACTTCGGCAGACATGGCGGCGAAGTTCACCCGGCTGGCCCGCCTCGCGCAGCTGCGCGACAGCGGCCGGCTGGACGACGCGATGCGGAGGATCAGTGAAGTTGTGTGAGCAGCCGGGCCCAGCTGGCCGCCGCGGCGTCACGCGGCGACAGCAGGGCCGGACGCAGCGGCCATTCGATATCCAGGTCGGGGTCGTCGTGCGCCACGGCGATGTCCTCGGCCGGATCGTGCGCGCGGTTGATGCGGTAGCAGACGTCGGCGACGTCGGTGAGCGCCTGGAAGCCGTGCAGCATGCCCGGCGGCACGTAGAGATGGCGGAATGTGGTGTCGTCGAGCAGGAACACCTCGTGCCTGCCGAACGTCGGCGACTGCGGTCTGGCGTCGACGAGCACGTCGTGCACGGCACCGTGTGCGCAGCGCACGAGCTTGGCCTCGCCGCGGCCGCGCCGGCCGTGCAGGCCGCGGATGACCCCACGGGCCGAGCGGGACTGGGAATCCTGGACGAACGAGGCCGCGGCGCCGGGCACACCCGACCAGTCGTCGAAAACCTCGGCGTCGAACGTGCGGGTGAACAATCCACGGTCGTCGTGGTGCGGTTGCGGCACCAGCGTGACCACACCCGCGAGCTGGGCCGGTTCGATACGCACCAGGACATGGTGGCATGAAGGCCGGCCACTGCCGCGGATGCGGGGATCCCGGACTGCACCGTGTGCTCGACCTGGGGCTGGTGCCCGCCGCCGACCACTTCCCGCCGGCCGACCTGCCCGTCGATCCGGCGGAGGTGTCCCACCCGCTGGCGATGGACCTGTGCGCCGCATGCGGGCTCGCTCAGCTCGCCGAGGACGACACCGACACTGCTGAGCCCCGCGGTGTCGAGCCGCAGGCGCTCAAAGATCAAGCTGCAGAAGCGGTCCGCCGCGTCGAGGACGCGGGCTGGCTGAACGTGGCGGGCGGCACGGTACGCGAGTTCGGCAGCCCGCACGGCGGCAGCTGGCTGCCGCTTCTCGCCGAGCGCCGGTACCGCGCCACCTGCGGGGGCACGGCCGACGTCGTGCTCGACTGTTTCGGCATCATGCACGACGCCGACCAGCAGACCGCGTTCGAAGAGCGCGCCAGGGCCACCGCGCCGGACGGGGTGCTGCTGATCCAGTTCCACAGCTTGGCCGCGATCGTCGCGCACGGGCAGTGGAACTCGTTGCGGCACGGCCACTTCGCCTACTACTCCACGCCGGTCGTCGTCGCACAGCTCGAGCGGGTCGGTATGCGCGCCGCACACGCGTGGACCTTCGACCTCTACGGCGGGACCGTGCTCGTCGCGGCCGTCCATGGCACCGGCGAACCCGGCCCGACCGTCGCGTCCCTGCTGGAATCCGAAGCCGCGCTGACCGATGCGGCCACCGTGGGCGTTGTGCAGGACGCCGCCGATTCGCAGGTGGTCGCGCTGCGTAGCTGGCTGGAGCAGGAACGCCGGGCCGGCCGCCGGGTCTACGCGTACGGCGCCGCGTCGCGCGCCGTCGCGCTGTTCGCCCGGGCCGGGTTGGACCGGACGCTGATCGGTGCGGTCGCGGACGCGGCACCGGCCAAGCAGGGCCGCCGGATGCCGGGCACCGATGTGCCGATCGTGTCACCGGACGAGCTCGTCGCGGCGGACCCGGACCGGGTGCTGCTGACGCTGGGTGATCTGCGGGCCGAGGTGTCGGCGCGCTGGCCGCAACTGGACGGCCGCTGGGTTCCCGATGATCGGTTCGTCAGGCCCGCACGCAGTTTCGCGCGGTCCCGGCAGCTGCAGGAGCGGCTGCACGAGCTGGTGCCCGGCGGCGCGCACACCTACGCGCGGGGGCCCGACCAGTACCCGGAGTTCATGCCGCCGGTGCTGACCCGAGGGTCGGGCTGCCGGGTGTGGGACGCCGACGGCAACGAATACATCGAGTACGGGATCGGGCTGCGCGCGGTGACCCTCGGTCACGGCTATCGCCCGGTCGTCGACGCGGCAGCCCGCGCGATGGCCGACGGCCTCGGGTTCAGCAGGCCGACCGCGCTGGAGGTCGCCGCCGCCGAGGACTTCCTGGAACTGGTGCCCGGGGCGGAGATGGTCAAGTTCGCCAAGAACGGGTCCGACGCCACCACCGCGGCGGTGCGGCTGGCCCGCGCGGTGACCGGCCGGGTCAAGGTCGCGGTCTGCGATCAACCGTTCTTCTCCACCGACGACTGGTTCATCGGCACCACCGCGATGGCCGCAGGCGTGCCCGCCGAGCACGCCGCGGCCACGGTCCGGTTCCGGTACAACGACGCCGCGTCGCTGGCCGAACTGCTGAGCGCCGAGGACGTCGCCTGCGTGGTGATGGAGCCCGCCTCGGCGACCGCCGAACCCGCCGCCGGGTTCCTCGACGAGGTCCGCGACCTGTGCGACCGCACCGGCACGCTGCTGGTGTTCGACGAGATGATCACCGGCTTCCGCTGGGCGGCCGGCGGCGCGCAGACCCTGTACGGGGTCACCCCGGACCTGTCCTGCTGGGGCAAGGCGATGGGCAACGGGTTCCCGCTGTCGGCGCTGGCGGGACTCCGCCGTCACCTGGAGTTCGGGGGTTTGCGCACCGGCGCCGACCGGGTCTTCCTGCTCTCCACCACGCACGGCCCGGAAACGGCGTCCCTGGCCGCGTTCCGCGCGGTGGCCGCGGCGTACCGCAGCGAGGACCCGATCGCGCGGATGGAGCACGCGGGCCGCCGGCTGGCCGCCGGCGTCGGCGCGGCGGTGGCCGAGGCCGGGCTGGAGGAGCACCTCCGGGTGATCGGGCGCCCAACGTGTCTGGTGTTCGTCACCGGCGACGCCGACGGCACGCCGTCACAGGCCTACCGCACGCTGTTCCTACAGGAACTGTTGCGCCGCGGCGTGCTCGGTCAGTCTTTCGTCACCTCCGCCGCGCACACCGACGAGGCCGTCGACGCGACGGTGCAGGCGGTACGGGATGCGCTGCCCGTCTACCGGTACGCGATCGACGCGGGCAGCGTGCGTGGACTGCTGCAGGGCAGACCGGTCGCACCGGCGATCCGGCGCACCGCGGAGCCGCGGCGCACCGCCGGCCGGATGGGCTAGCGCGATCCGGTCATTCGGCGGCGCGGGTCGCCGGGTGCACGGCGATCAACCCTAAACCGCTGCGGCGCTTGCACATCGCGGCCAGCTCCGCGTAGGTCTTCTCGCCGAGAAGTTCGGTCAGCTCGGGGGCGTAGGACTGCCACACCGGTTTGGCGCCGACGTGGGTGCCGGGGTCGCTGGTGCAGTACCAGTGCAGATCGAGGCCGCCTTCGCCCCAGCCGCGGCGGTCGTACTCGGTGATGGTGGTCTTGAGGATCTCCGAGCCGTCGGGTCGGGTCACCCATTCCTGGGTGCGGCGGATCGGCAGCTGCCAGCACACCTCGGGTTTGAGCGTCAGCGGCTCCACACCGATCTCCAGCGCCTTCTGGTGCAGCGCACAGCCGATGCCCTTCGGCCAACCCGGGCGATTCAGAAAGATGCAGGCGCCCTTGTACTTTCGCGTCCGCCAGTTGGGTTTGTCGTCGTACTCGTCGAGCTCCAGGTAACCCTTGCGGCCCAGACCCTTGTCACGGAACTGCCAGTCCTCGGCGGTCAGCAGTTTGACCGCGTCGTCGAGCTGGGCGCGATCGTCGTCGTCGGACAGAAACGCCCCGTGGGAACAGCATCCGTCGTCGGGCCGGTCCTCCACGGTGCCCTTGCAGGCGGGGGTGCCGAACACACAGGTCCAGCGGGACAGCAGCCAGGTCAGATCGGCGGCGATCAGATGTTCGGGGTTGTCCGGGTCGTAGAACTCCACCCACTCACGGGCGAAATCCAATTCGACCTCACCAGGATGCGATGCCGATGCGCTCACGGTTTTCCACGGTAGACCCATTAGGTTGGTTGGGTGCGACTAGGCGTGCTCGACGTGGGCAGCAACACCGTTCACCTTCTGGTGGTGGATGCCCGCCGCGGTGGCCACCCCACTCCGATGAGTTCCACCAAGGCTTCTCTGCGGTTGGCGGAGGCCATCGACACCTCGGGGAAACTCACCCGCAGGGGCGCCGACAGGCTTGTCGGCACCGTCGACGAGTTCGCGCGGATCGCCACCAGTTCCGGGTGTGCCGAGCTGATGGCGTTCGCCACCTCCGCCGTGCGGGACGCGACGAACTCCGAGGACGTGCTGGCCCGGGTCAGGGCCGAGACCGGCGTGGAGCTCAGAGTGCTCAGCGGCGTCGACGAGTCGCGGCTCACCTTCCTGGCGGTGCGCCGCTGGTACGGCTGGAGCGCCGGTCGGATCATCAACATCGACATCGGCGGCGGGTCGCTGGAGCTGTCCAGCGGGGTGGACGAGGAACCCGACGTCGCGCTGTCGCTGCCGCTGGGTGCGGGGCGGTTGACGCGGGAATGGCTGCCCGAGGATCCGCCGGGCCGGCGCCGGGTGGCGATGCTGCGGGACTGGCTGTCCAACGAGCTGTCCGAGGCGGCGTCGGCGATCGCCGACGCGGGCCCTCCGGACCTCGCGGTGGCCACGTCGAAGACCTTCCGTTCGCTGGCCAGGCTCACCGGTGCCGCGCCGTCGGGGGCCGGTCCGCGGGTCAAACGCACGCTGACCGCCACCGGTCTTCGGCAACTCATAAATTTCATCTCTAGGATGACCGCGGCTGACCGAGCAGAACTGGAAGGGGTGAGTGCCGATCGGGCACCTCAGATCGTCGCGGGCGCGCTGGTGGCGGAGGCGAGCATGAAAGCCCTCGGCATCGAGAGCGTCGATATCTGTCCCTGGGCGTTGCGTGAAGGTCTCATCCTGCGGAAACTCGACAGTGAGGCAGACGGTAGCGCCTTCGTGGGCGGCAGCGGCGAATCGGACGATTCTGGCAAACCAGGCAGAGCGAGCGGAGAATCGGCCTCACGGCCGATGTCGGTGCGCGATGCTGGACGGTGAAGCAGCGAGGCTCGAAGGCAGCAGGCGATGACTGGATCTGAGGACGACCACAGCAACACCCGGCCGATTTCGGTCGCGGAGCTGCTGGCCCGCAACGGCACGATCGGGGCACCCCCGGTCGGCGGCCGGCGCCGCCGCCGGCGCGGCAACGCCGATGCCGTCACCGTCGCCGAGCTCACCGGTGAGATCCCGATCGTCCGTCCGGACGACCAGCCACCCGTCGCGGCCGAACCCGAATCCGAGCCAGAGCCCGAACCCCAGCCCGAACCCGAACCGGAGCTCGTGCCGGAACCGGAGCCCGAAGCCGCAGCCGAAACGGAGCCCGAAGCCGAAACGGAGCCCGAAGCCGAAACGGAGCCCGACGCCGCAGCGGACGGGGAGGCCGCACGCGAGGCGGAGTCCGACGACCTTGTCGACCGCGAAGTCGACCGCGAAGAGGACGTCACGCCTGACGAGGACGCCGCACCCGGGGCCATCGAGGAGGTCCCGGTTGAGGCCGACCCCGACGACGGCGAGTACGCCGACGCTGGCGCCGACCCCAGCGCCCACGTCGCGGAGCGGGAGGCCGAACGCGAGGTCGCGCCCGAACCGACCCGCCGCTTCGGCTTCAGCCTGTTCGGCCGCAAGAACCAGACCGTCGACGCCGAGCAGTGGACCCCGGACCCGGTCGACGAGGACACCCGCACCAGCGGACCCAGCGCAGAAGCCGCCACGGAACCGGACGCGGATCTGCTGGACGAAGACGCCCCGGAGATCGAGGACCTCGACGACGAGATCGCCCTGACCACCGACCTCGACGCGCACCCCGACACCGGCTTCGACACCGATATCGAGGAGGACGACGCTGTCGAACGGGCCCTCGACGAAGACGAGGACGAGGACGAGTTGCCGTCCTACCTCCGCTCGACCGAGGAGCCGCTCTTCGGCGGCCCGAGCGCCGACAGCGAGGACCGCGACGCCGTCATCGAAACCGCTGATCGCGACGAGCTCGACCGGGACGAACTCGATCGGGACGAACTCGAACGCGACGAGCTCGACGAGGAGCACGGCGAACCCCGCCGGATGTCGTCGTTCGTGAGCGGCCTGTGGATCGTCGGCCAAAGCGTGATCGCCGTGATCTTCGGCGCCGGCTTGTTCGTCGCGTTCGACCAGCTGTGGAAATGGAACAACATCGTCGCGCTGGTGCTGTCGGTGTTGGTGATCCTGGGCCTCGTCGTCGGGGTGCGGGTAGTGCGCAAGACCGAGGACATCGGCAGCACGCTGATCGCGGTGGCGGTCGGCGCGCTGGTCACCCTCGGCCCGCTCGCGCTGCTGCAGTCCGGCTGAGGCCGACCGGCACGGTGCGTCCCGCTATCAAGGTCGGTCTGTCGACGGCCTCGGTCTACCCGCTCAAGACCGAGGCCGCTTTCGAGTACGCCGCCGAGCTCGGCTACGACGGCGTCGAGCTGATGGTGTGGGCCGAAACGGTCAGCCAGGACACGGCCGCGATCGAGGCGATGTCGAAGCACTACGGCGTGCCGGTGCTGTCGGTGCACGCGCCGTGTCTGCTGATCACCCAGCGCGTCTGGGGCGCGAACCCGATCCCGAAACTGGAGCGCAGTGTGCGCGCCGCCGAACAGCTGGGCGCCCAGACCGTGGTGGTGCATCCGCCGTTTCGGTGGCAGCGGCGCTACGCGGAAGGATTCAGCGACCAGGTGGCCGAGCTGGAAGCCTCCAGCGACGTGATGATCGCCGTGGAGAACATGTTCCCGTTCCGCGCCGACCGGTTCTTCGGCGCCGGCCAGACCTCGATCGAGCGGATGCGCAAACGCGGAGGCAACCCGGGGCCCGGCATCTCGGCGTTCGCGCCGTCCTACGATCCGCTCGACGGTAGTCATGCGCACTACACGCTGGATCTGTCGCACACCGCCACTGCAGGCACCGACGCCGTAGAGATGGCCCGCCGGATGGGCGACGGTCTGGTGCACCTGCACCTGGCCGACGGCAGTGGCGCGTCCACCGACGAACACCTGGTGCCGGGCCGCGGCACCCAGCCGACCGTGGAGATCTGCGAGATGCTCGCCGCGAGTGACTTCGTGGGCCACGTGATCCTGGAGGTCAGTACCTCCGGCGCGCGCACCGCCGCCGAACGCGAGGCGCTGCTCACCGAGTCGCTGCAGTTCGCGCGGCGGCATCTGCTGCGCTGAGCGCGTGCGATGATGCCGCGGTGACGAGTTCGACGCTGTTCACCGACGCCATGGCCCTGACCTCTGTAGCGGACGGGGTGTATCGCGGAGAACTCAACGAGCACTGGACGATCGGGCCCAAGGTGCACGGCGGCGCGATGCTGGCGCTGTGCGCGAATGCCGCACGCACCGAGTTCGGCCGAGCGGCGGGCTCGGCGCCGCGACAGAATGCCGAGCCCGACGTGGAGCCCATCGCGGTGTCGGGCAGCTTCCTGTGGGCGCCCGACCCGGGACCGATGGACCTCGTCACCACCGTGCGCAAGCGCGGCCGCCGGGTCAGCCTGATCGACGTCGAACTCAACCAGGGCGACCGCACGGCCCTGCGCGCGGCGATCACATTGGGCACCCCGGAACACCATGTGCCGCCGCTGCTGTCGGTCAATCCGGTGGTCCCGCTGATGACGCCGGAGCCGCCGCCCGGGCTGGCACCGATCGGCCCCGGCCATTCGATGGCCGACATCGTGCACCTGGCGCACGGGTGCGACATCCGGCCGTCGCTGACGACGTTCGACCGGCGCGCGGAAGGCGGACCGCGTACGCGAGGAGCGGATCAGCAGATGCCGGTGATCGAATACTGGGTGCGCCCCAAGGTGGTTGCACCGGACGTGCTGTTCGCGCTGCTGTGTGGCGACGTGTCGGCTCCGGTGACGTTCGGGGTCAACCGGTTCGGGTGGGCGCCAACGGTTCAGCTCACCGCGTATCTGCGGGCCCGGCCGGCCGACGGCTGGCTGCGCGTGATGTGCACCGCCACGCAGATCGGTCAAGACTGGTTCGACGAGGACCACATCGTGGTCGACTGTGAGGGGCGCATCATCGTGCAGACGCGGCAGCTGGCGATGGTGCCGACCGGTTGAGCCGCCGGGACCGCCAGTCGGGTTTGGAGCGGCTGACACCGCCACGCGGCTGACACCGCCAGCGTGCGATGCTGTCCGGCATGGCCAGAATCGCGATCATCGGCGGCGGCAGCATCGGCGAGGCGCTGCTCGCGGGCTTGCTGCGTGCCGGCAGGCAGGTCAAGGACCTCGTCGTCGCCGAGCAGAACCCCGCCCGGGCGAAGTACCTGTCCGAGAAGTACTCGGTGCTGGTGACGACGGTGTCCGACGCGGTGGACAGCGCGACCTACGTCGTCGTCGCGGTGAAGCCGGGGGATGTGCAGTACGTCATCGGCGACATCGCCGACACCGCGGCCCGCGCGGAAAGCGACGCGGCCGAACAGGTTGTGGTGTCCGTCGCGGCCGGGGTGAGCACCGCGTTCTACGAGAACAGACTGCCCGCCGGTTCGCCGGTGGTACGTGTGATGCCCAACGCCCCGATGTTGGTCGGCGGCGGCGTCAGCGCGGTCGCCCCCGGCCGGTTCGCCACCCCGGAGCACCTCAAGGAGGTTTCGCTGCTGTTCGACGCGGTCGGCGGTGTGCTCACGGTCGCCGAATCCCAGATCGACGCGGTCACCGCGGTGTCGGGCTCCGGGCCCGCCTACTTCTTCCTGATGGTCGAGGCGCTCGTGGATGCCGCCGTAGACGCCGGTCTTTCGCGTCCGGTGGCCACCGACCTGGTGGTGCAGACGATGGCCGGTTCGGCCGCGATGCTCCTCGAGCAACTCGATGTCGCAGCCGCCGCGGCGGAGGCGGCGCCGGCCGCTGCGATGAACACCTCACCGGCCCAGCTGCGGGCCACGGTGACCTCCCCGGGCGGCACCACCGCCGCTGGGCTGCGCGAACTCGAACGGGGCGGGCTGCGGGCCGCGGTGGCCAACGCCGTCGAGGCCGCGAAAACGCGCTCTGAGCAGCTCGGAATTACACCCGAGTAGTTCGGGAATTTGAAACTGAATAACCCACACCCGTCGCAGTAACCACACCTGCCACGCTATTCTCCTGGTGGTAAGCACGGGTTGGTGCCAGCGGTGGGGAAGCCGCTGGAACTGCCCGCGCCTGATTGATTGGGTTGCGATGACGTCTATGAACGGGCCATCTTCGCGGGATTCGGCCGGCGGTAAGGCGGCGCGAGACGCCGGACAGACCAGCTCCGGCGACGGGCAGCAGCAGCGTGCCCAGTTCCTCACCGTCGCCGAGGTGGCGAGCCTGATGCGGGTGAGCAAGATGACCGTCTACCGCCTGGTGCACAACGGCGAACTGCCCGCGGTGCGCGTGGGCCGGTCGTTCCGGGTGCACGCCAAGGCAGTCCACGACATGCTGGAAAGCTCGTACTTCGACGCCGGATAGCGCCGTACGGCGCGGCTCCCCTCCGGTCGCCGACCGAAGGGGATTTCAGCGCCGGCGCGGTCGCGAGGTAAGGTGACCGGTCGAGACTGACGAGATCCGACGGATCTACACACACACTTAGGTAGCGGAGTTCATGGGTTCTGTCATCAAGAAGCGGCGCAAGCGCATGTCGAAGAAGAAGCACCGCAAGCTGCTTCGTCGCACGCGGGTGCAACGCAGAAAACTCGGCAAGTAGGCCCCGCGCCCCGCTCGCTAGGCTGTCTGGATGGATTCCGACGCCCGCTCTGGAAGTCGTTCCCGGGGTGGCGCCGACGGCTCGAACACCCGTGACGGTCTGAACTACCCGAAGGTCGTGCTGGTCACCGGCGCCTGCCGGTTCCTAGGCGGGTATCTGACCGCCCGGCTGGCGCAGAACCCCTTGATCAACCATGTGATCGCGGTCGACGCGGTCGCGCCGAGCAAGGATCTGCTGCGCCGGATGGGCCGGGCGGAATTCGTGCGGGCCGACATCCGCAACCCGTTCATCGCCAAGGTCATCCGCAACGGCGAGGTCGACACCGTGGTGCATGCCGCCGCGGCGTCGTACGCGCCGCGGGCGGGTGGTCGCGCGACGCTCAAAGAGCTGAACGTGATGGGTGCGATCCAGTTGTTCGCGGCCTGCCAGAAGGCGCCGTCGGTGCGTCGGGTCATCCTCAAGTCCACCTCCGAGGTGTACGGGTCGAGCTCGAGGGACCCGGTGCTGTTCACCGAGAGCTCCAGCCGCCGCAGGCCACCCGGTGAGGGCTTCGCCCGGGACAGCATCGACATCGAGGGCTACGCCCGCGGGCTGGGCCGGCGCCGACCCGACATCGCGGTGACGATCCTGCGGCTGGCCAACATGATCGGGCCCGCGATGGACACCGCCCTCTCGCGCTACCTGGCCGGCCCGGTGGTGCCGTCGGTGCTCGGCCACGACGCCCGGCTGCAGCTCCTGCACGAGCAGGATGCGCTGGGCGCCCTGGAGCGCGCGACGATGGCCGGCAAGGCCGGCACGTTCAATGTCGGGGCCTCCGGCGTGATCATGATGAGTCAGGCGATCCGGCGGGCCGGGCGTTTGGCGCTGCCCGTCCCACGGTCGGCGTTGGTGGCCGTCGATTCGCTATGGCGGGCCACTCGTAACTCCGAGCTCGATCGGGAGCAGGTCGACTATCTGAGCTACGGGCGCGTCATGGACACCACCCGCATGCGCAGCGAACTCGGGTACACCCCGAAGTGGACGACGGCCGAGGCCTTCGACGACTACGTGCGGGGCCGCGGTCTGACACCGATCGTGGACCCTCGCTGGATACATGCTGTGGAGAATCGTGCGGTTGCGGCGGCGCAGCGCTGGGGGCGGTAAACTCACGTCTCAGTTTGTAGGCCGGGGGGATTTGGGGGAGAAGGTAAGACGTTGCCGGGCGAGCCTAAAGCGAAAGTCATTCCGCTGCATGCGAATTCAGGTCGCAGTGCGAACAAACGGCGTGCCGCGGCTCAGCGCGCCGACGCGGCTCGTCGACATCCGTCGGTATTGAACGATCCCGGTGGCCGCGCGTCGGCCGAGCAGATCGCCGCGGTGGTCCGCGAGATCGATCAGCGCCGCGGATCCAGCCCGGGCGCCGGTGTCGCCGACACACCCAACGAGCTGGCGCAGCGGATCTCCGCGGTCGCCGATTTCCTGCGCAAGCGGGTGACCGGTGACTATCCCGTCGATGAGTTCGGCTTCGATCCGCACCTCACCAACGCAATCTTTCTGCCTTTGCTGAGAGTGTTCTTCAACTCCTGGTTCCGGGTCGAGGTGAGCGGCGTCGAGAACCTGCCGGAGACGGGTGCGGTACTGGTGGTGGCCAATCACGCCGGGGTGCTGCCGTTCGACGGCCTGATGACCCAGGTCGCCGTCCGCGACCGGCATCCGGCCCATCGCAACCTGCGCCTGCTCGCCGCCGACCTGGTGTTCGACATGCCGATGGTGGGCGAGGCGGCCCGCAAGGCCGGCCACACCATGGCGTGCACCGACGACGCGCACCGGCTGCTGGCCGCCGGGGAGCTGACGGCGGTGTTCCCCGAGGGCTACAAAGGCCTCGGCAAGCACTTCAAGGACCGTTACAAGCTGCAGCGTTTCGGCCGCGGCGGTTTCGTCTCCGCGGCGCTGCGCACCAAGGCGCCGATCGTGCCGTGTTCGATCGTCGGGTCCGAGGAGATTTACCCGATGATGGCCGACGTGAAGTTGATGGCACGCCTGCTGGGCCTGCCGTACTTCCCGGTCACGCCGCTGTTCCCGCTGGCCGGTCCGCTGGGCGTGGTGCCGCTGCCGTCGAAGTGGCACATCCAGTTCGGTGAACCGATTGACACCACCGGCTACGACGAGTCCGCGGCCGACGACCCGATGGTCACGTTCGATCTGACCGACCAGGTTCGCGAGACGATTCAGCAGACGCTGTACCAGCTGCTGGCGAACCGGCGGAACACCTTCTTCGGCTGACCGCCCGGTCAGTCCGCTCTCGGGCTTTGCCCGGCAACGAACTTCGACAGTGCCGCCGCGTCCCGCTTCGCCGCGATCTGGGCGGTCAACTCGTCGGCCTCGGTGTCCGACTTCGCCTCACCCATCACGGTGACGATGCTGGTGATCACCCGTTCGCCGTTGTCGTCGGTGACCTCGCCGCGGATCTCGGTCAGCACGGCACCGTGCGACTCGGTCACCGAGTCCAGGTAGGAGTCGAACCACAGCTTGTCCCCGGCCAGGATCGGGCGGTGGAAGATCAGCTTCTGGTCGCGGTGCAGGACCCGCTCCATGTTGATCGGCAGGTCGAACTGATTGAAAATCTCCTGCTGCACCCGCCTGCCGGCCACCGCCAGGAAGGTCAGCGACGCGATCAGTGCGTCGTAGCCGTGCTCCCTGGCCGCCTCTTCGTCGTGGTGGGCCGGGTGCTCGTCCTTGACGGCGCGGGCGAACTCGCGGATCTTCTCGCGGTCAACCTGGAAGTAGTCGGGATACCGGTAGTGGGTGCCGATGATCTCTTCAGCGATAGCCATGCCCAAGTCTTTCCGTTCTGCCGTCAGCGGGCGCGAGCCTACCTGGCTTCGCGGCGGGACACCGCGGCCGCCAGCGCGCCGCCGATGGCGCCCAGCGCCAGCGCCGACGGGACGCCGATCCGCGCGGCCTTGCGCGCGGTGCGGAAATCGCGGATCTCCCAGCCCCGCTCCCGCGCCAGGTCGCGCAGGTCGGCGTCCGGGTTGATGGCGACTGCGGTACCGACCAGCGACAGCATCGGCACGTCGTTGAAACTGTCCGAGTACGCGGTACATCGACGCAGGTTCAGGCCTTCGCGGATCGCCAGCGACCGCACGGCGTGCGCCTTGCCGGTGCCGTGCAGGATATCGCCCACCAGCCGCCCGGTGAACACCCCGTCGATCGACTCCGCCACGGTGCCCAACGCGCCGGTCAGCCCCAACCGGCGGGCGATGGTGTCGGCCAGCTCGTACGGCGTGGCGGTCACCAGCCACACCTGCTGGCCGGCGTCGAGGTGCATCTGCGCCAGCGCCCGGGTGCCCGGCCAGATCTTGTCGGCGATGATCTCGTCGTAGATGTCCTCGCCCAGTGCGACCAGCTCCGCGGTCGAACGTCCCTCGATGAACGCCAGCGCCTTGCGACGGCCGGCGGCCACGTCGTCGCTGTTCTCCCGGCCTGTCAGCTGGAACTTCGCCTGGGCGAACGCAAAGCGGGCCAGGTCCTGATAGGTGAAGTACTCACGGGCGGCCAGGCCGCGCGCGAAGTGCACCAGCGAGGAGCCGTGCACCAGGGTGTTGTCCACGTCGAAGAACGCGGCCGCGGTCAGATCCGGCGGTGGCGGCGGCGGGCCGGCCTCCGGTTCCAGCGGGCGGGCGAGCCCCTCGGCGGCGACTTCCGCGCTGACCTGACCGGCGAGTTTCTGCGCCCGGCTGCCGGCCCCGGCCTCGGATCCCCCGGTAACGGACACGGCTACCAGATTAGGTCACCTGGTCGGAATACTGGCGGGGTGGATCGACAGGTGGAGTTGCTCACACGCCAGGGCTGCCCGATGTGCGCGGCCGCCGCGGCGCGGCTGCATGAGCTCGCCGCCGAGCTCGGCTTCGTGCTGACCGTGACGGACGTCGACGTCGCGGCCGCGGCCGGCGAGCGCGGCCTGCGCGCCGAATACGGCGACCGGCTTCCGGTCGTGCTGCTCGACGGGGCCGAGCACAGCTACTGGGAGATCGACGAGCCGAGGCTGCGCGAGGACCTCGCGCGCTGACGATCCCGCCGCCGAAATCGCATTCCGGTACGGGTTGGCACGCGTTTTGCCGCGTGGAATGCGGTTTCAGCGCAGAGAGAGCAAATTTGGTAGGCCAGCTGAGAAGGACTACCTTTGATGTCGTGCTGAGCGTGGTGAGGGAGCCATGAGCGTCTTGCTCTTCGGGGTTTCGCACCGCAGCGCGCCGGTGTCCGTTCTCGAGCAACTGAGCACCGACGAATCCGATCAGGCCAAGATCGTCGAAGAGGTGCTGCGCTCCTCGCTGGTCACCGAGGCCATGGTGCTCTCGACCTGCAACCGCGTGGAGATCTACGCCGTCGTCGAGGCGTTCCATGGCGGGCTGTCGGTGATCGGCCAGGTGCTCTCCGAGCACTCCGGGATGTCACTGCAGGATCTGACCAAGTACGCCTACGTGCGCTACGCCGAAGCGGCCGTCGAGCATCTGTTCGCCGTCGCCGGCGGCCTCGATTCCGCCGTCATCGGCGAGCAGCAGGTGCTCGGCCAGGTCCGGCGTGCCTATGCGTCCGCTGAAGCCAACCATTCGGTGGGCCGCATCCTGCACGAGCTGTCTCAGCGGGCCCTGGCCGTCGGCAAGCGGGTTCATTCGGAGACCGGGATCGACGCCGCGGGCGCCTCGGTCGTCTCGGTGTCCCTCGACATCGCCGAGCAGAAGGTCGGATCGCTGGCCGGCCGCAGCGCGGTGGTCGTCGGCGCCGGATCCATGGGGGCGCTGGCCGCCAAGCATCTGGCGCGAGCCGGTGTCGAACGCATCCACGTGGTCAACCGCACGCTGCCGCGAGGCAAGCGCCTCGCCGAGAACATCCGCGCGTACGGCCTCGCCGCTGACGCATACCCGTTCGACCACCTGCCGCCGCTGCTCACCGACGCCGACATCGTGATCAGCTGTACCGGCGCGGTGCGGCCGGTGGTTTCGCTGGCCGACGTGCACCGCGGACTGGCGCACGTGCGGGAGCCCAAAGACCTGGTCATCTGCGACCTCGGGATGCCGCGGGACGTCGACCCCGCCGTCGCCGGCCTGCCGGGGGTTTTCGTGGTCGACATGGAGCGCATCCTGCGCGAGCCGACGGCCAAGGCCGCGGCCACCGACGCGGATGCCGCCCGCACGATCGTGGCGGCGGAAGTCGCCAACTACCTGGCCGGGCAGCGTATGGCCGAGGTCACCCCGACCGTCACCGCGCTTCGTCAGCGCGCTGCCGATGTCGTCGAGGCCGAACTGCTCAGGCTGGACAACCGGTTGCCCGGACTGGACGCCGGGCACCGCGACGAAGTTGCCAACACGGTCCGCCGGGTTGTCGACAAACTGCTGCACGCGCCGACGGTGCGGGTCAAGCAGCTGGCCAGCGCTCCCGGCGGCGACAGCTACGCCGAGGCGCTGCGTGAGCTGTTCGAGCTCGACCAGCACGCGGTCGACGCCGTCGCCGGCAGCGAACTGGGACCCATTGCCGGAGGTGATGACATGGGTTCCAATGCAATTGATCTCGACAAGACCGAGTGACGCTCGGCCCGCCGAAAGCCATTACGTGATTCGAATCGGCAC
The DNA here is from genome assembly GCF_025263565.1 of Mycobacterium sp. SMC-8. Taxonomy (NCBI): domain Bacteria; kingdom Bacillati; phylum Actinomycetota; class Actinomycetes; order Mycobacteriales; family Mycobacteriaceae; genus Mycobacterium; species Mycobacterium sp. SMC-8. Next base: position 2,334,638 of record NZ_CP079865.1, read on the forward strand.
CCGGGGGAGCCTGCTGGCCACCACCCAAGCCGGAACCGTGCGCGACGCCCTGATCGCCGCCGGACATGACGCCGAACTGGTCATCGTCTCCACCGAAGGGGACCGCCGCGCCGACGCGCCCATCGCCGACATCGGTGTCGGGGTGTTCACCGCCGCGCTGCGTGAGGCCATTGCCGACGACGTCGTCGACGCCGCCGTGCACTCGTATAAGGATTTGCCGACCGCGGCCGACCCGCGCTTCGTGATCGCGGCGACCCCGGTGCGCGAGGACGCCCGGGACGCGCTCGTGGCCCGTGACGGACTGGTGCTGGGTGAGTTGCCGGCGGGCTCGGTGATCGGCACGTCGTCCCCGCGGCGGGCGGCACAGCTTAGAGCACTGGGTCTCGGTTTGGAAATCCGCCCCCTACGAGGCAACCTAGATACCAGGTTGAACAGGGTAAGCAGCGGTGAACTCGACGCCATCGTGGTGGCCAGAGCGGGATTGGCCCGCATCGGTCGCCTCGACGCGGTGACCGAAGCGCTGGAGCCGGTACAGATGCTGCCGGCGCCTGCGCAGGGGGCACTGGCCGTCGAGTGCCGCGCCGGTGACACGGCGCTCGCGCGGGTGTTGGCAGAACTCGACGACGCCGACACGCGGGCGGCGGTCACCGCAGAGCGAACCCTGCTGGCCGAACTGGAGGCGGGTTGCTCCGCACCGGTGGGCGCGATCGCCGAGGTGGTCGAGTCTATCGATGAGGACGGCCGCGTCTTCGAAGAGCTGTCGCTGCGCGGCTGCGTGGCGACGCTGGACGGATCCGACGTGATCCGCGCGTCCGGGATCGGGACACCCGATCGGGCCCGGGAGCTGGGGCTCTCGGTGGCCGAGGAGTTGTTCGGGCTAGGAGCGCGCGATTTGTTGGACGAAGGCGGGAGAGACAGATGAGCTTGCGAGGACGCAAGGGCAAGCCCGGCCGCATCACGTTCGTCGGCTCCGGGCCCGGGGATCCGGGCCTGCTGACGACGAGGGCACGTGCGGTGCTGAATAACGCCGCGCTGGTGTTCACCGACCCCGACGTGCCCGAAGCGGTACTTGGCCTGGTGGGCTCGGAGCTGCCGCCGCCGTCAGGACCGTTGCCGCCGGTCACCGACGCGGCGCAGAAATCCGCGGCCGCGGCGAAGCCCGCCGAGAACGAGGCCGACGTGGCGAGGCCGGCCGAAGGTGCCAAGCCCGCCGAGGACGCCGTGATCCCCGGCGGGCCCGATGTGCGCCCGGCGCTGGGCGACCCGGCCGAGGTCGCCAAGACCCTGGCCACCGAGGCCCGCACCGGGGTGGACGTGGTCCGTCTCGTCGCCGGTGATCCGCTGTCGATCGACTCGGTGATCACCGAGATCAACGCACTGGCCAAGACGCAGCTGACATTCGAGATCGTGCCGGGCCTGCCCGGAACCTCGGCGGTACCCACCTATGCCGGTCTGCCGCTGGGTTCGTCGCACACCGTCGCCGACGTCCGCGATCCCAACGTCGACTGGGCGGCGCTGGCCGCCGCCCCCGGGCCGCTGATCCTGCACGCCACCGCGTCACACCTTCCCGAGGCGGCGCGGACCCTCATCGAGTACGGCCTGACCGAATCCACCCCGGCGGTCGTCACCGCCAATGGGACAACGTGCCAACAGCGTTCGGTCGAGACCACGCTGGGCGGCCTGCTCGACAAGGCCGTGCTGGACAAGCCGGCCGTCACCGAGCCGGCCGGCCCACTGACCGGGACGCTGGTGGTCACGCTCGGGCGCACCGTGTCCCACCGCGCGAAGCTGAACTGGTGGGAGAGCCGCGCGCTGTACGGCTGGACCGTTCTGGTGCCGCGCACCAAGGATCAGGCGGGCGAGATGAGCGACCGACTGGTCGGTCACGGCGCGCTGCCCATCGAGGTGCCGACCATCGCCGTCGAGCCGCCGCGCAGCCCGGCCCAGATGGAGAGGGCCGTCAAGGGATTGGTGGACGGCCGGTTCCAGTGGGTGGTGTTCACCTCCACCAACGCGGTGCGCGCGGTGTGGGAGAAGTTCAACGAGTTCGGGCTCGACGCCCGCGCGTTCTCCGGTGTGAAGATCGCCTGCGTCGGGCAGGCCACCGCGGAGAAGGTGCGCTCGTTCGGGATCAACCCCGAGCTGGTGCCCACCGGCGAGCAGAGTTCGTTGGGGCTGCTGGACGAGTTTCCGCCGTACGACGAGATTTTCGATCCGGTGAACCGGGTGCTGTTACCACGGGCAGACATCGCGACCGAGACACTGGCCGAAGGTCTGCGTGAACTCGGTTGGGAGATCGAGGATGTCACCGCCTACCGCACGGTTCGCGCGGCCCCGCCGCCGGCGCACACCCGCGAGATGATCAAGACCGGCGGGTTCGACGCCGTGTGCTTCACATCGAGCTCGACGGTGCGCAACCTGGTCGGTATCGCTGGTAAGCCGCACGCGCGCACCATCGTCGCGTGCATCGGCCCCAAGACCGCCGAGACCGCAGCGGAATTCGGCCTGCGCGTGGACGTGCAGCCCGAGGTCGCCGCGGTGGGCCCGCTGGTCGAGGCGCTCGCCGAGCACGCGGCCCGGCTGCGCGCCGAGGGCGCGTTGCCGCCGCCGCGGAAGAAGAGCCGCCGCCGCTAGGAACTCGCCGAAAATGCACTCCGGCAGGTGGGCACTCGACTCTTGGCTGCTGGAATGCGATTTCGTGGAAGGTTGACATGGCGTTCCCACGACACCGCCCCAGGAGGCTGCGGACCACGCCGGCGATGCGCCGGCTGGTCGCCCAGACCACGCTGGAGCCACGGCATCTGGTGCTTCCGCTGTTCGTCGCCGACGGCATCGACGAACCCCGAGACATCACCTCGATGCCCGGGGTCGTGCAGCACACCCGGGACTCGCTGCGCCGGGCCGCTGCCGAGGCGGTCAGCGCGGGCGTGGGCGGGTTGATGCTGTTCGGCGTCCCGAAGGGCGAGGACAAGGACCCCACCGGAAGCGTCGGCGTCCACCCGGACGGCATCCTCAACACCGCGCTGCGCGACCTTGCCAAGGATCTCGGCGACGACACCGTGCTGATGGCCGACACCTGCCTCGACGAGTTCACCGACCACGGGCACTGCGGGGTGATCGACGCCGCGGGACGCGTCGACAACGACCTGACCAACCGCCGGTACATCGAACTTGCTGTGGCGCAGGCTAATTCAGGCGCCCATGTGGTGGCGCCGAGCGGCATGATGGACGGCCAGGTGGCCGCGATCCGCGACGGTCTCGACGCCGCCGGATACCCCGACACCGCGATCCTGGCCTATGCGGCGAAGTTCGCGTCGGCGTTCTACGGTCCGTTCCGGGAGGCGGTCGGGTCCAGCCTGCAGGGCGACCGGCGCACTTACCAGCAGGATCCCGGCAACGCGCGGGAAGCGCTGCACGAGGTCTCCCTCGACCTCGAGGAGGGCGCCGACATCGTGATGGTCAAGCCTGCGATGTCCTACCTCGACGTGGTGCGCCAAGCCGCCGAGCTCTCCCCGGTCCCCGTGGCGGCGTATCAGATCTCGGGCGAGTACGCGATGATCACCGCCGCCGCCGAGCGGGGCTGGATCGATCTGCGGGCGTCCGTGCTGGAGTCGTTGACCGGGATCCGGCGGGCGGGCGCCGACATCGTGCTGACCTACTGGGCCGCCGACGTGGCCCGCTGGCTGTCGTGACCGGTCCGGCCGAGCAGCCGCACCGAATCGAGGGCCCGTCGCCCGCCCGCCCGCCTGACGTCGACACGGCGTTCTGGTTGTGGGTGGTCGCGCTGCCTCTGATGATCGGCAGCTACGTGCTGGACCTGCTGGTGACCCGTGACCATCCGAACAGCCTGATGCTGGCGCTGTCGCTGGTGTTCGCCGGGATTCTTGCCGCAGTCGTGCTCACGTTCTTGTTCCTGCTCAGGCAGGGTTATCGCTGGGCGCGCACGCTGTTGACCGCCGGCGCCATCGCGTCGGTGGTGTACTCGCTGTCGAACCTGTTCGGTGTCGAGCGGCCCACCGCGGCGGCGATGGCCTACGCCGCGTCGGTCATCATCGGATCCGTACTGACCGGCGGCGGCGTGTACCTGCTGCACCGCAAAGACTCCCACGAGTTCTTCACCCGCTGATTCGCTAGGCTGACCCGACCATGACCCCGCCCACCCCCGCCGCCCGGCCGCGCATCGTCGATCTGGCGTTCTGGTGCTTCATCGGCGGCGCGGTGCTGATGATCGTCGGCGGACTGATGGCGGCGACCGCGACTTACGACGCCGCGCGGGCGGCGATCCCGACGACGGTGTCCGACGAGCAGGTGCGCAACTACCTGACTGTCTACCGGTTCACCGGTATCGGGGCGGTGCTGGTGGCCGGCGCGTTGGCGTTCCTGGCCGGTCGCGCCCGGCACGGCGACTCCCGCTTCCGGCTGGCGACGCTGGCTCTGGCTTTCGCGGCGCTGGTCGTCATCGGTGTGCTGGCGCTCGGGGTGGGTGTCGCGCAGCCGCTGATCCTGCTCGGATTGCTGCCGGTCCTGATCGGGACGCTGCTCATCGTGCAGCCCGCGGCGCGATTCTGGTTCCAACAGGAGGACCGACGGTGACCGAATCTTCCAACACCCCTGAGGTGCTCTTCTACGAACAGGGCGCCAGCTGGCTGTGGGTGCTGGCGGGCCCGGCCGCGGGTGTCGCGATGGCTCTGATCCAGCTCTCCGCCGGCTACGGAATCCAGTGGATGGTGCCGGGCCTGTTTTTCGTGCTCGTGTCGCTGTTCCTGGCGATCCAGGTGAAGGCGGCCCGGATCCACACCTCCGTGGAGCTGACCACCGAGAAGCTACGGCAGGGCACCGAGATCACGCTCACCGACGAGATCGTGCGCATCTACCCGGAAGCCAGCGGTTCCGAGACGCCCAAGTGGCAGTACGCGCGGGCACTCGGTGAGCTGACCGGGGTGCCCCGCGGTCGCACCGGCATCGGTCTGCGCCTGACCAACGACCGCACCGCCCAGGCGTGGGCCCGCAAACACCAGCGGCTGCGCGCCGCGCTGACCAGCCTGGTCGAGGAACGCATTCCGCCGGAGCCCGCGTCGTGAACCGGTGGGCCGTCGTGCAGCTGGTGCTGGCGGCCGGCGCGGCGGTGGGCTGCGTGCTCAGCTGGCTGGCGGCCTGCAGCGACGTGGTCGTGGGCCCGGTGCTGGCCGGTGAACCGTCGACGATCTCGCAGGTCTATTACGCCCCGATGCTGACTTTGTCTCTGCTGCTCGCGACGGCGGCCGGCGTGCTGACCGTCCTCGGTGTGGCACGCCTGCGCGGGCCGCATACCCGGGTCCCCCTCGCCGGGGGCGCCGCGAAACCGCCATCACGGTAGTGATGAGCCGCCTTCGACTACCAGGAAGGCGCTCTCGCGAACCGGAGTGACCCTCGCCACAGGCGTCTTGGTACAAAGTGCACAATCTGTAACACTGTTGCTCATGACCGAGTTGGCGGACAAGAGCGAGCACCTCGACGCTGCGGAACCGGATGCGCTGCCGCTGGGGCCCCGGTCCCTGGTGTGGCGCTACTTCGGCGACAACCGCATGTACCTGATCGGCCCGCGCCCGGCGGTGCTGCAGAACATGCTCGCCGAGCTCGGCCAGGGCGTGTACGACCACTCGACGTTCTTCGCCGACACCGCCGAACGCCTCAAGCGCACCATCCCGCCGATCTTCAACACGGTGTACGGCTCCGACGACGACCATGCGGGTCTGCGGGTCCGCGATTTCCACCATCACGTCAAGGGAGAGATGCCCGGCCCCGACGGTGCTGCCGGCTCCCGCTACCACGCGCTGGACCCCGACACGTACTTCTGGGCGCACGCCACCTTCGTCGAGCAGATCTACTACTTCGCCGACACCTTCGTGAAGCGGCTGACCCGCGCCGAACGCGAACAGATCTGGCTGGAGTCCAAGACCTGGTACCGCCGCTACGGGGTCAGCGACCGCGCCATGCCCGCGACCTACGACGAGTTCGAGAAGTACTGGGACGCGATGATGACCGAGGTCCTCGTCGCCCACCCGTCGGCCAGGTACGGCGTCGGCTACGTCACCAAGGGCTTCCCGAAACCCAAGGCGGTGCACCCGCTGGTGTGGCGACTCGTGGCTCCGGTGTTCAACCCGCTCGCGGCGTTCCTGACCACCGGAGGGCTGCCGCCGCGGGCGCGGGACCTGCTCGGGCTGCCCTGGACCGACAAGCAGGAACGCCGCTATCAGCGCTTCGCCGCGTTCTGGCGGTCGCGGCCGGTGAACTGGGCCTGGGACCGTCTGCCCATGCGCGTGCGCTACAGCGGATACGCGGTGAAGGGGTATGCCCGCTCCGATGTCCGGCCCTGATTCGGCGACCCAGCACATTCTCGACGCCGCCGTCGTCGAGTTCGAGCGGCACGGCTTCCGCCGGGTCGCCCTCGACGATGTCGCGCGGCGAGCCGGGGTCAGCCGCACCACCATCTACCGGCGCTTCGCCAACAAGGACGAACTGGTCGGCGCGGTCATCGAGCGGGAGAACGTCCGACTCTTCGCCGACATCGCGGCCGAGCTGAAACAGGCTGGGCCGCAATCAAATTACTATGTCGAAGCGTTCACGCTGTCGATTCTGAAGTTCCGCGGGCACCGAGTGCTGCACCAGATGATCACCGATGAACCCGGACTCGTGCTCGAGCTCGCCGGCCGCCACCACCGCGCCGCGATCGAGCGCATGGCCGAGGCGTTGCGGACGATCTTCCCGCCCGGATTCGCCGACCGCATCGGGGCCGAGGCCGTCGACGACCTTGCCGACACCATCCTGCGGTACGCGGCGATGGTGCTGCTGCTGCCCAGCGCGCAGCCCTTGGAGACAGCCGACGACATCCGCGCATTCGCGCGCCGGCATTTCCTGACGAGCCTGCCCACGGCGCTGCGGTCGGTCCCCGCATGACGCCGTGTTTCGCAGATCACACTTTCGGGCAGCCCGAAAGCCATGACCACCGATGACAAAACCCAGCAACGTCAGTCCGGTGACACACCGGACGTCCAGCTCGATCACGTCACCGAGACACCGAATTCGGAGAACCAGAAGCTCACGGAGAAGCCTGAGGTCACCGACGAACACCGGGAGAAGGCCAAGGAGATGGCCAAGGCCTACTCCGAGGACCTGCAGACCACCACGCTGCCCGGCAGCAGCGGCACCGTCTCCGGAACGTCCGTCACCGACTGGGTCGACGACAAGGACAAGGGCAAGATCGAGACGTCGGCCGACGAGGGCAACGTCGAGTACCGCAAGACCGAGGAGTTCCGCAAGAAACTCGAAGAGTGACGGTCCCGGCGGCGGGGACAAAGACCGCTTGCCTAATCTGACTGCTGTGACACCTCTCGATCAGATCGCCCCCGCCTTCGTCGAGATGGCGCACTCGATCGTCTGGGCGTCGGTGGCCACCGTCGACGACGACGGCAAACCTCGCACCCGCATCCTGCATCCCCTCTGGGAGTGGGACGGCACAGACTTGTTCGGCTGGATCGCGACGGTGCCGACACCGATCAAGCGCGCCCATCTGTCCGCCCACCGCGAGGTGTCGGTGAGCTACTGGACCACCAACCACGACACGTGCTCGGCCGAGTGCCTCACCGAGTGGTACACCGACGACGACACCCGCTCCGCGGTGTGGCAGAAGTTCGCGACGGCGCCGGCTCCGGTCGGATACGACCCGGCCATCATCCCGATGTGGACCGACGGCCCGACCTGCGCCGATTTCGCCGTGCTGCGGCTGGCGCCGTACCGGTTGCGGGTGATGCCCGGCACCGTGATGACTCAGGGCCGAGGTGCCCCGCTGCTGTGGAGTGATCGCAGTGGTCGCAGAAACTGACACCGCCGTCGCCGGCTTACCGCTGGTCCCGCGCAATCCGCTGCCGCTGTGGAAGCTGGCGCAGCTGGTCCGGCGGCTCGACACCGGCCAGGAGGTGATCCGCGACGCCGGCGGTCCGATCACCCGCATTCAGCTGGGCCCGAGGAAACTGGTGCCGCCGATCGTGGCGGTGATGTCACCGACCGGGATGCGGGATGTGTTGGGGCGCAACGACGCCTCCTCGGATCGCTGCATCATCCACGACGAGGTCCGACAGACGGCAGGCGACAGCCTGTGGGTGTTGCCGAACGAACAGTGGCGGCCCCGCAAGCGGGCACTGGCGCCGGTGTTCACCAAATTCAGCGTGCGCACCTTCGGCGGTCACATGTCCACGGCCGCACAGGCGTTCGTCGACCGATGGCCCGCCGGCGGCGAGGTCGACCTCGACGCCGAGTGCCGCAGCGTCGCCATGCAGTCGCTGGGCCGGTCGGTGCTGGGCGTCGACCTGAACGAACGCGGCGAGACCATTGCGCGATGCATGCATGTGGCCTCCTCCTACACCGCCGACCGCGCGTTGCGGCCGGTGCGGGCACCGCGCTGGCTGGCCACCCCGGCGCGTCGGCGGGCCCGTTCGGCGGTGAACGCGATGCGCGCGATCACCGACGAGATGGTCAGGGCGTGCCGGCACGACCCGCAGCGGGACGCACCGCTGGTGCAGGCGCTGATCGCGGCCACCGACCCGGAGACGGGCCGTCCGCTGTCCGACGAAGAGATCTCCAACGACCTGCTGATCTTCATGCTGGCCGGCCACGACACCACCGCGACGGCGCTGACCTACGCGCTGTGGGTGCTCGGCCACCATCCCGAGATCCAGGATCGTGTCGCGGCGGAGGCCGCCGCGATCGGTGACCGCGAACTGACGCCCGACGACGTGCCGGCGTTGGGATACACCGTTCAGGTGCTGCACGAGGCGGTGCGGTTGTGCCCGCCCGCCGCCGGCGTAGCGCGGCTGGTGACCAGCGACATCGCGGTCGACGGCTACCGGGTGGAGGCCGGCAGCCTGGTCGCCCTCGGGCTCTACGGGCTGCACCACGACCCGGCCCTGTGGCCGGATCCGATGGCCTTCGACCCGGACAGGTTCAGCCCGGAGAACGTCAAGGCCCGCGACCGCTGGCAGTTCCTGCCGTTCCTCGGCGGGGGACGCCCCTGTATCGGTGAGCACTTCGCCCGGCTGGAGACCACGCTGGCGCTCGCCACCGTGGTCCGCGCCTGCCGGATCGAGTCGCTCGATGACGATTTCGAGTGCGAGGTGCCGTTGACCACGGTCGCCAAGGGGCCGATCAGGGCGCGCATCACCCCGCGTCGCTGATCAACCCCGGTCGAGCAGCACCGCCTGTTCGAACGGCAGCAGCCCGAACACCGGCCGCATCACGCCGGTCACCGACGGGGCCGCCTCGACCTTCGTCATCACCCGCGGATTCACCACCGCAAACGATCGGCCGTGGCGGCGCATGGTGCCGCCGCCGGCAGCGACGATGTTCTTCAGCCAGTCCCGGTCGGGGCCGTAGGTGAGCAGGATGGCGACGCCGTCGGCGGTCGAGAACACCGTCAGCGGGGTGCGGCAACGGCGGCCGGAGCGGCGTCCGGTGTGTTCGAGAATTCCCATCGTCGGCGCCCAGCCCGCCCACATCCGCTGGATGGGGTTGGTGACGTGCCGGTTGAACCGCGCCAGCCACTGCGGCAACTGCATGTCACCATGATCCTCCTTGCGCGGCGGCGATTTCCACCGCGACCCCGGCGCCGCTCCACGGCCGGCCCCGCAGCGCCGACGTCGGCCGGCGAATCCACACGGGTAAGAAGCTGACCAGCAGGCTCAAAGATGCGGACTCCGGATCCATGGACGAAACTCACAGCAGTGTGGAGAAGCTGCTGAGGTTCGGTACACGGACCGGGATATCGAAGTGAGCTCAGCATGAATCCACCGGCGCAGCGTGGCGCGACTCGACCCCTCCGATGAATCAGGAAGTCGCCATGACCTCAGTCGACACCGCGCCCGCGCCGCCGGGTCCGCCACACGGGCAGCACGACCTGGAAGCCGAGCTGACCGTCATCCCGGAATCGGCGAAGACCACCGACCTGCGCGGCCAGTTCTGGATCTGGGCGGGGGCCAATATCGCCCCGATCAACTGGATCCTCGGCGCGCTCGGCGTGACGATGGGTCTCGGGCTGGTCGAGACGATCCTGGTGCTGGCGGTCGGCAACGCGATCGGCATGTCGCTGTTCGGGATCTTCGTCGTGATCGGACAGCGCACCGGCGTCACCGGAATGGTGCTGGCGCGCGCGGTATTCGGCCGCCGGGGCGCCTACGTCCCCGCCGCCGTGCAGGCGCTGGTCTGTATCGGGTGGTGCGCCGTGAACACCTGGATCGTGCTCGATCTGGTGATGGCGCTGCTCGGTCGCATCGGCCTGGTCGATCCCGGTCAGAGCAACAACGCCGCACGCATCATCGTGGCCGGCGTCATCATGAGCATCCAGGTGGTCATCGCGTGGTTCGGCTACCGGGTGATCGCGGCGTTCGAGCGCTGGCCGGTGCCGCCGACGGTCGCTGTGCTGGTCGCCATGACCGGGGTGGCCTGGATCGGTCTCGACGTCGACTGGGGCTACGCCGGCGATGCCGCGCTGACGCCGGCCGAGCATCTCGCCGCGATCACCGCGGTCATGACCGCGATCGGAATCGGTTGGGGCATCACCTGGTTGGGCTATGCCGCCGACTACTCGCGGTTCGTGTCGACGTCGGTGCCGGCCCGCAAGCTCTTCGCCGCGAGCGCGCTGGGTCAGTTCATCCCGGTGGTGTGGCTGGGCGCGCTGGGCGCCACCCTGGCGACCCTGAGCACGTCGTCGGACCCGGGCGAGATCATCGTCGACGCCTACGGCGTGCTGGCGATCCCGGTGCTGCTGCTGGTGGTGCACGGCCCGCTGGCCACCAACATTCTCAACATCTACACCTGCGCGGTCTCCACGCAGGCGCTCGACATCCGGGTCAACCGCCGGGTGCTCAACGTCGTGATCGGCGTGGTCGCCATGGCGTGTGTGGTGTATTTCGTGCTCAGCGGGGACTTCGCGCACACCATCGACGCCTGGCTCGTCGGGATCGTCGGCTGGCTCGCCCCGTGGGCGGCGGTGATGCTGGTGCACTGGTTCGCGGTGGCCCGCCGGCAGGTCGACGCCGAGGCGCTGCTCGCGCCGCCGGGGGAATCCGCGTTGCCTGTCGTGCGTCCCAGCGCGCTGATCTCCCTCGCGGTCGGCATCGTCTTCACCTGGCTGTTCATGTACGGGATGGTGCCGGTGATGCAGGGCCCGATCGCCACCGCGCTGGGCGGTGTGGACCTGTCCTGGCTCGCCGGCGGTCTGGCCGCCGGGACGCTGTACGCCGCGCTGGAGATCCCGCGGGCCCGTCGGGCGCGGGTGACCGCTGGCTGAACTGAGCCTCCGGCCATTGCGGCGCATGGGCATCGACGAGCAGACTCGTGTGTCGTGGCTTACTTGAAGCCTCCCTGGTTCACGAGGCGCATCTTCAACCGCTTCGCGATGGCCTTCGGGGTGGGGCAGACGCTGACGGTGACCGGGCGGCGCAGTGGCCGGCCCCACCGCATCCCGGTGGTGGTGCCCGAGGTCGGCGGCGTCAAGTACCTGGTATCCACGCGGGGTGAGTCGGACTGGGTGAAGAACGTCCGGGCGCATCCGCAGGTGACGCTGGATGGTGCGGCGTTTCTGGCCACCGAGATCCCGGTGGAGCAGCGGGCGCCCATCCTGGCGGTCTATCGCCCGCAGGCGGGTAAGGCCGTGCAGGGCTACTGGCGGCGCCTGCCCGCAGACGCCGACCATCCTGTGTTCGCCCTCACCCCGGCGGGATGACCACTACACCCTGTAGTTGGACGATTTCGGCGCGGCTGCGACACTGGTCGGCATGAGCAGTACCGACCTGTCCGCGAAGTTGTTCGCCGACGCGTCCTCGGTGATCCCCGGCGGGGTCAACTCGCCGGTGCGGGCCTTCAGCTCCGTCGGCGGCACGCCGCGGTTCATCACATCGGCCAAGGGGTGCTGGCTGACCGATGCCGACGGCAACCGCTACGTGGACCTGGTGTGTTCATGGGGCCCGATGATCCTCGGCCACGCCCACCCTGCCGTCGTCGAGGCGGTGCAGCGGGTGGCCGCCGACGGGCTGTCGTTCGGCGCCCCGACCCCGTCGGAGTCCGAACTGGCCCGCGAGATCATCGACCGCGTGGCTCCGGTCGAACTGCTCCGGCTGGTCAACTCCGGCACCGAGGCCACCATGAGCGCGATCCGGCTGGCCCGCGGCTTCACCGGCCGCGCCAAGATCGTGAAGTTCTCCGGCTGTTATCACGGCCACAGCGACGCCCTGCTCGCCGACGCCGGATCGGGGGTCGCCACCCTGGGCCTGCCGTCGTCTCCAGGGGTGACGGGCGCGGCAGCCGCCGACACCATCGTGCTGCCGTACAACAACGTGCCCGCGGTCGAGGAGGTGTTCGCCCGCTTCGGCGCCGAGATCGCCTGCGTGATCACCGAGGCCAGCCCCGGCAACATGGGCACCGTGCCGCCGCTGCCCGGGTTCAACGCCGAACTGCGCCGCATCACCGCCGCCCACGGCGCGCTGCTCATCCTCGACGAGGTGATGACGGGCTTCCGGGTGAGCCGCGCCGGCTGGTACGGCGTCGATCCGGTGGACGCCGACCTGTTCACCTTCGGCAAGGTGATGAGCGGCGGGCTGCCGGCCGCGGCGTTCGGCGGCCGCGCCGAGGTGATGAACCGGCTGGCCCCGCTGGGCCCGGTGTACCAGGCGGGCACGCTGTCCGGTAACCCGGTTGCGATGGCTGCCGGGCTGGCCACACTGCGCGCTGCCGACGACGCCGCCTACGCCGCGCTGGACGCCAACGCCGACCGGCTGGTCGGCCTGATCGGTGATGCGCTCACCAAAGCCGGTGTGGCGCACCAGATCCCGCGGGCGGGCAACATGTTCAGCGTGTTCTTCGGCGCCGAGCCGGTGACCGACTTCGCCGCCGCGCGGGCCACCGAGACGTGGCGCTTCCCGGCGTTCTTCCACGGCCTCCTCGACGCGGGCGTCTACCCGCCGCCGAGTGCATACGAAACCTGGTTCGTTTCAACGGCTCTCGACGACGACGCGTTCGACAAGATCGCCGCCGCCCTGCCGGGTGCGGCGCGTGCGGCCGCGCAGGCCACCGCATGACGACCAATCACACGGTGGTGCATGTGATGCGCCACGGCGAGGTGCACAACCCCGAAAAGATCCTTTACGGCCGGCTGCCCGACTATCACCTGTCCGACCGGGGCCGGGCGCAGGCGAACGCGGTCGCGGACTGGTTGGCCTCCCGTGACATCACCCACGTCGTGGCGTCTCCGCTGGAACGCGCGCAGGAGACCGCCGCACCCATCGCCGCCCGCCACGAACTGCAGATCAACACCGACGAGGAGTTGATCGAGTCGACGAATGTCTTCCAGGGGCAGCGAGTTTCCCCTGGCGACGGGGCGCTGCGCGATCCGCGTAATTGGTGGCACCTGCGCAACCCGCGCCTGCCGTCCTGGGGGGAGCCCTACACCGAGATCGCCACTCGGATGAAGCGCGCGGTGTTCCGGGCCAGGGAGGCCGCCGACGGCCACGAGGCGGTGTGCGTGAGCCATCAGCTTCCCGTCGAGACGCTGCGCCGCGCGATGACCGACCGTCCGCTGCACCATTTCCCGACCCGGCGGATGTGCAACCTGGCGTCGGTCACGTCGTTCTATTTTCACGGCGCCACCTGTGTCGGCTGGGGGTATGCGGAGTTGGCCGGGCGGTGAACCGGGTGGTGGCCCTGATGCGTGCGCTGTTCGCAGCGTGCGCGGCAACCGCTGTGCTCGCCGGATGCGCCACCGGCAGTGATGCCGTCGCCCAGGGCGGCAGCTTCGAATTCGTCGCCCCGGGCGGTCAGACCGACATCTTCTACGACCCGCCCGGCGACCGCGGCACGCCGGGACCGCTGTCCGGCCCGGATCTGATGGATCCCGACAAGACCATCTCGCTGGACGATTTCGCGGGCAAGGTAGTGGTGATCAACGTGTGGGGACAGTGGTGCGGCCCATGCCGCACCGAGATCACCCAGCTGCAGAAGGTGTATGAGGCGACCCGGGACCAGGGGGTGGCGTTCCTCGGTATCGACGTGCGCGACAACAACATCGACGCCCCACGGGATTTCATCATCGACCGCGGAGTGACCTTCCCGTCGATCTACGACCCGCCGATGCGCACGATGATCGCGTTCGGCGGGCGCTATCCCACCACGGTGATCCCGTCGACGGTGGTGCTGGACCGGGAGCACCGGGTGGCGGCGGTGTTTCTTCGCGAGTTGCTCGCCGAGGACCTGCAGCCCATCGTCGAGCGGTTGGCGGCGGAACGATGAACCTAGACCAGATCGATCAGTTGACCACCAGCGGCCCGCTGCTGCTGGCCATGGGACTGGCCGCGCTGGCCGGCCTGGTGTCGTTCGCCTCGCCGTGCGTGATCCCGCTGGTGCCCGGCTACCTGTCCTACCTCGCGGCGGTGGTCGGGGTCGATGACCGACCGGGCGGAGCCGCCGGCCAGACGACGATCCAGGGCGCGCGGTTGCGGGTCGCCGGCGCGGCGGGACTGTTCGTGGCGGGATTCACGGTGGTGTTCCTGCTCGGCACGGTCGCCGTGCTCGGGATGACGACGACGTTGATCACCAATCAGCTTCTGCTGCAACGCCTCGGCGGGGTGGTCACGATTCTGATGGGTCTGGTGTTCATCGGCCTGGTGCCGGTGCTGCAGCGTGACACGCGGATCACGCCGCGCCAGATCTCCACGCTCGGCGGGGCGCCGCTGCTCGGCGCGGTGTTCGCACTCGGCTGGACCCCGTGCCTGGGCCCGACGCTGACCGGTGTGATCGCGGTGGCGTCGGCGACCGAGGGCAGCAACGTCGCGCGTGGGGTGGTGCTCGTTGTGGCGTACTGCCTGGGGCTGGGAATTCCGTTCGTGCTGCTGGCCTTCGGGTCGGAGCGCGCGGTGGCGGGGCTGGGCTGGCTGCGCCGGCACACCCGCACCATCCAGGTGCTCGGCGGGGTGCTGATGATCCTGGTCGGCACCGCACTGGTCACCGGTTTGTGGAACGAGTTCGTGTCCTGGGTGCGCGACGCGTTCGTCAGCGACGTCAGGCTGCCGATCTGATGCGACTCCTGGCCCTGATCCGCAACACCTGGCGGACCCTGACGTCGATGGGCACCGCGCTGGTGCTGCTGTTCCTGCTCGCTCTCGCGGCGATCCCCGGCGCGCTGCTGCCGCAGCGCAACCTCAACGAGGCCAAGGTCGCCGAGTACATCGCCGAACGCCCGACCCTGGGCCCGTTGCTGGACCGGCTGCAGGCCTTCGATGTGTTCTCCAGCTTCTGGTTCACCGCGATCTACGTGCTGCTGTTCGTCTCGCTGGTGGGTTGTCTGACCCCCCGCATGGTCGAGCACGTCCGCAGCCTGCGCGCCACCCCGGTGGCGGCGCCGCGCAACCTCGGCCGACTACCCAAGCACCACAGCGCGGAGGTCCCCGCCGCCGACGCCGAAGCCGCGGCGGCCGCCGTGGAGGGCGAGCTGCGCGGCTGGCGTCGCACCACCCGTCGCGACGGCGACGCGACAGAGGTCTCCGCCGAGAAGGGCTACCTGCGCGAGTTCGGCAACATCGTCTTCCACTTCTCGCTGCTGGGCCTGCTCGTCGCGATCGCCGCTGGAAAGATGTTCAGCTACGAGGGCAACGTCATCGTCGTCGCCAACGGCGGCCCCGGCTTCTGCTCGGCATCCCCGGCCGCGTTCGACTCCTTCCGCGCGGGCAACACCGTCGACGGCACCTCGCTGTACCCGATGTGCGTGCGGGTCAATGACTTCGAGGCCACCTACCTGGAGAACGGGCAGGCAGTCGGCTTCCAGGCCAACATCGAATACCAGGCCGGCGACGATCTGGACACCGGAACCTGGCGGCCGTACCTGCTGAAGGTCAACGAGCCGCTCCGGGTCGGCGGTGACCGCGTCTATCTGCAGGGCCACGGCTACGCGCCGACGTTCACCGTGACCTTCCCGGACGGGCAGAGCCGCACGCAGACTCTGCAGTGGCGCCCGGAGGACCAGATCACGTTCCTGTCGTCGGGGGCGATGCGTTTCGATCCGCCCGGCGGCACCTACGCCGACGAACTGCAGCGCCGCCGCAGCCAGATCGCGATCCAGGGCCTGTTCGCGCCGACCGCGCAACTCGACGGCACCCTGCTGTCATCCCGCTTCCCCGAGATGAACGACCCGGCTGTCGCCATCGACATCTACAAGGGCGACACGGGTCTGGACACCGGCCGGCCCCAGTCGCTGTTCACCCTGGACGAGCGGATGATCGGCCAGGGCCGGCTGACGAAGATGGCGCGCGTCAACCTCCAGGCCGGCGAGGACACCCGCCTGGAAGACGGCACCGTGATCCGCTTCGACGGCGCGGTCCCGTTCGTCAACCTGCAGGTCTCCCACGACCCCGCCCAGATCTGGGTGCTGGTGTTCTCGATGACGATGATGGGCGGGCTGCTGGTCTCGCTGGTCATACGCCGGCGCCGCGTCTGGGTGCGGATCACCGACGGACCGGCGGGTACGGTGAACGTCGAGCTGGGCGGCCTGGCCCGCACCGACAACTCCGGGTGGGGCGACGAGTTCGAACGGCTGACGGCGCGGGTTCTCACTGCCGTGGAGGGCACCGGGACTACCGCGCCGGCACGGGAAGAGGAGGCGGAGCGCGCATGAGTGAAGCTCGCGAGCGAATGAGGCGGCTGTGAGTACGAGCATCGACATCGGGCTGGCCCGGTACTCCGATTGGGCGTTCACGTCCTCGGTGCTGGTGTTGCTCGCGGCGCTGCTCCTGCTCGCCGTGGAGCTGTCCTACAGCCGCAGCCGCAAGGCCGAGAGTCGCGAGCTGGTCACCGCCGGAGGCGTGGGCCGCGACAGCGCGGCCCCCGGCGTCGTCATCGACGCGCCGCGGCGTCCGTTCGACGAGCGGCTGGGCACCTCCGGGGTGGCGCTGGTCTACGTCGGGATCGCGCTGCTGCTGGCCTGCATCGTGCTGCGCGGACTGTC
Source organism: Mycobacterium sp. SMC-8 (assembly GCF_025263565.1). Classification (NCBI taxonomy): domain Bacteria; kingdom Bacillati; phylum Actinomycetota; class Actinomycetes; order Mycobacteriales; family Mycobacteriaceae; genus Mycobacterium; species Mycobacterium sp. SMC-8. Next base: position 2,351,658 of record NZ_CP079865.1, read on the forward strand.
CACCTCACGGGTGCCGTGGGGCAACATGTACGAGTTCATCAACCTGACCAGCTTCTGCGGTCTGGTGGCCGCGGCCTGGGTGCTGCGCCGCCCGCAATACCGCTCGCTGTGGGTGTTCGTGCTCGTCCCGGTGCTCATCCTGCTGACCGTGTCCGGCAAGTGGCTGTACTCGCACGCGGCACCGGTGATGCCTGCGCTGCAGTCCTACTGGCTGCCGATCCACGTGTCCGTGGTCAGCCTGGGTTCCGGGGTGTTCCTGGTGGCCGGCGTGGCCAGCATCCTGTTCCTGCTGAAGATGTCGCGGCTGGGCGACCCCGACCGCGCCGACGCGATCGGGCGGATCGTGGCCAAGCTGCCGGACGCCCAGACATTGGACCGGATCGCCTACCGGACCACGATCTTCGCCTTCCCGGTGTTCGGGTTCGGGGTGATCTTCGGGGCGATCTGGGCCGAGGAGGCGTGGGGCCGCTATTGGGGCTGGGATCCCAAGGAGACGGTGTCGTTCATCGCGTGGGTCGTCTACGCGGCCTACCTGCACGCCCGCTCGACCGCCGGTTGGCGGGACAGAAAAGCGGCCTGGATCAACATCGTCGGGTTCGTCGCGATGGTGTTCAACCTGTTCTTCATCAATCTGGTGACGGTGGGCCTGCACTCGTATGCGGGCGTCGGCTGAGCCGGGAGAGGGTACTGACTGTTGGTGGACGCGCCGGGGAGTTTTCGGGCACAGCAACGGTTTTCCGATCCCATGGCGCCAGTTCCCGCCGAATGGACGGCGCCGACCCCGCCCGAGGGGACGCCGCCGGTCGTCGCCGCCGACCCGCCGCCGGTTGTCGCCGCCGACCCGGCGCCGTATCTGGATCTGTCGACCGTCGCGCTGCTGGGCCACGCGAACCGCGGCCCGTCCTCGGGCTGGCGCAAGTGGCTGTACTGGGGCTCGGGCAAGCTGATCGACGTCGGGGAGAACCCGAAAGTGCTGCGCCGCAACAGCCTTGTCGCGCAGGTGCAACAGCCGCTGCGGGGCTGCTACCGCATCGCGATGCTGTCGCAGAAGGGTGGTGTCGGCAAGACCACGATCACCGCAACGCTCGGTGCGACGTTCGCCACCACCCGCGGCGACCGGGTGATCGCGGTGGACGCCAACCCCGATCGGGGCACCCTGAGCCAGAAGGTGCCGGTCGAGACCTCGGCCACCGTGCGCCATCTGTTGCGCGACGCCGAAGGGATCGCCTCCTACAGCGACGTGCGGCATTACACCTCGCAGGGGCCGAGCCGATTGGAAGTCCTGGCCTCGGAGAGCGATCCTGCGGTGTCGGAGGCGTTCAGCGCCGCCGACTACTGCCGCGCGGTCGACGTGCTCGAGCGCTTCTACAGCGTGGTGCTGACCGACTGCGGCACCGGCATGCTGCACTCGGCGATGTCAGGGGTCATCGAGAAGGCCGACGTGCTGGTGGTGATCAGCTCCGGTTCGGTCGACGGGGCACGTAGCGCATCCGCGACGCTGGACTGGCTGGACGCGCATGGCCACGAGGACATGGTGCGCAACTCGATCGCCGTCATCAACGGCGTGCGGCGCGGGTCGAAGCGTGGCGCCTCGAAGGTGGACCTGAACAAGGTCGTGGATCATTTCGCCCGGCGGTGCCGCGCGGTGTGTCAGGTGCCGTTCGACCCACATCTGGAGGAGGGCGCCGAGATCAGCCTGGAGCGGCTGCGCGGGGACACCCGGGAATCGTTGCTGGAGTTGGCCGCAGTGGTCGCCGAGGGCTTCCCGCGGGCGCGGCGCGCCGACCCGGTGGGTTAGCGGTCGGACCGAACGTCGATCAGTGTCAAGGCCGGGGCTGGTCGGGACGCGGCTGGTCGTCGCGCGGATTGATCCGTCGCAGGAATTCCGGATCGTCGTCCGGTCCGATCACCCGGTGCCGCGGTCGGTTCGCGTTCATCCGGCTCACCCGCCAGCCCACGTAGACCAGTGCGGCCAAAACGAGCATCAGGAGCAAATACGCCACTCAAAACCTCCTTCCTGTCAATATACGCGCCGTCGGTAGGCTCGCTTTCGTGTCGAAGGACCCACGCCCGACCTCGCGGCTCATTGTTGATGTGCTGGCTTACACCGCCGCACGGCTGGTGCTCGTCGTCGCGCTGACGGCGGCCATTCTCGGTGTCGGGCACCTGGCCGGCATCCGTGAATTCCCCGTCGTGGTCGCGCTGTTGTTCGCGATCGTGATCGGGTTGCCGGTGGGAATCTGGGTGTTCACGCCGCTGAGGCGGCGTGCCAACGAGAGCATCGCGGTGTGGGACGAACGGCGGCGCCGTGACAGGGAGCAGCTGCAGTCGCGGCTGCGCGGAGGCGTCGATGGCCGGCCCGCCGGTCGCGACGGCAAGACCGACACCTGACGCTGCGCGTCGAGAACGTAACGTCACGGTGAATTCGTGGGCTTAGCTGTGCCCGAACGCGGGTAACAGAAATGTCATGAACAATCCGCAGGTCATGACCCGTCCTGGGGGCATGACGAGCCACAGAGGTATCAGTAGCCCCAAGGTCATGGTCGGACAGCGGTTGTACCAGCGGTGGATCCGGGAGCTGTGGGCCGGCGAGAGCATCGCCGCGGAGCTGGTGTCACCCGACTTCGTGGGCCATTGGCCGACCAGGGACGTCCACGGGCCGGACGAACTGCAGGCCATGGTCGACGAGACCCGCGCCGCGCTCAAAGAACTGCTGTTCGTGGTGGAGGTCGGTCCGATCACCGACGGCGACCTGGTCGCGGCGCGGTGGATCGCCACCGGTTCGGGGCGGGACGGACCGGCGCGTTTCACCGGCAACGACCTGCTGCGGGTGGCCAACGGCAGGATCGTCGAGTACTGGAACGGCACCTCGAGGGCCTGACGGGCTTGACGGTCACTGGGTAGCGGCGTCGCGCAGCAGTTGCCGCAGGGCTTCGAGCGGATCGCCGCCACGGTCGAGGCGACGTTCTCCCGTCGGACCGGCCACGTCGGGCGCCGTGATCGGCGGCGCGGGTGGGGCGACGGTGACGGCAGCGGGAGGCGGCACCGGTGGTGCGAGGGGTGCCACCGAGCCGAGAGCCTCGATCTTGGCGGTGATCCGCTCGTCGGCGTCCTCGCGGATGGCGCGGCGCTCCCGATCGGGGTCGTCGTTGCCGTCGAAGCAGTTTGCAGGCGCGTCCGCGATCACGGTCAGCGCGCTGGTATACCGCTGCCGCGCCACCTCCGGGCGCGCCTCCCACGCGTCGATGTCGCCCTGCCGTTCGCGCACCAACGCGAGGTTCACTCGCACCGCGCACGATCGGCCCGGCTCGGTGCGCGCCAGCGCCGCGGAGAACTCGGTGTCCGCGACGTCGAGCCGGTCTTCGAGCACCGCGAGCCCGCCGGCGGCGAACGCGGTGGTGCCGGGTTCGACGACGTCGAACACCCGCAGCAGCGACACGTCCTGGCGCAGCGCGCCGATGTCCCCGCTCGCGTAGTGCTGTTGCGCCGAACCGCCGACCACCACCACCGAGATCAACTTCACGGCGACGACGATCGCGGCCAGCGCGATAGGCGCCGACGCCAGCAGCAGGCGTCTCCGCAGGCGAATCCGGGCCGGCGTGCGCGTCACTGCAGTACCTCCCGGCGCGTGGCCCTGGCGCGCAGCAGGTCCCGGGCGGTCAGGAAGATCTCCGCGAGCAGGAGCAGGCCGGCCAGCAGGGTGAGCACCCAGTAGTACTCGACCCGTCCGGGACTGTCGGCGGCCTCGGACGGCGCCGCCGCGGAGTCCGTCGGCGCGACGGCCGCGGGCAGCGGGTCCCCGCCGCCACGCTGGACGTAAGACACCCCCAACCGGCCGGCGATGTCACGCAGCGTGGCCTCGCCGCGTCCGGTCCCGTAGCCGAGCACGGCTCCGCCGTCGACCGCGGGGGTGTCGAACGTGCCCTGGGGCGCCGTCGATTCCGGTGCCCCGGAGCCAAGGTAGTAGACGAGGTTCTCCGCGGACGGATACTGCTGGCCCGCCGCGATCAGCTGGTAGCGCAGCACGTTCGCGGCCGCCGCGGCGTTGACCTCTGTGTCGGCCGCGCTCGGGCCGGGAATCGGGGTGAGCGTCTCGACGACGGGTTGCAGACTCCAGGTGTCGTCAGACAGCGGCCACTCGACGGCGGGCCGCGAGGCGAACGTGATCAGCGCGAACCGGGCACCGGGATGCGCGTCGACGAGTCGCTCGATGTCGTCGCGCATCGCCGACATCCGCGGGGTGCCGTCGGCGCCGACGGTCGCCGAGTCCGCCGACCGGTCGACCACGAGGAAGACGTTGGCCCCGCCCGGCCGCGGATGCCCGGTGTCGGTGTCGGCGGTCGCTGCGCTGACCGGTCGCGCGGCGGCCAGTAGCAGCAGCAGCATCGCCACCGTCGTGGTCGACCACCGCAGGACCGCGCGGCCTCCCGCGCCCGCGGCGGCCCGGACACCGAGCAGCCGCAGCACGATCAGCGCCGCCGCGGCGGCGGCCAACACCAGCGGGGGCAGCACCGGATCGAACGTCATCGCCGCACCGCCAACAACGCCACACCCAGCAGTGCCGAGAGTCCCAGCGCGATCACCAGGACGACGACAGGGGAGTCCACCCGGGCGTCGACACCGCCGGGAGGCCCGGCGGGCGGGGCCGCACGGATCGCGTCGAGCTGACCGTCGACGGCCTCGGCGTCGAACCGGAAGAACTGCCCTCCGGTCGCCGCTGCCGCCGCACTCAGCGCGGACGTGTCGCGGCCCGGGGTCGCGATCGCATTGATCTGCACGCCGGCCCGCCGTGCCATGTCGGTGACCTGGGCGTCGGTGAACAGCGACGGCCGGTCGTCACCGGGTGCCCGCAGCGAACCGGGCCCGAGGTAGATCAGCGACCGCCGGGTGTCACCGGGCTGCTGGAAGTCCGGGAATCCGGTCAGGCACAGGGCGAGCACGTCGGCGACTGTGGGAGCGTAGTCGTCGTACTCCACCGGCACCGCGAACCGCGGCGCCGCCGGGCCGCCGCGCGAGAACTCAGCCAGCCGCCCCGCGGCGAACTGGTGGTCCCGGGTCAGCGGCACCAGGCGCCGGTTCACCGACGTGGCGCCGATGCGCTCGGACCCGTATCCGGTGGCCTGCCGGGCGAAGTAGTCGAGGAACCCCGCCGTGGCCTCGTCGGTGGCGGGGGCCCCCGCGCACAGCATGATGTCGTCGCGCGGTTCCGAAGCCTCCGCATTCCAGAAGGTTCCGGTCGGACGGGCCGTGGCCAGAACGGTCGTCGCGAACAGCAGGACGAGGAGCGTGAGCGCGAGCGTCGCGGCGCGGGTCTGCCGTCGCACCACGGCGCGGTACTCGGGCAGCTCGGTCAGCCGTGCGGTGTGGGCCAGCGGCAGTTGCCGTTCGCGGCCGCGGCGGACCGGCACCAGCACCGTCAGAGCGGCGGCCAGCAGCAGGGCGCCGAACCCGAAGGCCACCACCGGCCACCATGTCAGCTCCACGATCGGATCAGCTCTTCGGTCTGTTCCCCGAGCCGGCCCACGTCCGCGGTCGACGCCTTGTCGAACTGCGCCTCGCCCAGCGCTTCCAGCACGGGGGCCGCGGCGGCGAGATCACCGGCAGCCACCGCGCGCAGCTGCATGAACTGTGCCGGAACGCCGGTCGCCTGGTGCAGGAAACTGCGCAGCGTGCGGCTCAGCGCCGCGCCTGCCTGCTCGGTCGAGAGCTCACCTGCCCGGTGGCGCCGGGTGACCGCCCGCGCTGAGTGCGCGAAGCGCTGCCGCAGCACCCTGGCGTGCAGCGCACGCACCCCGGGGATGCCCCGCAGGCTCTGTGACGGCATCGTCGCAATCAAAACCGCTGTGTACCAGCCAAAGACGAGAAGCAGCAAGACAAGTCCGAGCCACAGCCACAGAATCGAGAAGGGGGGCGGCCCGCTGACGAATTCCAACAGGTCATCCGGCACGCGACCACACCCTGGTCATCTCGGTGATACCCCGGCGGATCTGGCGACTGCCCGGGATCGTCGCATAAGAGACGGCGCGGGCAGCCATGAACTCGGCGAGGTGCTGGACTCGCCGCTCCTCGGCGCGGCGGTACGCGGTGACGACGCGCGGATCCACCGCGGCGGAGCCGAGCACCGGGCGGCCCGTCGCGACGTCGTAGCCGCCGTCCTCGGCGTCCACCGCGGGCAGGTCGGCGACCATCGCCCACATCAGGTCGTGCCGCCCGGTCAGCCGGTCCAGCACGTCGCCGAGCCGGTCGTCGGGCTCCGGTTCGTCAGAGACCACGACGACCAACATCGGATGGCGGTAATGCGTTGCCACATAGGTCAACTGGCACACGATGTCACTGGGGCCAGGCCGCGCCGTGTGGTCCTGGTAGTTCTGCAGCATGCTCTCGATGTGGTTCTCGCCGCGCCGCTGGCGCACGCGGATGCTGCCGCGGGCATCTCCGTAGACCATCCCGATCTCGTCGGCCCGGCCCAGCGTGATCATCCCCAACGCGCCCAGGACATTCAGCGCCACAGTCCATTTGAGTTCTCTCCCCGGCGCGAGAGCGTGCATGTTGCGGCCCGCGTCGGCGACCAGGAGGATCTTGTGGTGCTTCTCCGACACGAAGCGCTTGATCAGCACCGCGCCGGAGCGCGCCGATGCCTTCCAGTCGATGTCGCGGACGTCGTCTCCGGGTACGTAGGGTCGCAGTTCGTCGAATTCCAGTGTGCGGGTGTGCAGTAGCGCGTGACGACCGCCCTGCAGGAGGCCACGGGTGTCGGCGCCGAACTGGGCTCGGGCCCGGTTGAGAAGCTTACCCATCGGGAGCCGCCGCTCAGGGCACCCGGACCGCACGCAGCACGGCGTCGATCACCACGTCGGGGGTGACGCCGGCACTGGCCGCCTCGAACCCCAGGATGAGGCGGTGCTGCAGCACGCGGTGGGCGAGATCGGCGATGTCGCCCGGGATGACGTGGTTGCGGCCCGACAGCAGCGCCAGCGCCCTGGCCGACGTGCACAGCGCGATGGTGGCGCGGGGGCTGGCGCCGTACTCGATGAGCCGGGCGATCTGGCCGGGTAGGTAGTGGCCGGGTTCTCGGGTCACCCCGACCAGGCGGCTGGCGTAGAGCATCAGGTCCCTGCTCATGTACACCTCGCGCGTGACCCGCTGCAGCCGGCGGATGTCGGCCAGCGACGCGACCGGTGTGCTGGGGTGCTCCCTGTCGAACAGGCCCGCGTCCAGGCGGGTGAGGACTTCCACCTCCTGCTCGGGGGACGGGTAGCGCACGATCTCCTTGAGCAGGAACCGGTCGGTCTGCGCTTCCGACAGCGCATAGGTGCCCTCCTGGTCGACCGGGTTCTGCGTCGCGATCACCAGGAACGGTTCGGGGATCGGGTACACGACACCGGCGATCGTGGTCTGGCGTTCCTCCATCGCCTCCAGCATCGCGCTCTGGGTCTTGGCGCTGGAGCGGTTGATCTCGTCGAGCAGCACCACGTTGGCGTGCACCGGTCCCAGCTGGGTGACGAACGAGGTGGTGGCCGCGTCGTAGACCTGAGTGCCGACGATGTCGCTGGGCAGCAGGTCAGGGGTGCACTGGATACGGCGGAACTGCCCGTCGATCGCCTCGGCGATGACGCGCGCGGCGGTGGTCTTGGCCAGCCCCGGCACGCTTTCCAGCAGGATGTGCCCGCCGGTCAGCAGCCCGATCAGCAATGTCTCGCGCAGGTGTTCCTGCCCGACCACCTTGGCCGAGAACGCGTCGGCGAGCGCGGAGAGAACCCCCCGCGCCTCGTCGACATCGTCGGCGGACTCGCGGGGCATCGGCGCAGCATTCATCCCGCTGCTTGTACCACGCGAATCCGACGCGCAAACCGACGCTCAGGGTGCCCCAGCGCGCCGGATTCGCTACCTGAGGACCAGCGCGAGTGTCACCGCGACCGCCCACACCAGCATCGTCAGGCCGGTGTCCTTGAGGACCGGGATCAGGTCTTTCCCTCCGGAGCCGGCGCGCACGGGTTTGGCGGCGCGCACCGCCAGTGGCAGCGCCACCAGCCCGGCCGCACACCATGGGGTGGCCGCGATCAGCACCAGCGTCAGCACGAACGGCACCGCCAGTAGCGCCTGGAACAGCACCCGCGTCTTGGCGTCGCCGAGCCGCACGGCCAGCGTGATCTTGCCGGTCTGGGCATCGGTCGGGATGTCGCGCAGGTTGTTGGCCACCAGCACCGCCGAGGACAGGCAGCCCGTCGCGACCGCGAGCGTCACCCCGACCCAGTCGACGCGCAGCGCTTGCGTGTATTGGGTGCCCAGCACCGCGACCAGCCCGAAGAACACGAACACCGCGACCTCGCCGAGCCCGGAATAGCCGTAGGGCTTTGAGCCGCCGGTGTAGAGCCAGGCCCCGGCGATGCACACCGCACCGACCGCGACCAACCACGGCGCCGAGAACCACGCCAGCACCAGACCGGCCAGCGCACCGACCGCCAGGCTCACCACTGCGGCCGTCAGCACCGACCTGGGCGCCGCGAGCTTCGAACCGACCAGCCGCAGCGGCCCCGCTCGCACGTCATCGGTGCCGCGGATCCCGTCGGAGTAGTCGTTGGCGTAGTTCACGCCGATGACCATGCCGAGCGCGACGATCAACGCGAGCAACGCCTTCCACCACGACGCGGCGTCCAGCCACGCGGCGGCGCCGGTGCCGGCGATGACGGGCGCGACGGCGTTGGGCAGCGTGCGGGGACGCGCCCCCTCGACCCACTGGGCGAAATTGGCCACGACGGTCAGTCTTGCAGGTGCCGACCGTGGCAGACTGGGCGCATGGACGAGCGACTGAGCAAGACCGAGATCGGCAAGGACGCGGTCCAGGAGATCGTCGCGGCCGGCGCGTCGGCTGTCGGTGAGGTCACCTCGATCATCACCACGGCGGTCAAGGACGTCGCGAATACGATCGGCGGTTTCGCCACCGACGTTTTCGAGATCCGCGACGGCGCCCGCCGCGCCGCGTCGCAGCAGGACGAGGACGACGCGTAACCCGGTGCTGGGAGTCATCGGAGGCAGCGGCTTCTACTCGTTCTTCGGACCCGACGCGCGTGCCGTCGACCTGGACACGCCCTACGGCGCGCCCAGCGCGGCGATCACCGTAGGAACCGTCGGCGGCCACGAGGTGGCCTTTCTGCCCAGACACGGTGTGCGCCACGAGTTCTCGCCGCATACGGTGCCGTACCGGGCCAACATGTGGGCGTTGCGCGCGCTCGGGGTGCGGCGCATCTTCGCGCCGTGTGCGGTCGGCAGCCTCGACCCGCAGCTCGGCCCGGGGGCGATGGTGGTGCCCGATCAGCTCGTCGACCGGACAACGGGCCGGCCCGACACGTACTTCGACTCCGGCGGCATCCACGTCGGGTTCGCCGACCCGTACTGCCCGACGCTGCGCGCCGCGGTGACACCTCTGCCGGGAGTCGTCGACGGCGGCGCGATGGTGGTGATCCAGGGCCCGCGGTTCTCGACGCGCGCCGAGAGCCGGTGGTTCGCCGACCAGGGCTTCCGGCTGGTCAACATGACCGGCTACCCCGAGGCCGTGCTGGCCCGCGAGTTGGAGATGTGTTACGCCGCAATCGCTCTGGTCACCGATCTGGATGCGGGGATCGAGAGCGGGCAGGGGGTCAAGGCGGTGGACGTGTTCGCGGAGTTCGAACGCAACATGGTGCCGTTCAAGCAGTTGGTGCACGAGGCGATCGACCAGGTCGACGCCGAGCGCACATGTACCCACTGCCTGGCCCACGAGGGCGTGCAGCTGCCGTTCGACCTGCCATGAGGGTGCTGCTCACCGGTGCGGCCGGCTTCATCGGCACCCGTATCCGAGAGCGGTTGGCCGGTGCAGGGCAAGACGTCGTCGCCGTCGACGCGATGCTGCCCGCCGCGCACGGCCACGATGCCGCCCCGCCCGCCGACGTGCGCCGCGTCGACGTGCGCGACGCGGACGCCGTCGCCGAGGTGGTCGCGGGAACCGAGGTGGTCTGTCACCAGGCGGCGGTGGTCGGCGCCGGGGTGGATGCCGCCGACGCCCCGTCCTACGCGGCCCACAACGACTTCGCGACCGCGGTGCTGCTCGCGGAGATGTTCGCCGCCGGTTGCCGGCGGCTGGTGCTGGCGTCGTCGATGGTGGTCTACGGCCAGGGCCGCTACGTCTGCCCGGCCCACGGGGAAGTCGACCCGGTGCCGCGCCAACGTGAGGACCTCGACAGCGGCGTGTTCGACCACCGCTGCCCGATCGGCGGCGAGCGGGTCGACTGGGCCCTGGTCGGCGAGGACGCGCCGCTGCGGCCGCGCAGTCTGTACGCGGCCAGCAAGGTGGCCCAGGAGCACTACGCGCTGGCCTGGAGCGAGGCGACGGGCGGATCGGTGGCGGCGCTGCGCTATCACAACGTCTACGGGCCCGGCATGCCGCGCGACACCCCGTACTCCGGCGTCGCGGCAATCTTCCGATCTGCTCTCGAATTAGGAGATGCACCAAGGGTTTTCGAGGATGGCGGGCAGATGCGCGACTTCGTCCACGTCGACGACGTCGCCGCGGCGAACGTGGCGGCGGTGGAACGGGGCCTCGACGGATTCCAGGCCGTCAATGTGTGCTCGGGCACACCGGTCTCGATTCTCGGCCTCGCCACCACACTGTGCGAGACGCGCGGGGACGTCGCGCCCGTGGTCACCGGTCAGTACCGCAGCGGCGACGTCCGCCACATCGTCGCCGACCCGGCCAAAGCCGCGGAGGTCCTCGGCTTTCGCGCGGTCGTCGACCCGGCCGACGGGTTGCGCGAGTTCGCGACGGCGCCGTTGCGGGGACCCGCACCGGCATCGTGACACCGGTAGGCGCTCCGCGCGCAAGCGCTCGTCGTCAATGTCGCTCCGCGCGCAAGCGCTCGTCGGTCGTCAAGCCATACTGGGCCGATGACGTCCACAGCGCTGTGTGAACAGTTCGGTATCGACTTTCCGCTCTTCGCTTTCAGCCACTGCCGAGACGTGGTCGCCGCGGTGACCAATGCCGGCGGTTTCGGTGTGCTCGGCGCAACGGCGTACAGCCCCTCGCAACTGGACCAGGAGTTGGCGTGGATCGATGACGCGGTGGGCGGTAAGCCCTACGGCGTCGATCTGATCGTGCCGGCCAAGTTCGAGGGCAAAGGGGAGAAGCTTTCCAGCGCAGACCTCGCCGATCGGATCCCGCAGAGTTACCGCGACTTCGTCGACGACCTGCTGCGCGCCCACGACATCGAACCCGAACCGAACCGGCGCCTCGGCGGCTCGTCACTGTCGGGGAACACCGGCCGTGAACTGCTCGACGTCGCGCTGACCCACCCGGTCAAGCTGATCGCCAACGCTCTGGGCGTGCCGCCCGATTACATGATCGAGGCAGGCAAGGAGCGGGGGATTCCGGTCGCGGCGCTGGTCGGGGCGAAGGAGCACGCGGTCAAGCAGGCCGCCGCCGGGGTGGATCTGATCGTCGCGCAGGGCACCGAGGCCGGTGGGCACTGCGGCGAGGTCAGCACGCTGGTCGTGGTGCCCGAGGTGTTGGAAGGACTGGCGGCGCTGGGCGTTTCCATCCCGGTGCTGGCGGCGGGCGGCATCGTCACCGGCCGCCAGATGGCGGGCATGGTGGCGATGGGCGCATCCGGCGCGTGGACAGGCTCGGTGTGGTTGACCACCGAGGAAGCCGAGACGGCGCCGCACACAGTGGCCAAGATGCTGGCCGCGACGTCGCGCGACACCGTGCGGTCGGCGGGCCGCACGGGCAAGCCGTCGCGGCAGCTGGTCTCCGACTGGACCGATGCCTGGGCGCCGGCCAGGGACGGGCACCAGCCACTGGGGCTGCCGCTGCAGTCGATGCTGTGCGAGCCGGTAATCCGCCGCATCGACGTGCTGGCCTCGCAGGGACACCAGGGCGCGCAGGCGCTCGCGACGTATTTCGTCGGCCAGGGTGTCGGCCTGATGAACAAGGTCAAGCCGGCCCGCGAGGTGGTACGCGAGTTCATCGAGGACTACCTGGCCGCCGCCGAACGCCTGAACAACTCCCTGCCCGGCTGAGCCACCTCGCGAAAGCGCCACCACGGTAGTTGCCGAGGCCGCTTCGCTACCGTGGTGGCGGTCTCGCGAAAGCGCGAAAGCTAGTCGGTGGCCAGGGGCAGGCGCACCTCAAAGCGGGCGCCCGTCGGCAGATTGTGCGCGGTGAGCGTGCCATGGTGGGCCTGCACGAGCCCGGCCGCGATCGCGAGCCCGAGCCCCGAACCGCTCGGCAGCGACGAATCACTGCGCGGCACACGGCTGTTGGAACCCCGGTAGGCGACGTCGAACACCCGCGGCAGGTCCGCCTCGTCGATGCCCACGCCGGTGTCGTCGACTCGGGCCCAGGCGCTGTCCCCGTCGGTGCCCAGGGCCAGCTCGACCGTTCCCCCCGACGGCGTGTGCGCGATCGCATTGGCCACCAGATTGGACAGCACCCGCACGAGCGCGCGGTCGCTGCCGACTGTCCGCACCGGTTGCTCGGGGATGTTCGCCACCAGCCGAACCCCGGCACGTTCGGCGGCGATCCGGTGCGCGGCCAATACGTCGTCGACGACTTCGTCGAGCGCCACCCGGTCGAATGACGGCGTCAGTGCACCGGCGTTGATCTTCGACATCTCGAACAGGTCGTCGACCATCTCTGAAAGCCGAATCGACTCGTGCTCAATGTGTTTGGCGTGCACCTGGACCTCGTCCTCAGGGACCACCCCGTCGGCGATCGCTTCGGACAGTGCGCGGATCCCGGCCAGCGGGGTCCGCAGGTCATGGCTGACGAACGCGATCAGCCGTCGCCGCGACTGTTCGGCGGCGCGCTCTGAGTCGCGGATCTCGGCCTCCCACACCGTGCGCCGGGCCTGGAACCGGCCCAGCATGATCGCCGCCGGGATGGTCACCACCGACACCACCACCAACACGGCGGCCGTGCGCTCGAACGTCTGGGTGATCATGAATCCGCTGGCGCCCAGCACCCCGGCCAGCGTGGCGAGCACCGGGATCAGCACCAGCGCCACCATGCTCACCGCCAACGACCACGACCGGGCCAGCCGGATCACCGTTGCCCCGACGAGCACGACGGGCACCGAGCACGCCAGCGCCCATCCGACGATTTCCCAGAAGTCAGCCGTCGGCACCGGAGGTCCACATGTAGCCGCGACCCCAGACGGTCTGCACCCGGTGCCGGTCGCCCAGCTTGGAGCGCAGTCGCTTGACGTGGACCGTGACCGTCGACAAATCGCCGAAATCCCAGTGCCAGACCTGTTTGAGCAGGTCCTCGCGGGTGAAGACAGCGTCGGTGTGGGTCAGGAAGAACAGCAGCAGATCGAATTCGCGGTTGGTGAGGCTGACGGGTGTGCCCGCGACGGTCACGGTGCGCGACGCCGTCGTCACCGTCAGATCGCCGGAAACGAGGTCGACGGGCGGCGCGCCGCCGGCGACCGGCGCGCGGCGTAGCACCGATTTGACCCGCAACACCAGCTCCCGCGGACTGAACGGCTTGGTCAGATAGTCGTCCGCGCCGGCTTCCAGCCCGGCGATGCGGTCTTCCTCCTCGCCGAGGGCGGTCAGCAGGATCACCGGCACGGAATGTTCGCCGCGATGACGCAGCGTGCGGCACAACGTCATACCGTCGGGGCCCGGCATCATCACGTCCAGCACGGCGACGTCGATGCGCCGCGATCCGAGGAGCCGTAGCGCCTCGGTGCCGTCGTGGGCGGTGAACACCTCCAGGCCGTCACGCTCCAGGTAGCGGCGTACGACGTCGCGAACGACGTCGTCGTCGTCGGCGATGAGCACCCGGGTCACCACACCGAGGGTAGCGCGCAGACGTCCCGACCTGCGGTGCTGTCACCATTTCGTCAGGGTTGCCCCTCGCGCGGCCATCGCTGCCGGCCTAGCGTGGAGGAAGTGCCAGAATGCGCCGTCACGGTGGTGCTGCCTTGTCGCGATGAGGCGGCCTCACTGCCCGGCGTCCTCGAGGCGATACCGGACGGCTATGCGCCGCTGGTGGTCGACAACGCCAGCACCGACGGCACCGCCGAGGTGGCGCGCCGGCACGGCGCCGACGTCGTCACCGAACCCCGGCCGGGGTACGGCTCGGCGGTGCACGCCGGGGTGGTCGCGTCGGCGACCCCGATCGTGGCTGTGCTCGACGCCGACGGGTCTCTGGATCCCCGTGAATTGCCCGCCCTGGTCGCCGACCTCGTTCGGGGCGCCGACCTGGCGACCGGCAGGCGCCGCCCGGTCCCGGGCCTGATCTGGCCGTGGCATGCGCGCCTCGGCACGGACGCGGTGTGCTGGCGATTGCGGCACCGTCACGGGCTGGCGGTGCACGACATCGCCCCGATGCGGGTGGCTTGGCGGGATGGCCTGCTGTCGCTGGGGGTGACCGATCGGCGCTCGGGATATCCGCTCGAGCTGCTCGTGCGCGCGGCCGCCGCGGGCTGGTCGGTCACCGAGCGTGACGTCGCCTACGGACCCCGCACCGGTGGCACGTCGAAGGTCAGCGGATCGGTGCGGGGCTCGGCGGTCGCGGCCTGGGACTTCTGGCGGGCGATGTCATGATCCCGGTCAGCGTTCTGGTGGTCGCCAAGGCGCCGGTGCCCGGGCTGGCGAAGACGAGGCTGGCCGCCGCGGTCGGTGACGGCGCTGCCGCCGACATCGCCGCGGCCGCGCTGCTGGACACGCTCGACGCGGTGGCAGCCTGTCCGGTGCAGGCGCGGGTGGTGGCGTTGACAGGTCATTTGCGCGACGCGCGCTGTACCGACGAGATCCGCTGTCGGCTCGCCGATTTCGCGGTGATCCCGCAGCGCGGCGCCGGCTTTGCCGAGAGGCTGGCCAACGCACACGCCGATGCCGGCGCCGGGGGACTGCCGGTGCTGCAGATCGGGATGGACACGCCGCAGGTGAGCCCGGATCTGCTCGCCGGGTGCGCGGACCTGCTGGCAGGTCGCGACGCGGTCCTCGGCATGGCCCGTGACGGCGGTTGGTGGGTGCTCGGCGTGCGCGACGCCGGCAGTGCCGGGTGCCTGCGCGACGTGCCGATGTCGGTACCCGACACCGGTCGGCGCACCCTGGAGGCCTTGCGGCGCAGAGGATTGCAGGTGGCACTCGGGGACGAGCTCACCGACGTCGACACCATCGACGACATCGACGCGGTCCGGGACGTCTGCCCACCGACCTCGCGGTTCCGCCGGGTCACCGCGACGGTCACGGCTCGGGAGGGCTGAATGTTCGGGCAACTCTACGACCGCGCGCTCGGCGGTGAGCACTGCTGGGTTCGCCGCGACGACGGCCGCGTCGAACGACTGCCCGTGCGCAGCTGGCTCGGTGGGCCCGGCGCCGACGCGGCATTCGACGATGCGGTGCTCGACTTGTGCCAGGGGCCGACTCTCGATCTGGGCTGCGGCCCGGGTCGTCTGGTCGCGACGCTGGTGCGGCGCGGACTGCCCGCGCTGGGAGTGGATCTGTCGACGACGGCGGTGAAGCTGGCCAGGGACAGCGGCGCTCCGGTCTTGCGCCGCGACGTTTTCGGGCGGCTGCCGGCCACCGGGCGCTGGCACACGGTGCTTCTCGCCGACGGCAACGTGGGCCTGGGTGCAGACCCGCACCGGATCCTCTCCCGAGCGGCGGAGCTACTTTGCCGGGGCGGACGATGTCTCGCTGAATTCGATAGCGCCACAACGGGGATCGATATCGGATGGATTCGCCTCGAGTCTGTCCGTGCTGTCGGACCATGGTTCCGCTGGGCCTCGGTGGGCGTCGACTGCGTCGGGTCGCTGGCGGCCGAGGCGGGGTTCGCCGTCGCCGGCATACACCGGATCGGCCCTCGGGTCGTCGCGCAGCTGATCGCGTGAGCGGCTACCAGTTGGTCAGGATCAGGTGGTTGACGGCCAGCGCGCCGGTCACGTTGAGTGCCAGCCACCACCGCGCCGAACGCCGCGGCAGCAAGGCGGTGGCGGCCACCAGCCACACCGTGAACGGCAGCCAGATCCGTTCGGTCTCGGCCTTGCTGAGCCGCGACAGGTCGGCGAACGCGATCGCGAGCAGCGCGCCGAGTATCAGAAGGTGCAGGCCCGAGCGGCGTTTGAGGGCGGCGATGTCGAACACTCTGCTCAGGCCGGCCACACTGCCCAGGCCGATGGCGCACACCACCGAGGCGAGATTCGCCCAGCCCCAGTACTGGAACGGCCGGTCGTTGGCGATGCCCTGCCAATAGCGTTCCTGCACCAGTAGGTAGCCGTCGAACCACCAGAACCCGGCGAGGGCGAACGCCACGACGACGACCAGCGCGGCGGCCACCGCGGGGATCGCAGCGCCCAGAGCCGCCCGCCAGTTCGCGGCACCGAGCAGTACGGCCACCGCGGGCAGGGCCATCAACACCAGGCCGTAGTTGAGGAAGACCGCCCATCCCAACAGCAGCCCGGAGCCCACCGCCACCAGCACGGGCAGTCGTGCCGATCGCGTCACGGCGAGTGTCAGCAGCGTGATGCCCCACGCCGCGACACCGGCGAAGTAGCCGTCTGCGGACACCGCGATCCAGATCGCGGTCGGTGCCACCGCCACGAAGGACGCGGCGGCGCGTGCGGTGTCCTCGTCGGCCAGGGCGCGCACGGCCACGATGATCGCGGCCGCGATGCTCGATCCGACCAGAACGCACAGCGTAGCCGCCCAGGCGCCGCCGCCCAGTCCGACGCGGTCGAGCCAGACGAAGGTCAGCAAAGCGCCCGGAGGGTGCCCGGAAACGTGGGTGATCCACGAATCCGGTTGATAGTCAAGGATTCTGTCGGAGAAGCTGCGCACCGCCTCGGGGATGTCGTCGACGGTCGGCACCTGCCGCAGATATTCGTGGCGTGCTGTCAGTCGGCCCGCGAAGCCCCTCTGCCAGCCGTCCACCAACGCCAGGCTGAACGCCCATACGCACGACACCGCCCAGGTCGTCCACGGCAGCCACCGCCACGGCAGCCGCTGGGCGACGGTCGGCCCCCACAGCACGGCGGCGGACGCGATCGCGACCGCCGGTATCGTGCCCGGCCCGACGTGGGCGTTCCACCAGCCGAAGATCGGCGCGGTGTCGGCGAAACTGCGGATCCGCGCAGGGGTGGCGTTGATCAGTGGGGTGACGACACCCAGGTCGAGATGGGGGACGACGAACGCGGCGACCACCAGCACCAGACCGGCAGCCGCCGCACCGACCTCCCTACGCATCCCCCCATACTGCGCGAGCGTGCGTGTCAGAGGCCGCCACGCCGTCAGATGTCGCGAGTTCGCGCACGCTCGCGCCGCCCGTCAATAGAGCACCTCGCGCATGTTGTCCTCGTCGAGACGCCGGCGCATCTCGTCGAGGTCGGCGCCGGCGTACACCGCTGCGGCCAGCTCCGCCGCGCTCGGCACCGCGGTCGGATTCCAGCTCTCCGGCTGCCACGCCCCCGATCGTAGAAACGCCTTCGCGCAGTGGAAGAACACCTCTTCGACGGCGATCTCCAACGCCAGGATCGGCCTCTTGCCGCGCACCGTCATCGCGTCGAAGTAGTCGGCGTCGGCCAGGATGCGGGCACTGCCGTTGATCCGCAGCGTGTCCCCGCGGCCCGGGATCACGAAGAGCGTGCCGACGCGGGGACGTTCGAGCACGTTCAGATAACCGTCCACGCGCTTGTTGCCGGGGCGTTCGGGGATCGCGATGGTGTGCTCGTCGACGATGTGTACAAAACCGGTCGGGTCACCCTTCGGGGAGACGTCGATCCGGCCGTGTGCATCCGTCGTCGCGACGAACCCCAGCGGGGAATGCGACAGCCAGTCCTGCACGGCCGGTGACAGGCGGTCGCGGACCTTGTTCGCCACCGCGGCGTTGGGATGCCCGACGATCTCACGCAGTTCCTCGACCGAGGTGACCTCACGGCTCATGTCTTTATTGTGCGGGGTCCGGGCGCGGATGTGGGCCGCACCTCACCCGAACCGCCTGACGAGTTGGCGGCGGTCCACCTTGCCGATGCCGCGCAGCGGCAAGGCGTCGACGATGTGAAGCTGCCGCGGCGCCGCCGTCGACGGCAAGGTGGCCGCGACGTGAGACCGCAACTGCTCCAACGTGACCGACGTGCCCGCCGCAGTGACGACCGCGGCGACGACACGCTGTCCCAGGCGTTCGTCGGCGACACCGAAGACCGCGCACTCGGCCACCGCGGGGTGACTCGACAGAGCCGATTCGACGACACCGGGCAGCACCTTCAACCCGCCGGTGCTGATCGCGTCGTCCACCCTTCCCAGTACCCGAAGCACCCCTGAATCATCCACTGCGCCAAGATCGTCGGTGAGGAACCAGCCGGGCTCGGCAAACGGGTCCGGGGTCACGGGGTTGCGGTAGCCGGCGGCGACGGTCGGCCCGCCCAACCGGATCCGGCCGTCGTCGTCCACCCGCACCGTGACGCCGTCGAGCGGCGTCCCGTCGTACACACAGCCCCCGGATGTCTCACTCATGCCATACGTGCGGACCACCGAAACCCCTGCCGCCGCAGCTTTTTCAGCCACCCCGCGCGGCATCGGGCCGCCACCGATCAGCACGGCGTCCAGGCCGCCCAGGGCCCGCGCGGCGTCCGCGTCGCGCAGCGCCTTGTCCAACTGGTTGGCCACCATCGAGGTGTAGCGCCGCCCGGTACCCATCGCCTCGATCGCCGCCACCAGGTCCGCTGCCGTGAACGACGGGGCGACCGCCACCGGCGTGGTGCCGGCCAGCACGCTGCGCACCAGCACCTGGAACCCGGCCACGTGGTAGCCGGGCAGCGCCAACAGCCAGCGTCCCGGCCCGCCGAGCCGGGCGTGCGTCGCCTCGGCGCTCGCCGTCAGCGCCCGCACCGTCAACATCGCGCCCTTCGGGGTTCCGGTAGTGCCCGAGGTGGACAGCACCACCCCGACGGCATCGTCGATGGCCTCGCCGGCACGCAGCGCGGCGGCGAGCACCCCGGCCTGACGGGCGTCGTCAGCCGGAACCGGCAGGACGCAGGCGCGGCCGTCCAGGACGTCGCGGACGATCGGGAGTTCGTCACCGGCGCCGAACTCGACCGCGCTCAGGACGGCTATCGCTCCTCCTCCATGTCGTCGCGCGGGTCGTCGAGTGGCCAGCCCTGCGCCGACAACCGGGCGCGGACCCGCTCGACGTCCTCGGGGGAGGGCAGTTCGTCGGTGATCGCAGTGATCAGCACCCCGATGTCGACGGGGCCGATGTCGGCCGATCCCTGCTCGCGGAAATCAGCACGGGCGACGAGTTCGCTGACGACGGTCATCACGTCGTCGTCGGTCAACCGGCGCCGCAACAAGGCCAGCAGCGGCACGCGGTCCGGCCCCGGCACCCCCTCCGGATATCCGGCCGCGATCCACGCCACGATTCTGGCGAGAAATCTGGTCACGAATCCACTCCCCGCCGGGGGCGCGAAGTAGCCCTCGGCAGTTCGATGGTAGCCGCGGCGCCGCCGGGGAGCCGCTCTGAGCTGCGGGGCACGAACGGGCACCCCTGAGAAGATGAACAGTAGATGAACACCGCGCCGGCAGCCGGAAAAAGACCACGTCGCGGCCTCGACACGAGTTGTCAAAGATTAGTCAAAACCGCTGGCCGGGCAGCAGAATTAACGCCATGAGCGCAGAGCTGATCATCTTGGTGCTGTTGATCGCCACCGCGTTGGCGTTCGACTTCACCAACGGCTTTCACGACACCGGGAACGCGATGGCGACGTCCATCGCGACCGGCGCGCTCAAGCCCAAGACGGCGGTCATCCTGGCCGGCATCCTGAACCTGGTCGGCGCGTTCCTGTCCGTCGAGGTCGCGGTCACGGTGACCACCTCGGTGCTGAAGATCCAGGACGGCAAGACCGGTCAACTCATCCCGTCGATCGACGCGTCCACGGGGTTGACGATCATCTTCGCCGGTCTGATCGGCGGCATCCTGTGGAACCTGCTCACCTGGCTGTTCGGCATCCCGTCGAGCTCGTCGCACGCGCTGTTCGGCGGTCTGATCGGCGCCGGTCTGGCCGCCATCGGGCTGGCCGGGGTGAACTGGTCCGGCGTGACCGCGAAGGTGCTCATCCCGGCGATCGCGGCGCCGCTGATCGCCTGCCTGGTGGCCGGCTGCGGCACCTGGCTGGTCTACCGCATCACCCGCAACGTCGCCAAGAAGCGCCGGGAACAGGGCTTCCGATGGGGTCAGATCGCCACCGCGTCGCTGGTCGCGCTGTCGCACGGCACCAACGACGCCCAGAAGACCATGGGTGTGATCGCGCTGGCCCTGATCACCACCGGCCACCTCACCGGCGACGTCAAGGAGCAGGGCCTGCCGTTCTGGATCATCGCGTCGTGCGCGCTGGCCATCGGCCTGGGCACCTACCTGGGTGGGTGGCGCGTCATCCGCACCCTCGGCAAGGGGCTTGTCGAGATCGAGTCGCCGCAGGGGCTGGCAGCCGAAGCTTCGTCGGCGGCCATCATCCTGAGCTCGAGCGCCGCAGGCATGGCGCTGTCGACCACGCATGTGGCCACCGGTTCGATCCTGGGCAGCGGCGTCGGCAAGCCGGGCGCCGAGGTCCGCTGGGCCGTCGCCGGCCGGATGGCGGTGGCATGGCTGATCACCCTGCCCGCCGCCGGTGTCGTCGGCGCGCTGTCGTTCTGGCTGTCTCACGGTGTCGAGTCGCTGACCGGTTCGTCGCTGGCCGGTGACGGCCTGATCTTCGTACTGCTGTGCGCCCTGTCGTTCTACCTGTGGTGGCGCGCGCAGCATCAGAAGGTCGACCACCGCAACGTCAACGCCGACTGGGACGCTGCGACCAACTCGGTGGTCCCCGCCGAACTGCGCGCCTCGGTCACCGAGACCGAACCGGCGGCCAAGCCTGCTGCGACGGTGAAGGAAACCACGCTGACATGACGTACCTGGAAAGCATCCTCAAGGTGCTCGGCATCGGGCTCCTGCTCGGCGCGGGGCTGCCCGCCGTCTTCGCCGTCGGACTGGTGGCATTCTCCCGCGGCGACGGCTCCGACGGATCCGACGGCACCGCGGCGGCCGCGTCGAACCCGTTGCTGAAGTTCCTCGGGGTGGCGTTGTTCGTGTTCGTCGGTGCGGTGATTCTGACCGCGGTCCTGTGGATCACGCGGGCCACGATCATCCACCACACCGGCGTCGACCTCTTCCCGTTCCTGCCTGGAAAGTGAGTTGAGTGGCCATGGCCGAGAGCGCGTTCACCAATATCCTGGGCTGGCTGCACCAGGGCTACCCCCAGGGCGTCCCGCAGACGGACTACTTCGCCCTGCTGGCGTTGCTGGCACGGACCCTGACCGAGGACGAGGTCATCAAGGTCGCCCAGACGGTGCTCAAGGGCAACGACTCCGACACGGTGACGCCCGAAGAGATCCGCGCGGCGATCCATCTGGTCACCGATAAGGAACCCAACCCCGAAGAAGTGCACCAGGTCGCGGCGCGGCTGGCGTCGGTCGGCTGGCCGCTGGCGGCGCCGGCGCGCTGAACCTGATTGCGGGACTTTTCAACGCGGCTCCTGCCTCCCCGCTGAACTTGATTGCGGGACTCCTCAACGCGGCTCGTGCCTCGCCGCTTGATCGTCGCCCCGCTGAGTCAGCCCCGGGTGTCGCGGCGCAGCGGATGATCCTCGGGCACCTCGACGAAGATCAGCGTGACGCCGTCCGGATCGGTGACATGCATCTCGTGCAGCCCCCACGGTTCGCGCCGCGCCTCCCGCATGATCGGCACTCCACACTCCCGCAGTTGGTTCTGGGTCGCCGACAGGTCGCGCACCTGCAGCCACAACGCGCCCGGGAACGGCGGCGCGCCGCCGGCGGGGGCGCCGTGCCCGGCAAGCTCAATCAGCGCCTGGCCGGCGTAGAACACCATGCCGCCCGGATACTCGCGGGCAATTGCGAGACCGAGGCCGTCGCGGTAGAAGGCCACCGACCGGGCGTAGTCCCTGGGACGGAACAGCACGCGACTGGCCAGGATCTCCATGCCAGTGTGTCTACCACGCCACTCAGCCGATCTGTCGGCCCGCTCCGACCCAGTGCGGTTCGCGCAGGGCGCGTTTGAGCAGCTTGCCGCTCGGGTTGCGGGGCAGCACGGCGACGAAGTCGACGGATTTGGGCAGTTTGTACCCCGCCAGTCGGTCGCGCGCGAACGCGATCAGTTCGGCCTCGCTGGGATCGGCACCGCGGGCGGCGACCACGACGGCCTTCACCGCCTCGCCCCACCGTGGGTCCGGCACCCCGATGACGGCGACGTCGGCGACGGCCGGATGGGTCATCAGCACGTTCTCGACCTCCGCCGGGTACACGTTCTCGCCGCCCGAGACGATCATGTCCTTGATCCGGTCGTGCAGAAACAGGTAGCCGTCGGCGTCGACGAAGCCGGCGTCGCCGGTCTTGAGCCAACCGTCCGGGGTCAGCGTCGCCGCGGTGGCATCGGGGTTGTTCCAGTAGCCGAGCATGTTCTGCGCCGAACGGGTCCACACCTCACCGACGGCCCCGGGTGCGACGTCAGCGCCGTCCTCGCCGACGATCCGGATCTGCACCCACCGATACGGTTTGCCGCAGGAGCGCAACAGTTCGGGCACGTGGTCGGGACCGTCGAGTTGGGTGATCGAGCCCGTGGTCTCGGTCATGCCGTACACCTGGGCGAAGATCCCGCCGAATCGTTCGATGCCGCGGACCAGCACGTCGTCGCTGATCGGTGACGCGCCGTAGACGATGACCCGCAAATGCGAGAAGTCGACAGTGTCGACCCCGTCGGTGTCGAGGAGGAACTGGATCACCGCGGGCACCAGCAGCATGTTGGTGACACGGTGCCGTGCAACGGAATCCAGGATCGCGGCCGGTTCGACGTCGCGCAGCACGACGGTCTTCGCGCCCTGCCACAAACCGGCCAGCGCCCACCCGGAGCCGGCCATGTGGAACAGCGGCATCACCGCCAGGCTGACGGCGTCGGCGTCGAACTGCCACGGGCCGGCCACCCCGCCGGTCTTGCAGACGTAGTTGGTGTTGCTCAGCATCACGCCCTTGGGCAGGCCGGTGGTGCCCGAGGTGTACATCAGGAACACCAGGTCGTCGGGTCCGGTGACCACGCCCGGGTCGACGGCCGGATGCTCCGCGACCCACTCGTGGAACGCGGGCCAGCGGGCGTGGCTGCCGATCACCACGATGTCGGCGTCCAACTCCGCCTCGATCGCTTCGAGGTGACCGGCGAACTCCTCGCCGACCACGACGATGCGGGCTCCGGAGTCGACGATGACGTGACGCATCTCCGGGGCGGCCAGCCGCCAGTTCACCGGCACGCCGACCGCCCCGATCTTCGCCAAACCGAAAGCAACATCGAAGAATTCGATGCCGTTCTTCTCCACGAACGCGACCCGGTCGCCGGATCCGACACCGGATCCCAGGAACGCCTGGGCGACCCTGTTGGACCGGTCGTCGAGTTCCCCGTAGGTGACCGTGGTGTCACCGGCCACCAGCGCCGGCGCGCCGGGGCGCTGCCGTCCGTGGCCGCGGACGATGTCGGCGAGGTTGCGGAACAACGCTTTTCAGTCCTTGGGCTGCATCCGTTGGCGTTTCATGATGGTGTCCACCGCCGCCGGCGCGACGCTGTTCATCGCGTGCGCGGTGACCGCGATGCGGGGTGCGATGTGGACCGGGCGGTGGCGCGCGGCGGTGACGATCCAGCCCGCCGCTTCGTCGGCGGACAGTCCGGGCAGCCCGTCGTACGCCCGTGTCGGTGCGATCATCGGTGTCTTCACCAGCGGGTAGTACAGCGTGGTGGACTGCACGCCGCGGTCGGACCATTCGGTCTCGATGATGCGGCTGATCGACGACAGCGCCGCCTTCGAGGCGTTGTAAACGCCGAACAGTGGCGGGGATTCGGTCTTCACACCCCAGGTGGACACGTTGATGATGTGGCCGTCGCCGCGCTCGAGCATGCCGGGGGCGAACCCGCGGATCAGGCGCAGCGGTCCGTAGTAGTTCAGCATCATGGTGCGCTCGACGTCGTGCCAGCGCTCCAGCGACTCCTCCAGCGGCCGTCGGATGGACCGTCCGGCGTTGTTGACCAGGATGTCGACACCGCCGAGCTGGTCGGAGACCGTCGCGACGAGCGCGTCGACGGCGTCCAGGTCGGACAGGTCGCACGCGTGCGCGCTCGCCTGCCCGCCGGCGGCGGTGATGCGGGTGACGACCTCGTCAAGCAGGTCACCGCGCCGGGCCACCACGACGACGGTGGCTCCGCGGCGGGCCAGCTTCTCCGCGGCGGCCTCACCGATGCCCGACGATGCCCCGGTCAGCAGAACGCGCTTGCCTCTCAGGTCGACGAGCTGCCGGCCGGCCCGGTTCAGCAGCGTGGGAAGTATCGGGGGGCGCATGCTGGTCAGCACGACCTGCTCGGCCAGCCGCCGCAGCGGGTTCCTGCTACTCACGGACCGGAGTCTATTTCCAGCGCGAAATCGCCTTGCACGTCCACGGGGTGCGGTGCCTAGAAGTAGCGGGGGAACGGCGACCAGTCCGGGTCGCGTTTCTCCAGGAACGCGTCGCGGCCCTCGACCGCCTCGTCGGTCATGTACGCCAGCCGGGTGGCCTCACCGGCGAACAGCTGCTGACCCACCAGGCCGTCGTCGGGCAGGTTGAACGCGTACTTGAGCATCCGGATGGCCTGCGGCGACTTGCCGTTGATCTCTGAAGCCCATTGCAGCGCGACATTTTCCAGCTCGGCATGGTCGACCACCTCGTTCACCGCGCCCATCGCGTGCATCTGCTCGGCGGTGTAGGGCCGGCCCAGGAAGAAGATCTCACGGGCGAATTTCTGGCCGGCTTGGCGGGCCAGGTACGCCGACCCGTAGCCGCCGTCGAAGGAGCCGACGTCGGCGTCGGTTTGCTTGAAGCGGGCGTGCTCGCGGCTGGCCAGCGTCAGGTCGCACACCACGTGCAGCGAGTGCCCGCCGCCGGCTGCCCATCCGTTGACCAGACAGATCACCGGCTTGGGCATGAACCGGATCAGCCGCTGCACCTCGAGGATGTGCAGCCGTCCGGCCCGCGCCGGGTCCACGGTCTCGGCGGTCTCCCCGGACGCGTACTGGTAGCCGCTGCGGCCGCGGATGCGCTGGTCGCCGCCGGAGCAGAACGCCCAGCCGCCGTCTTTCGGCGAGGGTCCGTTGCCGGTCAGCAGCACCACCCCGACGTCGGAGGACATCCTGGCGTGGTCGAGGACGCGGTAGAGCTCGTCGACGGTGTGCGGGCGGAACGCGTTGCGCACCTCGGGGCGGTCGAAGGCCACCCGGACCGTCGGCTTGCGTTCACCGCCGGCGATGTGGCGGTGGTAGGTGATGTCGGTCAGGTCATCGAAACCGGCCACCGGCTCCCACAGGCCGGCGTCGAACGGATTGCTCGCAGGGTCAGACACGTCTCAAACGTTATCGAAGCGGAATACCGGGCAGCGCCCGACCAACGCTTCGAACTCGTCGGGATGGGATCCGGTCACCAGGGCCCGGTCGTCACAGTTCGATGCCGTGGGCCCGCAGGGCCGCGAGCAACCCGTCCCTGCGTTCCCGGGTGGGCAACGGATCGACGAGCGCGAACGCGCAGCCCAGCGCGCGGGCACCGCCGTCGGCTTCGTCGCTGTCCCCGACCATCAGCGCCCGCTCGGCGGGCACGCCCAGCCGATCCAGCGCGGTCTGGAAGATCGCCGGACCGGGTTTGACGGCGCCCACCTCGAACGACAGCACGAACTCGTCGACGTGGGCCCGGCCGCCGAGCGCCCCGAACGCGGGCCGGATGTCGAACGCGATGTTGGAGACCACCGCGGTTCTGATTCCGCGCCGGCTCAGACCGTCGAGCACGGCCACGGTGTCGGGGTACGGCGTCCAGCAGGCCGGGTCGATCACCCTGCTGTACAGCGACTCCGCGTGGTGATCGGCGAGTCCTGACTCACGCAGCACGTGCAGATAGGCCTCACGGTGCAGGTGTGGGGCCAGATCGCGGCTCATCCACGCCTGCAGCGCATCGGGTGTCATGGGCACCGACCTGCCGGTCGGCGCGGTCAGGCGGCGCATCAACTCGGCCTGCACATGCCCGTCGATCTCACGGTTGCCCTCGGGGGTCATCGGGCTGTCGAGTTCCATCTCGGCGAACCAGCCGTCGTCCTCTTCGAGCCGAAACAGCGTCCCGGAGAAGTCGAACAGCACCGCCTGCAGGTCAGCCACCCCACCATCCTGCCAGGTGTGAAAACTTCGCTGATTGGCTAATTAGCGCCCATGACTGTGTTCGACGACCTGCCGGAACCCGTCGTCGTGGTGGTGCCCGCGCACAACGAGGCGGCCCACCTGCCGGGCTGCCTGCGCGCGGTGACGACGGCGGCGTTGTGCGTGCCGAACCCGGTCACCACGGTCGTCGTCCTGGACTCGTGTGACGACGGCAGCGACGCGCTGGCCGGGCGATTCGGCCCCGACGTTCACTTCGTGACCATCGACGCGGGCAACGTCGGGGCCGCCCGGGCCGCCGGCTTCGAATACGCGCGCGCATTGCCGGCCCTCGTCGGAGCCGACGCGTGGTACGCGACCACCGACGCCGACAGCGTCGTGGACTCCGATTGGCTGGTCCGAATGACCGATCCGGACCGTCACGCCGACGCGGACATGGTGCTCGGCGTGGTGCATGTCCCGGTGTGGCGCCACTTCTCGCCGGCGCTGGCGCGCCGGTATCTGCGTGCCTACCGTGCCAAGAGCGCCCCCGGACAGGGACACGGTCACATCCACGGCGCCAACATGGGTTTCGCGGCATCGGCCTACTGGAGCGTCGGCGGCTTCCGCGCGTTGCCCAGCAGCGAGGACGTCGACCTGGTGGAACGATTCGAAGCGGCGGGACTGCGGGTGCACCGCGACCGGCGCCTGTCGGTGGCGACGTCGGATCGTCGGAACGGCCGCGCCCCAGAAGGTTTCGCGAAGTACCTGCGTGACCTCGACGGGGCCGAACACTCGGACGACCCGTGTCCAACGGGGCTGAGCGCGTGAACGCCGGCCTGGTTCGCGACTGGCTCGCCGCAGGGGACCTGGACCTGCCGCTCCCCGGCCGCGGCCGCACCGCGCAACGGTGGGCGCAGCTCACCGCGCTCGCCGAACTCGACCTCACCGCAGCACGATTGGCCGAGGCCCACACTGACGCGGTCGCCATCCTGGCCGAACTCTGCGGAGATACGCCGCCGCCGGGGCAGCTGTGGGGGGTGTGGGCGGCCGAGTCCAGCGAGGCATCACTGACCGCCATCGTCGAGGGAGCCCAGGTGCTGCTCGAAGGCACCAAGACGTGGTGCTCCGGGGCGGGGTTGTGCTCACATGCGCTCGTCACCGCGAGACTGCCGTCAGGAGAGCGTGGCCTGTACGGGGTCGACCTGTCCGGCCGCGGGGTGCGGGGGCTGCCCGGCCGGTGGAGCAATGCGGGCATGGCCGAATCTGACACGCGCTCAGTGCAATTCCACGGCGCACCGGCCACCCCCGTCGGTGCACCCGGTGAGTACTTGAGCCGGCCCGGCTTCTGGCACGGTGCGGTCGGGGTGGCGGCGTGCTGGCTGGGCGGCGCCCGGGCCGTCGCCGCGGCGCTGTACGACCGGGTGCGTGGCGGCCGGGGCGACGCGCACACCGCGGCGCATCTGGGTGCGGTCGACGCCGCCCTGAGTGCTGCCGCGGCGACGCTGACGGTGACCGCGGCCGAAGTCGACGCCGATCCGGCCGACAAGGCCGGACGCGCGGAACTGCTGGCTCGCCGGGCGCGCGCCGTGGTGGAGACAGCCGTCGACGAGACCCTCACCCGCACCGCCCGCGCGCTCGGCCCGACGCCGTTGTGCGCGGACCCCGTGCACGCCCAGCGGGTGGCCGACCTGAGCGTCTACGTCCGGCAAAGTCACGCCGAACGCGATCTGGAGCGGTTGGGCGCGCTGGCCGGGGAGGCGACGTGACCACCGCCCAGCTGGACAACACCGCCAGGCTGGCCGCCTGCCCGCTCGCCGAAGGCGGTACCGCCGAACAGGTGTGGACTTCGGCCGGCTTGTCGCTGCCCCGGCTCGATCTGTGCGACTGCGCCGAACTGGTGGTCGTCGGCGCACACCCCGATGACGAGACCCTGGGATTCGGCGGGGCGGTGGCATCGCTGGCCGAAGCCGGTGTGCCGGTGCAGATCGTGTCGTCCAGCGATGGCGGCGCCGCGTTTCCGGATGCGTCACCGCTGCAGCGGTATCGGCTGGAGAAGACCCGCAGGGCCGAATTGCACAGCGCGGCAAATGTTCTCGGGGTAGCGCCGCCGATCAGTTTGGGGCTGCCCGACGGACAGCTCGCGCAGCACGAACAGCGGCTCTCCGATCTGCTCACCGAGATCCTGGCCGACCGGTCGCCGGGAACCTGGTGCGCCGCGACATGGCGGGGCGACGGGCACCCTGACCACGAAGCCGTCGGCCGGGCCGCCGCGGTGGCCGCGCAGCGCACCGGCGTCACGCTCGTCGAGTATCCGGTGTGGATGTGGCACTGGGCGCTGCCGGATGACCGGGCGGTGCCGTGGCAGCGCACCTACACCGTGCCCCTCACGCCGGTCGCGTCGCAACGCAAACTCACTGCCGCGCAGTGCTTTCTCAGTCAGTTCACGCCACCGTCGCCCGGCGCGGAGCCGGTGTTGCCGCCGTATGTCCTGTCGCGGCAGTTGGCGGTGGGGGAGGTGGTCTTCCGCTGACTCCCCGGCTTCCCGACAGCTATTTCGACCGCATGTATGCGCAGGCGGCCGACCCATGGCGGCTGGAAAGCCGGTGGTATGAGCGGCGCAAGTACGACATCACCGTGGCATTGCTGCCGTACGCCCGCTACCGGCATGCCTTCGAGCCGGGCTGTTCGATCGGCGTGCTCACCCAGAGGCTGACCGGCCGCTGTGATCACCTCACCAGCTCCGACGTCAGTGTGGCGGCACTGGATTCCACACACCGCCGACTGCTCGGCGCAGGTGTGCGGGACAAGGTGACGCTGCTGCGCGGCTCACTCGATGGGCCCTGGCCCGCCGGGCCTTTCGACCTGGTGGTGCTTTCGGAGGTCTGCTACTACCTCGCGCCGGCGACGTTGCGGGAGGTCCTGGACCGTGAGGTACCCCGCCTGCGACCAGCGGCGACCGTGCTCGCCGCACATTGGCGCCACGACGTCGAGGACTATCTGATGAACGGCGACCACGCCCACGACATCATCGGCGCCACCGACGGACTGCATCATCTGGGTGGGTACCGCGACACCGACGTGGTGATCGACGTGTTCGACACCGCCGGCGCGACGTCGGTGGCCGCCCGCACCGCCGTCCCCGGCGCCTGACCCTCTTCCCCACCTTCAGAGGGCGAGGGTGCGTGTCGGCAGCCGACACGCCGCGAAAAATCCGGCAACGACGCACGCTCGCGCCGACGGAGTCAGCAGCCCCGCACCCCGCGCACATCCGGCCTCGACCACAAACTCAACAATTTCGTCATCATCCTGTACCCCGGCGTCCTCACACGTAGCGGCCGCGCCCGGCCAGCGCGCCGGCCACGATCTGCACGGCGTACACGGCCAGGAACATCACCCACGGCACCGTCCACCCGTGCGACACGTCGTGCAGCAGTCCGAACAGGAACGGTCCGGTTCCGGCGACGAGATACCCGAACCCCTGCGCCATGCTCGACAGTTGAGCGGTCTCCTCGGCGGTGCGGGCACGCAGGCCCAACACCGCGAGCGCCATGGAGAACGCGCTCATCCCGATGCCGATCAACACGCTCCACAGCAGCGGCTGTGCGCCCGGCGCCACCATCAGGCCCACCGCCCCGGCGAACCCGAACACCCCGACCGCGACGATCCATGCGCTCTGGCTGGGTCTGCGCGCGGCCAGCGGTGCGATCAGCAGCGACAACGGAACACCGATCAGCGAGGTCAGCCCGACGAGAAGGCCGGCGTTGACCTTGTCGACGCCGTTGTCGATGAAGACCTGGGGCAGCCACCCCATCACGATGTAGGCCAGGAACGACTGGCTGCCGAAGAACGCGGTGACCGTCCAGGCCAGCGGGTTGCCGAGCAGTGACCGACGCCCGGCGGTGGGCCGAGTGTGGGCCGCCCAGGCGTCGCGGTGCCGGCGCGTGGCCGGGATCCACACCGCGAGCGCGAGGAACGAGACGACCGCCCACGCGGCCAGCGCCTCGCGCCAGCTGCCCAGCGGAGCCTCCAGGCCGGGCGTGGCCGCCGATCCGAGCGCTCCGCCGCCTTGCAGCGCCGCGGTGTAGATGCCGGTCATCAGCCCGATTCGGGCGGGGAACGATCCCTTGATGACGACCGGGATCAGAACGTTGGCCAGGGCGATGCCGGCGCACGCGACCAGCGTGGCGCCCAGGACGACCCGGGGTCCGTCCACCACGCGCAACGCAAGACCCGCGGTCAGGGCCACCATGGCCGCCGAGATGGTCCGTCCGAGGCCGATGCGGGACGCCAGCCATGGTGCGGCGAAGCCGGCGCCGGCAAAACACAGCGCCGGAAGTGTGGTCAGCAATCCGGCCCAGGTGGCCGAGACCCCCAGCTCGGCGCGCATGTCCCCCAGCACGGTCGCGATGCTGGTGACGGCGGGACGCAGGTTCAGCGCGGTGAGCACAACGGCCAGCGCCAGTAACACGCCGCCGGCGACTCCGGGTACCCGGCTCGACGCGTGGGACGTCGAATCCGCGGTGATGGTCTGCCGGTCGGTGTGCATCTTGCTACCGTGCCATACATCCCATGATTGGACGAAAGGGTTTACGTGTGCCATTGAGCACTGCGCGTCGGGCAGGTCTGGTCGAGCAGGTCATCGAGCAACTCAGGCATGCCGTCCTCGCCGGCGAATGGCCGGTCGGGGAGCGGATACCCAACGAAACCGTGTTGGTCCAGACACTCGGGGTCGGACGCAACACGGTACGTGAGGCGGTCCGCGCGCTGGCACACGCCGGAATCCTCGAGGTCCGTCAGGGTGACGGCACCTACGTGCGCGCCACCAGCGAGGTGTCCGGAGCGTTGCGCCGCCTGTGCGGCACCGAACTGCGCGAAGTGCTCGAAGTGCGAAGGGCGCTCGAGGTGGAGGCCGCACGCCTGGCCGCCGCCCATCGCACAAAGGCCGACGTCGACCAGATGCGCGCACTGCTGGCCCGCCGCGACGAGCACGGGGCCGCCGGCGACACCGAGGGGTACGCCCGCGTCGACGCCCAGTTCCACCTCGCCGTGGTGCGCACCTCCGGCAACCGCACCCTCATCGAGCTCTACTGCGGACTCATGGAGGCGGTCACCGCCAGCGTCGTGACGACGCAGCATGTGCCGGTAGACCGCTGCGATCACCGCGTGCTGCTCGATCAGATCGCCGCCGGAGACGCTGAACGAGCCGGCCGGACGGCAGGGGAGTTCCTGGACCGGATCCTGGCAGGCGTCGGCTCAGCCGACTGAACGCCCCGCGCCTTCCCAGAACTGCGCCCGTACGGCCTTCTTGTCCGGCTTGCCCAGCGCGGTCACCGGTACCGAGTCCACCACGATCACCTGCTTGGGTGACTGCACCGAACCCTTGCGCTCCTTGACCGACTCCTGGATCTCGGCGGTCATCGTCGCGACGGCGGACTCGGAACGGTCGGCGTCGGGCCGCAGCACCACCACGGCCGTCACCGCCTCGCCCCACTTTTCGTCCGGGGTGCCGATGACGCACACCTGGGACACCGAAGGATGTTCGGCCACGACGTCTTCCACCTCGCGGGGGAACACGTTGAACCCACCGGTGACGATCATGTCCTTGGTGCGGTCGACGATGTAGTAGAAGCCGTCCTCGTCTTCCCGGGCCAGGTCGCCGGTGTGCATCCAGCCGTCCCGGAACGTCTCCGCCGTCGCCTCCGGCAGGTTCCAGTACCCGCCCGATAGCAGCGGCCCCGCCACGCAGATCTCGCCGACCTCGCCCTGGGGCACCGGCTGACCGTCCTCGCCGAGCAGCGCCACCTTGGCGAACAGCGTCGGCCGCCCGCACGAGGTCAGCCGCTTCTCGTCGTGGTCCCTTTTGGACAGGTAGGTGATCACCATCGGCGCCTCGGACTGGCCGTAGTACTGCGCGAAGATCGGCCCGAACCGGCGGATCGCCTCGGCCAGGCGCACCGGGTTCATCGCCGAGGCGCCGTAGTACACCGTTTCCAGCGACGACAGGTCGCGGGTGTGCGAATCCGGGTGGTCCATCAGCGCGTAGATCATCGACGGCACCAGCATCGTCGCGGTGATCTTCTGCTCCTCGATGACGCGCAGCACCTCGGCCGGATCGAACTTCGTCAACACGATCAGCTCGCCGCCCTTGACGATCACCGGCGTGAAGAACGCCGCACCGGCGTGAGACAGCGGCGTGCACATCAGGAAGCGCGGGTTCTCCGGCCATTCCCACTCGGCCAGCTGCACCGTGGTCATGGTGGTGATCGACTGCGTGGTGCCGATGACGCCCTTGGGCTTGCCCGTGGTGCCGCCGGTGTAGGTCAGGCCGCCGATGTGGTCGGGCGGCAGGTCGGCGGCGACCAGCGGCTTGGCCGGGTACGTGGCGGCCTCGGCGGTCAGATCCACAGCGGTCACGCCGGCGGCGGCGAGTTCAGGCGGGACGGGCCCGATGGTCAGCACCTGCTTGAGCGACGGCACCTTCTCCACGAGGCCGAGGGCACGTTCGACGAACATCGGGTTGGGGTCGATGATCAGCGACGTGACCTCGGCGTCGGACAGCACGTAGGCGTGGTCGTCGAGGGAACCCAGCGGATGCAGCGCGGTGCGGCGATAACCCTGCGTCTGGCCGGCGCCGATGATCATCAGCACCTCGGGACGGTTCAGCGACAGCAGTCCGACCGCCGCGCCGGTTCCCGCTCCCAGCGCCTCGAACGCCTGGATGTACTGGCTGATGCGGTCGGCCAGCTCGCCGCCGGTCAGGGTGGTGTCCCCGAGGAACAGCACCGGCTTGTCCTTGTGGCGCTTGAGCGCGCCGACGGTGAGGTGGCCGGAGTGGAGGAAATGGCGCAGCTGATCACTCATGCCGACCAGACTAGAACGTGTTCCAATTCCAGTCAGCCGGTCCCCGCGAAATCGCATTCCACGTGGGGCTACGGCGAACTTTTGCGCGTGGAATGCGAGTTCGGCGGCGGACGGTCAGAAGCGGGCCGGGACGTGACCCAGTTCCCGCAGCCACCCCTTGCGCGCCGCCGGATACCACGCGAGCGACCCGGGCAGATACCGCCAGCCCGTGCGGATGGCCGACCGGATCGCGCGGTAGCGCCGTTCGTCGCCGCGCGTCCAGCGGATGCCGAAGCGGTCCCGCACCAGGGCGGGCAGGCCGCCAAAGATCACCAGCCGCATCGGCGGGGCCAGCGCCATCCGCACCGGCAGGGTGGGCAGCAGCGCGTCGGCCAGCGGACGCAGCCGGGGATGGCTCGGATAGTAGGGGGAGGCACTCATGTCCGGGATCGCCCGCCTGCCGATGAACTCGACCAGATAATCCGACGCCGGGTTGGGCTGCAGCACCTCACGGCAGTAGCGGTCCACCTCGCCTTCGAACGCGGCGCGATCGGCGGGCACGACGCTCGCGGTCATCCCGTAGCGGCGGTACCACTCGCGGCCCTCGGCGTAGAGCTGCTCGCTCTCCTGTGTGGTCAGCCCGTGCGAGTCCCAGTGCATCGCCAGCCGATCCACCATCCGCTGAAAGGTTGCGTGCGCCCACCAGAACGTCTCCGGGTGCAGCGCGTGATAGCGCTGCCCGTCCGCCAGGGTGCCCTTGATGTCGTGGTGAAAGTCGCGGACTCGCAGTCCCGTCGCCTCGGCCAGGTCCCCGTCATACACCGTGCCGAGAATGCCTGGCAGTGAACGGAAGACGCGGTCGACGGGGTCGTCGAAGAAGTCGGAGTGGTCGATCAGCCCCTGCCCGATCGCCGGGTGCATCGTCTGCAGCAACCCCGCGGTGCCGCCTTCGAACGCGATGCGCATGTCCCCGGCCCAGCGCCACAGCAGCGACGACGGACCGAGGGCGTCCTCAGCCGGGGAGTCGGCCGACGTCATGCTGCTGCTCCCCGAAGTACTTGTCCAGCTGGCGATTCCGTGACCGGTCGCCCCACCGCTCCAGGTAGGCCCGGCCCCGGCAGGTGCGGGACAGCAGTTGATAGCGGACGGTGTTCTTGGCGATCGCCGGCAGCACGGCCCAGGGCAGTGCCCGCGGTAGTTCCAGGTCGGCCATGCCCTCGGCGCGCAGGAAGAACCGCAGCATGCTCAGCAGCCTAGCCCGGTGGTAGGCGCCGCGCAGCGCGGCGGCGTTGGGGTAGTGCAGCTCGCGCTGTGCGTCGACGATCGCATTGGCCAGTGCCGGCCCGGCGGCGCTGACGGTGGACTGGGTGACCAGCAGGTGGTAGTTCAGCCGGTGCTGCTGAGCTTCGTTGTCGCATAACCAGTCCTCGTCGACTCCCATCAGCCAGCCGACGTACTTCCACAGATGCATGATGGCGCGGGACTCGGCGGGGCTGACGCGCACACCCAGCATCCGCACCCCGAGCAGTAAGGCACCGTTGAACAGGCCCAGGGTCGCGGCCTGGTCGGTCTGGTTGATCGGCAGCCCCCAACGCTCGATGTCCCAGCGGCCGTTGCGCTCGAACTGATGGTTGACCAGTGCGTGCATCAACCGAACGTGCACGGTGAGTTTGAAGCCTTCGCCGTCGCGGCGCATCGCATCGGGCTCGGAGACGGCGACGGCCCACTTCTGGGTCTCGGCCAGCCGTCGCACGGTCGTGCGGCCGGTCAGCCCGCCGGTTTCGACGAGCAGGTCGGTCGGACCGCCGAACCGGTACCCGCCGATCAGCGACAGCTGCAGCATCACGTCTGCGGCGTTGGTGCCGAGGCGCCGGTACGCGGCGGCACCCCGGTTGACGAGGTCGAAATCGACCCAGGCTGGGGTGTTCTCGACGACGGCGAAGAAATCGCGCAGCGGTGCGGGGCAATTCGGCACGGCGTCGACACCGTGCTCGAGGGCCAGCTTGAACTGGCCCATGCTCACCCGGTCGGGGCCCTCGGATTTCATCGCCGCCACCAGCGCCGCCCCGACCTCGTCGCGGTGCATGAGGCGCCTGCCGATTTTGGTGGTCAGCGTCGAGTCGAGCCGGACGGTACGGGTGAGTGCGCGCAGCGGCCGACCCATCCTGCGGTTGCGCCGTTCCCCCTCCATGAACCGGCGGGGGTATACGGCGGCGGTTTCCTGTGTCACCATGGCGCCATGCTGACACGAGCGATCATTCGCGTTCAATTCGCGTACGCATGAGCGCTGATCCGTCGTCCCGGCTCCGTCGGGCGCCCCGCCAGGAACGGTCCCGCGCCATGGTGGACCGCATCCTGGACGCCGGTGAGCAGATGCTGATCACGCATGGATTTGACGGCGCCTCGACCAACCGCATCGCCGCCGCGGCGGGCATCAGCCCGGGGTCGCTCTATCAGTACTTTCCGAACAAAGACGCGATCGCCGCCGCGGTCATCGACCGGTTCAGCGACCAGTTGTCCGCCCGGGTGGCGGCGCGGGTGTCCGAGCGGCTGGACCAGCCCGCGCCCGACTACGTCCGCGAGTCGATCGCCGCACTGGTCGACGCTCTCGACGTGCACCCCGAGTTCCTGCGGGCGGTGATGGAACAGACGCCGCGATTGGGTGCGGCCAGCAAGCTGGTGGCGTTCGAACAGCGCATCGGAGAGCTGACGGTGGCCTATCTGACGATCAACAAGCGGCAGGTCCGGGCCGACGCGACACTCGACACCGCGGCCTGGATGCTGGTTCGGATGGTCGAACACCTCTGTGTGCGCTACATCCTCGACCAGCCGCCGATCGAGCGGGAGAAGTTCATCGACGAGATCACGCTGATGGCACTGAACTATCTGCGACCCTGGCCGGCCCCGCCGCCGGACCGTTTCCCGTCGCGGTGACCAGCGCCTCAGAACGCGAATTGAATGCGAGCCGCCGCTCGTGTCAGAAATTCGTCCGCCGCAGGCGGGGATTTTGCTGATTCCTTGCCTATCGGAGAAGCTAATGGGCATACTCATGCCGACAGGGCGGGAATGCGACGGGTTCGGCGGGTGCCGCAGGCGTCAATTAACGCTCTCAACTGCAGAAAACACGCCGACCACCGAGGTTGGCACGAGCAAAATCGAAGGCATTAAGTAAATGGTCGTTCAGCGCGGATGAGCGCCGACGCAAAGGGTGACGGAGCCACCGTCATCACCGACTGGGCCGGCGGCTACGTCAAGCGTCACCCGCTGGCGTCGTTGGCGACGGTCGGCAACCAGTTCATCCTCGGTGTTCGCACCCTCCAGTATTTCCTGATCGACCTGTTCACCGGGCGCTTTCAGTGGCAGGAGTTCATCCGGCAGGGCGCGTTCATGGCGGGGACGGCGGTGTTGCCGACCGTTTTGGTGGCGCTGCCCATCGGGGTGACGCTGTCGATCCAGTTCGCGCTGTTGGCCGGCCAGGTGGGCGCCACCTCGCTCGCCGGCGCCGCGAGCGGGCTGGCGGTGATCCGGCAGGCCGCGTCGCTGACCGCGGCGATCCTGATGGCCGCGGCGGTCGGCTCGGCCATCACCGCCGACCTCGGATCGCGCACGATGCGCGAGGAGATCGACGCGATGGAGGTCATGGGTGTCTCGGTGATCCGCCGCCTGGTGGTCCCGCGCTTCGCGGCGGCGATCATGATCGGCGTGGCGCTCACCGGAGTCGTGTGCTTCGTGGGCTTTCTCGCCAGCTACCTGTTCAACGTGTACTTCCAGAACGGTGCTCCGGGCAGCTTCGTCGCCACCTTCGCCTCGTTCACGACGACCGGCGACATGATCGTGGCGCTGGTGAAGGCGGTGATCTTCGGCGCCATCGTCGCCGTGGTGTCGTGTCAGAAGGGGCTGGCCACGGTGGGCGGCCCCACCGGCGTCGCGAATTCGGTGAACGCCGCCGTGGTCGAGTCGATCCTCATCCTCATGGTCGTCAACGTCGCGATCAGCCAGCTCTACATCATGCTGTTCCCGAGGGTTGGGCTCTGACGTGGCGTCGACCTTCGTACCGCCGCTGCTGGCCCCGTTCGTCCGCCTCTGCGGGAAGGTCACGCCGCCGATCGGGCGGCTCGGCCACATGCTGGTGTTCTTCGTGCGGGCGATCGTGGCGATCCCGTTGGCGCTGCGGCACTATCGCGCCGAGTTCGTCCGCCTGCTGTCGGACATCGCCTGGGGCAACGGCTCTCTGGTGGTGGGCGGCGGAACCGCGGGGGTGGCGATCGTTCTCGGTGTGACCGTGGGTGCGCTCGTGGGCATCGAGGGATACAACTTCCTGGACCTGCTGGGGCTGGGCCCGGCGACAGGGATCATCTCCTCACTGGTGAACACCCGCGAGTTGGCCCCGATCGCGTTGTCGTTGGCGTTCGCCACCCAGGCCGGCTGCCGGTTCACCGCGCAGCTGGGGTCCATGCGCATCGCCGAGGAGATCGACGCGCTGGATTCTCTTGCCATCCGGCCGATCCCGTATCTGGTGACCACCCGGCTGATGGCCTCGGTGATCGCGGTCATCCCGCTCTACGTCGTCTGCCTGGCGGTCAGCTATCTGACGACGCAGGTGGTGGTGCGGGTGATCAGCGGCGGGGCGACGGGCTCGTACCTGCACTACTTCACGCTCATGCTGTCGGGTCAGGACATCCTCTACTCGCTGCTCAAGGCCATCGTCTTCGTGTGGATCGCCACGACGATCCAGTGCTACTACGGCTTCTACGCCAGCGGAGGCCCCGAGGGCGTCGGCGTTGCCGCCGGACACGCCATGCGGGCCAGTATCACCGTGGTGATCATCGTCAACATGCTGCTCACCATGGCGCTGTGGAACGTCGACGCCGGAGCGAGGTTCGGAGGGTAGGTGGCGAATTCCTTTGACCTGGACGGGCGCGGACCCACCGATCGCCAGTTGTTCGGTGGGGGGATCGCGGTTGTCCTTGTGGCAGCGCTGATCACGTCGACCCTGCTGGTCAAGGCGACGGGCCGCCTCGACCCGTTCGTCCGCGTGGTGGCGAATCTCGTCAACGTCGGCGACGGGCTGCCGCAACGCTCCGACGTCAAGTACCACGGCGTGTTGGTGGGCGCCGTCGACAGTGTCACGCCGGCCGCGCACGGCAACCCGAACTTCGTTCACATCAACCTGAACCCGGAGTACGCCGCGTCGATACCGGCCACCGTCACCGCAAGGGTGGTGCCCAGCAACGTGTTCGCGGTCTCATCGGTGCAGCTGGTGGACCGTTCGCCGGAGGGGGTGAGCCCGGGCGCGGCAATCACCGCCGGTGCGCACATCCCGGAGGACACCGAACTGCCCACCGTGCTGTTCCAGACCACGATCAGCAAATTGCGCGACATCCTGGCGGCCACCGGGCGCGGCCGCGAGGACAAGACGGTGGGCATCCTGGCCGCGGTGAACGCGGCGACCGAGGACCGCCGCAGCGAGCTGCTCGCCGGCGGTGCACAGCTGAGCCGGCTCGTCGACGAGATCGACGGGATCGTCGCGACCGATCCCGGGCCGACCACGGTGTCGGCTCTGGTCGACGCCACCAGGGGACTGCGGGCGACCGCGCCGGAGTTGTTGGACGCGTTGCACATCGCGGTCGGACCGATGCGGACCCTGGTGGAGCAGAGGGCTCAGCTCGACGCGCTGGTCAGCAGCGGTCTGCACACCATGGGGACCACCCACACCGCGCTGAACAACCACACCGACCGGCTGGTCAAGATCACGTCGGAGCTGACGCCGGTCATCGGGAATCTGGCCGACACGTCGCATCACTGGCTGCCGGCGTTCCTCAAGATCAACGGGCTGTCCGACAAGTTCTTCAACGAGGTGTGGCGACCCGAGCGCGATATCGGCAACATGCGCATGAATATCTCGCTGACCCCGACCTACACCTACACCCGCGCCGACTGCCCGCGATACGGGGAATTGAAGGGGCCGAGCTGTTACACCGCACCGCTGGTGGTCACACGGCCGGAGTTGCCGGATGTGCTGTTGCCGCAGAACTATCAGCCGCCCGCGGATCTGGCGCCCCCGCCGGGCACCGTGGTCGGCGAGAACGGGAACCTGGTGGCTGTGGGACCGCCGCTGATCAACCCGAATCCGAACCTGGCCGACCCCAATCCGCCACTGCCGCCGTGGATGTCGCCTGCGCCTCCGGTTCCCGGAACGGCGAACGACGCGCTGATCCCGATACCGCCGCCTCCGGTGAATCAGTCTCCGCTGGCGCCGGTGGCGCCCAAACCCGCTGACTCGGCCCGACGTCCGCCGCCGCCTCCCATCGGACCGGCTCCGGCTGCTCCCGCGCCGGCCCCGCCGCTGCCCGCCGAAGCCGCCCCGGCGTCTGCTGTATTGCCGGCTCAGCCGGGGTCGTTCGGCGGGAACGTCGGCCCCGTCGGCAGCCCGTATGAGCGCACGACGCTCAGCGTCATCACCGGCCGGCCGGTCACTCCGGCGACCCAGTTGCTGCTCGGGCCGGTCGCCCGCGGGACCACGGTCTCGCCGGCACCGCCGGCCCCGGGAGAGGAGCCCCGATGAGATCCCGTGGCGCACTGGTCGGGCTGTCGCTGTTCATGGCGGTGGCCGTGACGTTGACCTGGCTGGTCTATGTCACGCTGCGCCGCGACGTCGCCGGATCCACGGTGCCGTATGCGGCGATCTTCACCGACGTGTTCGGGCTGCGCGAAGGCGACGACGTGCGAATGGCCGGCGTGCGGGTGGGCCGGGTGGAAAGCATTGAGCTGCAAGGCAAACAGGCCAAGGTTTCCTTCGTGGTGCAGGCCGACCAGCAGGTGCTGGGCAGCACGGTGGCGTCGGTGACCTACCAGAATATCGTCGGGCAGCGGTACCTCGGGCTGTCGCTGGGTAACCTGGGCGAGCCGGAACCGCTTCCGGCCGGCAGCGTCATCCCGGTCGAACAGACCGATCCGTCCTTCGATGTGGGCACGCTGCTCAATGGATACGAGCCGCTGTTCAGCGTGCTCGACCCGAAGCACGCCGACGACCTCACCAAGGGCGTCATCCAGTCGCTGCAGGGCGACGAGGGCTCGATCACCGCGCTGATCGACCAGACGGCACAGCTGACCGACGCGTTCGCCGGCCGGGACGAGGAACTCGGCGGCGTGATCACCGACCTCAACGTGGTGGTGGCCAATCTCGCCAGGCACAACGACGATCTCGACCACATCGTCGGCCAGGCCCGGTCGGTGGTGTCGACCTTCGACGCACGGCGCCCCGAACTGATCGATTCGATGGGCTCGATCGCCAAAGTGATGCGCCAACTTTCGACGATCTCCGACGAGGTGTACACGCCGCTGAACGAACTCGTGCAGCGCCAGCCCGGGTTCGCCAAGCACATGGTCGGGATCGAACCGCAGTTGGCGTTCGTCGGCGCCAATCTTCCGCTGCTGCTCAAGGGATTCGCGCGCATCACCGGCG
Source organism: Mycobacterium sp. SMC-8 (assembly GCF_025263565.1). Classification (NCBI taxonomy): domain Bacteria; kingdom Bacillati; phylum Actinomycetota; class Actinomycetes; order Mycobacteriales; family Mycobacteriaceae; genus Mycobacterium; species Mycobacterium sp. SMC-8. The sequence continues at coordinate 2,392,182 of NZ_CP079865.1, forward strand.
AAGGCACCTACGCCAACGCCTACGCGTGCAACCTGGACGGCACCGCATTCTTCCCGGGACTCAACGACGTCACCCCGATCGTCGTCGCCGCCGCCACGCCCGGCAACAAAGCCCGTTACACCCCGAAGTGCAGGAACATGGCCAATGGCTGATCAAACCCCGAAGACGCGGCGCCGGCGGCGCCCGCTGGAGAGCTACAGCGCCATCTGGCTGGGTGTCGTCGCCGTCGCGGTGGTCGTGGTGCTCGTCGCGACGCTGCTGCTGTTCAGAGTCGCCGATTTCGGCTACCGCCACTACACCGCGCGCTTCCTGCAGGCCGCAGCGCTGCAACCGGGCCAGCCGATCACCGTCGCCGGCATCCCGGTAGGGGAAGTGACGAGCATGGAGCTCGCCGGGGATCACGTCGAGGCGGGTCTGAAAATCCGCGACGACGTCGTCCTGGGCGAGGATTCACGGGCCTCGATCAAGGTCACTACGATCCTGGGGTCGCGCTACCTCGCGATCTATCCCGACGGTCCGGGATCGTTGCCGGACAACACCTTCGACTTAACGCACACCGAGGTGCCCTACGACCTGCAAGAGGCGCTGTCCGACGTCGCCACCACCTACGAGCAGGTGGACTCCGACCAGTTCGCCAAGACGTTGGCGATCCTGGGCAAGCAGTTGGAAACCCTGCCCCCGGTGGTCCCGCAGGCGCTGGAGAACACGCACACACTGTCGACGATCATCGCGCAGCGCCGTGACCAGCTGGGTGAGCTGCTGAAGACGACCGAGATGGTCAGCACCACGCTGCGCCGCCAGCAGGCGACCATCGGAAATCTGGTGGATCAGGGCAATTCGCTGCTCGGGGAGTTCGTCGCACGACGCGCCACGTTCCAGGCGATGATGGACGCACTTACGAACCTGGTGCAGAACTTGAGTGGGACGGTGATCGACGACCGTCCCGAGTTGGAGGAGCTGCTCACCAACGTGCGCGAACTGTCCACCCTGCTCGGAAAGAACGACGCCATGGTGCGCAGCATCCTGCAGACCGCGCCGATCGCGCTGCGCAACCTGACCAACATCACCGGCACCGGTAACGCGATCGACTTCAACGCCTCTAACGGCCTGCTGATCGACTCCTGGATGTGTGCGATCAGCGGTCGAGCCAAGCAGTTCGGCCTGATCGAGTACTTCCAGGACTGCAAATGAGCCGCGCACGCGAGGAGCGAGGGTGAGAAGCGCCAGATCCAGGATCATCGCGATCGCCGCCATCGGTGTGGCGGTGGCGGTGGTGGTTACCGCCATGGCCGTGCGATTCACCACGGACCGGCTCGACACCATCACCGTGACCGCTCAATTCGACAGCGCGGCAGGCCTGTACGAGGGCAACACGGTGGCAGTGCTCGGGATGCCGGTAGGCAAGGTCACCAAGATCACCCCGAAGGGTGGATACGTCGAAGTCGATTTCACCGTCGACAAGGACGTCAAGATTCCCGCCGATGTGCAAGCCGCCACTATCTCGAACTCGATCCTGACCGATCGGCAGATCGAGTTGACGCCGCCGTATCAGGACGGCCCCACATTGCAGAACCGCGACACCATCGGCTTGAACCGGACCCGGACACCGGTCGAATTCGCCCGTGTGCTCGACGTTCTCGACAAGCTCGCGGTCTCGCTGCGCGGGGACGGGAAGGGCAACGGGCCGATCGCCGACGTGGTCGACGGGAGCGCCGCTGTCGTCGACGGCAACGGCCAGCAGATGAAGGACGCACTCGGCGAACTGTCGAATGCGCTGCGGCTCAGCTCCGATCGGGGCACCGTGACCAAGGACCAGCTGACCACCATCGTCCGCAATGTGAGCTCGCTGTCGGATGCCGCCGCGCGCAATGACGCGATGATGCGGGAGTTCGGCTCGTCGGTGCGCGCACTGAGCCAGATCCTGGCTGACGAGGATCTCGGCAGCGGCACCACCGGTAAGAAGATCAACGAAGTGCTCGACCAGGCCGGCGAGGTGCTGGAAACCCACCGGGATTCCATCAAGGATCTGGTGGCCAATGGCGATGTCGTGCTGAACACCGCCGTCGATCACGAGCGCGATCTCATGGAGTTGCTCGACGTCGCGCCCATGACGCTCGACAACCTCTACAACGTGGCCGACCAGAAGAACGGTGCCCTGAGGGTGAAGGTGGTCACCGACAAGGTCTTGTTCGACAACCAGTTGATCAAGGAGGTCTGCAACATGATGGGCCTGCGGCAACTAGGGTGCAGCACGGGAACTCTGCAGGACTTCGGACCGGATTTCGGGTTGAGCTACATGCTGGATGGGCTCGCGGCGATGGGGCAGAAGTGATGGCGACGATCAGGAGTCGCCGCAGGGTTGCCGCGGCCCTGGCGATGGCCACCTGTCTTACCGTTTCCGGTTGTGCCACTGAGGGTTTGGCCAGCTTGCCGCTCCCGGCACCCAACGTGGGATCCGGCGGATATCGGCTGAATGCGGTGTTCACCAACGCCCTGAATCTGCCGGCCAACGCGAAGGTGAAACTCGCCGGTGCGGACGTCGGTCAGATGGAGTCGATCGCGGCGCGCAATTACACCGCGGTGACCACCCTGCGGATCATGGACGGGGTGGCGCTGCCGCAGGGCAGCACCGCCGAACTGCGATCGGCGACCCCACTCGGAGATGTGTTCATCGCCATCAAACCGCCCAGCCGCGTCGAACCGGGTGTCCCGCTGCTCAAGGACGGCGACACCATCGGATTGGACTCGACGACGGCCGCCGCGACCGTCGAATCGGTGCTGGGCTCCGCGGCGATCCTGGTCAACGGCGGTGCGGTGCGCAACTTCACCAACATCATCAACGGTCTGGGTAAGGCGACCGGTGACCAGGGCCAGGCGTTCGGCAACCTGATCGACAAGACCAACCGGACGCTCGGCAAGCTCAACGCCCGATCGGAAGAGATCTCGACCGCGATGACCGAGACCTCACGGCTGGCCTCGGAGATCGCGGCCAAGAACCAGGTGATCAGCGACGTGATGGCGCAGGCGCGTCCGGCCACCGACACGCTGGCGGCCCACACCACGCAGATCGCCGATCTGCTGACCCAGGTCGGCGACGTCTCCGACCAGTTGCGCAAGTTCCCGTCGATCGCAGGAACCGACACCACGGGACGCAGCGTGATCGCGGACGCCAACACCATCGCCGGCGCCTGGAACGACGTCGCGGTGGCGCCGGATGCCACCCTGTATGCGCTCAACCGCTTGATGCCGCCGTTCATCAAGTCGATGACGAGCAACGCGATCGCGCTGGATGCCAGCTTCGACCGGTTGGTCCTGGGATCGATCCCCGACATCGGGTTCGCGGGTGACTCCGGATTGCACGGACCCAAGCGGCACGACTGGCATCAGCTGGTCGGCACGCTGAAGTACACACTGTGGCGGCTGCAGGAGCGGGTCGTGGGCAAGGGGCCCGGCGTCCCGCAGATCCCGGTGATCCCCAGCCCGACCGAACCCGGCGAGATCATCGCCGTCCCCCCGGCGGCGACACCGGCTCAAGCACCGGCACAAGCACCGGCACCGGCACAAGCACCGGCCCTTCTGCCGGCAGAGGCTCCACGATGATCGCCGGTGCCGCGGACCGGATCGTCGGTGTCGTCCGGTACGGCTATCGGCGTCGCACCTGGCTGTCGGCGCTCGCACTGGTCGTGACGCTCGTCGTCGCGGTCGCGTACCTGTTGTTCGGTGCCTTACGGGTGAATCCGTTCGCGTCGAGCTACCGGCTCACCGTCGAGTTGCCGGAGTCGGCGGGGCTGCTGCCCAACCAGGACGTGACTCTACGGGGTGTGCAGATCGGCCGGGTCGAACGGCTCGACATCACCCCGGCCGGCGTAAATGCCATCGTGAATGTCGAGTCGACGGTGCAGATTCCGGAATCCTCGGCGGTGCGGGTGTCGGGGCTGTCCCCGGCCGGTGAGCAGTACATCGATTTCGTCCCCGAGGCGCAGACGGGTCCGTTCCTGGCCGACGGCGCCGTGGTCGGGTCGGGCAGGGCCACCGTCCCGGTCAGCCTGGCCGAACTGCTGGCCAACGCCGACGGAGCGCTGGCTCAGGCAGACGTCGGCAAGCTCGAACTGATCAGGAGAGAACTGAGCCTCAGTGAAGCCGGGCCGCAGAAGCTCGCCGACATCGTCGACGGCGGCACCTTCCTGCTGTCCACCCTCGATTCGGTCCTGCCCGAGACCAGCTCCCTGCTGCGCACCAGCCGGGTGGTTTTCACCATGGTCGCCGACAAGAACCCCGGAATCGACGTCGCCTCCGACAATCTCGCCGAGACCTTCGAGGGCATCAACAGCATGCGCGAGGGCTACCGCCGGTTGACCGATCAGACTCCCGCCGCGTTGGCGGCCGTCGACAACCTGTTCCTCGACAACTCCGACACCATGGTCCAGTTGCTGGGCAATCTCACCACCACGTCTCGGCTGTTGTATCTGCGGGTACCGGCGCTGAACGCGTTGTTCCCGACGCACCGCACGTCGGTTCTCGACGCCCTCGGCACCGCGATGCACGACGGCGGGCTGTGGGGGAACGCTGAGATCTATCCGCGTTACACCTGCGACTACGGCACCCCGAAGCTGCCTCCGTCGTCGGCGGACTTCCCGGAACCGTTCATGTACACCTACTGCCGGGACGACCATCCCGGGGTGCTGGTCCGCGGTGCCAAGAACGCGCCACGGCCCGCCGGTGACGACACCGCCGGACCACCCCCGGGCGCCGATCTCGGCCGGCAGACCGATCCAACCCCGAAGGGGCGCTACACGATTCCGACGCCCTACGGTGGCCCGACGCTTCCCATCGAGCCGCCCCGCTGAACCGAGACCGTCCGCTAGGAGATGATGATGTCCGTGAGCACCGACGAAGACCACGACACCGGCAAGAAGCCGGACGCCGTAGACGCCGCAGAGCAGTCCGAACCTCCTGCCGCCGAGTCCGGGGCCAAAGACGAGCCCGACACGACCGGCACCAGGGACGGTCGGCGAAGCCGAGTGGTGCGGGCAGCCGTGGCCGCGGCGTTCGTCGTGCTGCTGGCGGCGGTCGGCTTCCTGGGCTGGCAGTTGTGGCAGGAGCGGCAGATCGCACAAGCCGGCGAACAGGCACGGCAAGCAGCCGCGGAGTACGCGCAGGTCTTGACGAGTATCGACTCGTCGAAGGTCGACGAGAACTTCGACGCAGTGCTCGACGGAGCGACCGGCGAGTTCAAGGACATGTATTCGCAGTCGAGTACAGAGCTGCGGCAATTGCTGATCGACAACAAGGCGGCCGCCCACGGCGTAGTGCTGGAATCTGCGGTCCAGTCGGCGTCGAAGGACAAGGCCGTCGTGCTGCTGTTCGTCGACCAGTCGGTCACCAACACCAACGTGCCGGATCCGCGCATCGACCGCAGCCGCATCAAGATGACCATGGACTACATCGACGGCCGTTGGCGCGCAAGTAAAGTCGAGCTTCCCTGAGGATCCATGAGGAGACGTGCCACATGCGCCTGCTGAGTCCGGTACTGGCCGCGGCGGCCACGGTCGCCACGATGACGATCGGCGCCCCCGCTGCCGCCGCATCGGCGCCGTCGTTCTGCGGCGAGATGGGCGGGCAGTGGGACGGTCAGTACTGTCGAACCACAGTGCCGTCCGAGCGCAAGGCGGTCCGCGACATCAAGATCGCGATTCCCGGCGATCTCGTCGACCATTCCGCGGCTGGGCCGGTCATCCGGGACTATCTGAGCACGCTGATGAACAACTGGAGAACCGCGGGCGTGAAGATGGTCGCGGACAGTTTCGGCGAGGGGAACCACCAGATCTTCCGCCGCGGTGACGTGGTGAGCGTGGTGTTCCGCGAGACCTATCACGCCGACGGACCCGACTTCAACAACGCCTACCGCACCTTCACCTTCGACATGGCCGACGGCCGCAGGCTGCAACTGGCCGATCTCGTCAAGCCGGGGCTGGATCCGCTGACGGCCATCCCGCCGCTGGCGCAGCCGTTCGTCGAGCAGGCACTGGATGTGGCGCCCCCGGCTCACCAGCCGCGCACGTACCCGTTCGTGATCGATCGCTGGACCCCGGACAAGGTGTACTCCGGTGCGTACAAGGCGTGGGCGCTGACGCCCCAGGAGCTGATCATCTACATGCCGGACTATCCGGTGGGGCGTGACCGTCCGACGAATTTCACCCCCGGGATCATGCAGTGGTCGATGGACGGCGGCACGGTCCAGGCGCACATCCCGCTGGCGGCGCTGGCGCCGATCCTGCGTCCCGAATTCGGCGGAGCGTAGCGGTGTTCCGACGGGCGGCGGGGATGGCGGCAGTATTGGCCGGGCTGTTGGCTGTTGCGCCGGTCGGTCACGCCGAGCCTGCAACGCCGACACTGCCCGTCTTCACCCCCTACCCGTCGGATTGGCAGCCCGACTACACGCCGTTCCCGTACAACCTCTGGCAGATCCGCGTCACCCCTGAGCAGATCACCGCCCAGCGCGAATCCTGTCAGTGGATCAATGCCCAGTACGGCCCGCTGATGGACCAGGTGTACGGATTCCAGCGCTTCCTCGCCGAACAGGGCGACGACTGGTCGCGGGCCGGAGTCACCCAGGCCGGTGACATCGTCGCCGCCAACCTCGACCAGTCCGCCGCGTTTCTGGACCCACGCGCCCATACCCTGTTCATCGTCAACTATCCGGACCAGAGCGAGTATTCGCCGTTGTTCCACGGTGATTCGATCTACCGGCTGTGGTATCAGTTCACCCAGATCAGCGACAAGATCAAACAGCGGATGCCATCGGGGCAGATCAACGCCAACATCGCGACGGCCAACGTCTACGGCACCGTGATCCGCGACTCCGGCGTCTGCACCGGCGCATAGCCCACCCCCGCAAGCACCACACCCCCCGCAAGCACCACACCCCCGCGAGCGTGCGTGTCTGCGGCGGACACACCGCGCAAATAACCGACATCGCGCACGCTCGCACCGTGCAAGCCGCACGCTCGCGCCCGGCCCGCGACGCCCACCATTGACATGTTGACACATATGGCTAGTCTTTGTGTCAACGACAAGGTTCGGGAGGCGCAATGGTCGCGGTCGTCGAGCAGTCCTCACCCAGCTCCACCGAGAACATCCGGCCGAAAGTCCTTCACGAGTTCCGCAAGCACTCCGGCAGCGTGCTGAGCGGACTCTTCGGCGCTGCCGCATTCGACGAGGTCGCGCTGGTGCCGGTGGCGGCCGCGGTCGACAAGACCGGGCGGTTCGCCTCGAACTTCGCTGACCGCGGTGTGCGCAGCGGGTTTTCGGCACTGCTGGCGATCTGGGGCGACGCGGCGGACCGCGCGGCGGAGGGCGAGCGGCTCAAGCGGATGCACCGGGAGGTGCGCGGTCGCGGGGCCGGGGACTTCGCTGACGTGCGCTACAGCGCGCTGGATCCCAAGCTGTGGAACTGGATCGCGGTCAGCGGACTGTTCGTGGTGCTCAACTCGTTCACCCCGTGCACCGGGATCACGTTGACCGAGGACGAGCGGGAAGCGGCGTATCAGCAACTGCTGGAGGGCTTCCGGTCGCTGGAGCTGCCGGGAAAGAACGCGAAGCTGCCCGCGACCTACACCGAGGCCGAGCAGTACTACGAGTCGATGGTCGACGGAGAGCTCGCGTCGAATCCGTTCCTGCGCCAGGTCACCGAAAACCTCACCAGGCTTCCGCTGCCGACGCTGATGCTGCCGCCGGCGTTGCGGTTGGCGCTGACCCCCGGCTGGCTGGCGCTGCGGCCGCTGGCCGGCAGGGTGGTGACCGTGTGCTCGTTCGGCATCCTGCACCCCGGTATCCGCGACATGTCCGGCTTCCGGTGGGATACGCGCCACGACCGCGAGTTCGCGCTCTACACCCGGCTGCTGCAGTTGGCGTGGCGCACCCTGCCCGACAGAGTGCTGCTAATCCCGTTGGCCCGCAACAGGATCGAATACGAGAAGCTGGTACGGCTGCACCGTTCAGTCGCCCTTGATTCGTTCGCGCCGCCACCTGGCCGCTGCCCGGCGGGCTGACCTGCCGATGCGGCGCGCGCGCACCAGGAACACCCCCGGCGAACAAGAAGCCGCGATCCTCAAGGCCGCGGCCGAAGAGGTCGCGCTCGTCGGCGTCGGCCGCCTCAACATGGACGTGATCGCCCGCCAGGCCGGCGTCAGCCGCAGCACGCTGTACCGGAGGTTCCCCAGCCGCGACGCACTGATCACCGAATTGGGGCGGCAGACTTTCGACTTCGCGATGGCGCGATTGCAGACCGTGGCCATCGACTCCGGACCCCAGCAGGCCGCGGTCGCCTGTTTCCGCGAAGGGGTACGGCTGCTCACCGGTGAACCGGTGATGCGCAGGTTCCTTCAGCTCGACGGCGAGTTCACCGCCACCACCGAGATGGTCGAGGAGGCAAGGCTGTTCCTGGTCAGTGCGGCCACCGCGATGGCCAAGGCCCTGCGGGCGGCCGGGGCCACCATGCCCGACGATCAGCTGCTCGCCGTCGCCGACATCCACATCCGGCTCGCCGCCTCACTGGTCCAGGTCAGCACCCCCGTCCTCGACGTCACAGATGACGAGGCCGTCGCCGGCTACGCCCGCACCCACCTCGCGCCGCTGGTGCACTGAATTCTGTGAAGTCGTTGTGGGCGATTGTGCGAATCCGCTCAGCGGCGCGCATCAGCGTGGCACGCTTCTGCCCATGGCCGACCTGTCCGCACCGCAATTCCTCGACGAACGCCTCGCACACTGGGCGACCACCAAACCCGACGACGAAGCCATGGATTACCTCGACCGGTCCTGGACCTGGTCGCAGTGGAACGAACGGGTTCGCCGCCTCGCCGGTGCGCTGAAGGAGCGGGGCGTCACGCGGGGCGACGTGGTGGCCTTCCTCGACAAGAACCACCCGGCGTGCGTCGAGCTCACCTTCGCCGCGGCATCGCTGGGCGCGGCCAACGCGATCATCAACTTCCGGCTGGCCGCCGACGAACTCGACTATGTGCTCAACGATTCCGGCGCGAAGCTGCTCATCGTGGGTCAGGAGTTCAAGGACGCGGTCGACGGCATCCGCGACAAGCTCACCAACATCGACCATGTCATCTCCGTCAAGCCCGAAGGAGACGACGAGTACGAGGACCTGCTGGCGGCCGCCACCCCCGCCGAACGCTCGTCGGAGGTTCAGCCTGACGACGTGTGCATCATCATGTACTCGTCGGGGACCACGGGCCGCCCGAAAGGTGTCGAGCTCACCCAGTCCAACATCATCGCCCACACCCTCAATGCCCACGAGGGCTTCGAGTTCGACGAGGGTGACAAGAACATGGTGGCGATGCCGCTGTTCCACGTCGGCGGATCGTCGTACGTGCAGTTCGGAATTCACGACGGCTTCCCGAGCGTGATGACCCGCGACGTTGACGGCATGACCCTGGCCGGGGCGATTCTCAAGGGCGCCAACCGTACATTCCTGGTGCCGGCGGTGCTGGCCAAGCTGCTCGAGGCCGGTGAGGACGCAGTGAAACTGTTCTCGTCGCTCAAGACCTTCGCCTACGGAGCGTCGCCGATGCCGCTGCCGCTGCTGCGTCAGGCGTTACAGGCTTGGCCGGACACCGATTTCATGCAGGCCTACGGGCTGACCGAACTGTGCGGCGTGATCAGCCACCTGCTGCCCGAAGCGCACCGCGACCCGGGGAAAGAGGAGCGGCTGTCCAGTGCGGGCACGCTGGTGCCCAACGCCGAGGTGCGTGTCGTCGATCCGGACACCCTGGAAGACGTCCCGACCGGCACGCAAGGCGAACTATGGTTCCGCTCACCGCAATTGATGAAGGGCTATCACAACAAGCCGGAGGCGACCGCCGAGGCCGTCACCGACGACGGCTGGTTCCGCACCGGCGACATCGGCCGCGTCGACGAGGGCGGCTACATCTTCGTCGAGGACCGGCTCAAGGACATGATCATCTCCGGCGGCGAGAACATCTACTCCATCGAGGTGGAGCGGGTGCTGGCCGAACACGAGGCCGTCGTCGAGGTCGCGGTGATCGGCGTCCCCGACGAGAAGTGGGGTGAGGTCGTCAAGGCCGTCGTCGTCCTGGAGGGCGAGGCGTCCGAAAGCGAGCTGATCGCCTTCGCCCGTGAGCGGCTGGCCGCCTACAAGTGTCCGAAGTCGGTCGACATCGCCGACGAGCTGCCGCGCAACCCCACCGGCAAGATCCTGAAAAAGGAGCTGCGCAAGCCCCACTGGGAGGTCCGCGACCGCACCACGGTGTAGTCCCAGACCCCGGTTGCGGTGAGTCGGCGGCCCCGCGCCGCCCGTCCCCTCCGGCCGCACCCGGAGATGCCGGTCACCATTTGTTTCCGGGACATGACCGGCCTGGAACTGTTGGGTAACGTGGCCGGTGCAGCGCCCAATTCCGGGTGCTGGCGGACGAGGGAGCAGTACCCGCAGCGACAAGACTGACTCGTTGAGGAGGTCTTGTGGCTTGGCTGGTTCTGGTGGTCAGCGGCTTCTTCGAGGCCGTCTGGGCGGCCGCGCTCGGCATGTCGAACAACTTCCGGCGGTGGCGGCCCGTCCTGGTCGTCGCGATCACCATGCCCACGAGCCTGGCGGGCCTGGCGTACGCGATGCGGACATTGCCGACGGGGACGGCCTACGCCGTGTGGGTCGGGATCGGCGCGTCGCTGACGGTGCTCTGGGCGATCACGACGAAGAGGGAGGCGGCCTCCACGGCGCGCCTGCTGTTGCTGTTGCTGCTCGTCGGCAGTGTCGCCGGACTGAAGGTGGTGAGCTGACATGCCGTGGACGATCCTGATCGTCAGCGCGGTGATGGAAGCGGTGTGGGCGACCGCGCTCGGCGAGTCCGACGGTTTCACCCGGCCGGGCTCGACCGTGGTGTTCCTGGTGGCGATGGTGCTGAGCATCTGGGGCCTCGGCTGGGCGGTCAAGCACATCCCGATCGGCTCGGCCTATGCGGTGTGGACCGGCCTGGGTGCGGCCCTGACCGTCGGTTATGCGATGGCCACCGGTGCCGAGGCCGTCTCCGCTGCCAAGTTGATCTTCGTGAGCGGCATCATCGTCGCCGTCGTCGGCCTGAAGATGCTGCCGTCGGGCGCCGACAGGCCCGACGCCGAACCCCTGCCGCTGGTGCTGGAGCAGGCCGGCCGCTGAGGCACGATGAAGCGGTGGTGGAACTCGTCGACGTCCTTGAGCGGCTGCACATCGTGGCGCTGCCGATGCGGGTCCGCTTCCGCGGCATCACCACGCGCGAACT